>PMPX01000300.1 GCA_003169235.1 Acidimicrobiaceae bacterium | reverse complement strand
TCTCGCCGGGAAGGCACATGAATTCCCAGCGTCGGCGGCCCGGTCCGCCCGAGACCACGGTGGTGGGCCGGTGGGGGTCGCACACCTGGAGATTCGGGGGGTCGAATACCCGTGGCTCGTGGAGAGCGACGTCCACGACCAGCCAGTCGAAGTAGAAGCCCCGGTCGTCGAAGCTCAGGCCGAGCAGGTCGCGCACCGTGCTGTTGGCGCCGTCGCAACCCACGACGTAGGACGAGCGCACGCGCCGGCTGGCGCCGCCGTCAGCCGGCTCGATCCCGACCCAGGCACCATCGGCGTCCTGACCGGCATCGACGACGGCGTGACCCCAGAGCAGGGAGAGGCCCTCGCTGGCCTCCACCCGGGCGAAGAGCCGGGCCTCGAGGTCCGGCTGGTTGAACATGTTGGCCGACGGCCAGCCCTGGCGCCCCTGTGCAGGTGTCTCGAAACGCAGCAAGGGCAGTCCCTCGCCGTTGCGCCACTCGTAGGTCGTGGCCGGCTCGGAGAGCGCGGGCAGCTCCTCGCCCAGACCGCAGGCTTGGAGGATCCGCGCCGTCTCGTCGTCGAAGTGAACCGCCCGCGGCAGCGGGTACGGGTCAACGTGTCGTTCGACCACGAGCACGCTGCGATCCCGGGCCTCGAGGAGCAGAGAGAGCGCGCAGCCGACCGGACCCGCACCCACGACCACCACGTCGACCCGGTCGGGAACCGTGGCGCTCACCGCTCGGCCCACGCGGCCTGGAGCTGGTCGAGGTCTGGCGGGACGATGAACTCGAGTGGGAGGTCCGGCCCCCACGAGTTGGCGACATGCTCGAAGTCGAACGGCGTGCGTCCACGGAGCTCCCAGGCCTCATCGTCAAGGATCTGGTCCAGGTCCGAGTACAGCTCGAGGTACGAGCCAGCCGGGTCGCGGAGGTACCAGTAGAAGTTGGAGCCGGCGAAGTGCCGGCCCAGCCCCCAGGTGTGACGGCTCGGGTCGGGCCGCAACAACGCCGACGCGCTGTGGCCCACGTGGTCGACGTCGTCGCACTCCCACGAGTAGTGCTGCAGGAGTGGGACGGGTGACTCGACCAGTGCGACGTTGTGGTGGTCCGGCGAGCACCGCAGGAAGGCGATGACCCCGTCGATCTCGTCGCTCAGCTTGAGGCCGAGGCCCTGCACGAGCAGGTCCCGGGTCTCGGTGAGGGCGGGTGTGCCGATCACCAGGTGACCGAGGCGTCTCGGTGGTCGCGGCCCCGCGAACACGGCAGGCGCCCGCTCGTCCGCCCGGACGGTGGCGCCGGGGGCGTTCGGCACCACGAGCGAGGCGGGGGCCGGCGTGGGGGCGACATCGGCCACGCGCACGACGAGCTCCACCCGGCTGGCCGGGTCGACGACCCGTAGCTCGCCGTCACCGACGACCGGCGCGGCGCCGCCGTCGGTGAGCCGCGCCGCCGCCGCGTCGATGTCCTCGGGCCCTTGGCAGCCGAACTCGACCCGGATCAACCGACGGAAGTCGCCCTCGTCCACAAGGACGGACGCACCGCCGTCGCTCCCCGTGAACCCCGTCGTGGGGCTCCCTCCGAGACCCAGTTCTCCGTAGAAGGCGGTCAGGGCGCTGGGGGCGGGAACGGCGGCGGTGAAGCCGAGTAGTCGGTGCAGTCCCATCAGTGTGTCCCTCCTTGTGCTCCGATGCAGCGGTTGCGCAGCTCTCCCACGCCTTCGACGGTGGTCACGATCTCGTCTCCGGGGGAGAGGAAACGGCCACGCCCCATGCCCACCCCGTCGGGAGTCCCGGTGAAGATGAGGTCGCCGGGCGAGAGCGTGCAGATGGAGGAGAGGTACGAGACCAGCTTTGGCACTCCGAAGATGAGCTGGGCTGTCGAGGACTCCTGGACGACTTCGCCCCACACCTCGCAGCGCAGCGTGATGTCGTCGGGGTTCTCGAAGGAGTCGATCGAAACGACGGCGGGTCCGGTGGGCCCGTAGGCGCCGAAGCTCTTCCCTAAGCAGAACTGCGGCGGTGAGCCTGTGAGCTGCACCTCGCGGTCGGAGATGTCCTGGCCGGCGGTGACACCCGCTACCACCTCCCAGGCGGACTCCTCGCGTACGTCGCGACAGGTCCGCCCGATCACCACCACGAGCTCGGCCTCGTAGTCGACGACCGCACCGGACAAGGGGACGTCCGCCGTCGGTCCGGCCAGGCAGCTGGGGAACTTCGTGAACGTGAGAGGTGCCGGTGGCAGCTCCATCCCGCTCTCTTCGGCATGGCTCTTGTAGTTGAGGCCGATGCCGAAGACCTGCCGTGCGTCGGGCACCGGCGGTCCGAGGACGACCTCGTCGATCCGTCCGTCCGGCTCGGCTCCGTCACAGCGCCCGGCAAGCTCGTGCAGCTCCTCGAACCGAGCCAGGCAGGCCGTCGCTGTCGCGAGCGAGTCGTCGTCGGCCAGCCGCGCCACGTCGTAGAAGCCGCCCCCGTGCTCGAGGGCGGGCCGACCCTCGACATTGACCAGTCGGAACATGTGCTCTCCTCGTCCCCCAACCTCGCAGATCCCGATCGGACCTGGGATACGGAGTTTAATCGATTGAACAATAAACTTGCAAGAAGATAGTTCAATCGAATAGGGTGGTGTCGTGGCAGCCAGAACCGTCGAGGAGCGGGTGCAGCGGCCCTCGGCCGACGCCACCCGGGAGCGGATCCTCTTCGCTGCCCTCGACCTGTTCTCCGAGCGGTCGTTCGAGGGTGCGAGCACCCGCCTCATCGCCGAGAAGGCGGGCGTGCAGCAGCCTCTGCTCACCTATCACTTCGGAACCAAGGAGGAGCTGTGGCGGGCGGCCGTCGGGCAGCTCTTCGAGGACCTGGCCGGTTCCCTGGCCGAGCGCGTCGCCGGACTCCGTGGGGTCGAGGACGAGGCGGTGGCCAAGCTGGTGGTCGCGGACTTCGTCCGCTTCTCGGCGGCCCACCCCCAGCTGCACCGGATCATCATGCAGGAGTGCAAGTCCGAGGGTGACCGGCTCGCCTGGCTGGTCGCGCAACACATCCGTCCGCTCTACGAGGGGGCGGTGGCGCTGCTCGAACCGCTCAAAGCAGCCGGCAAGGTGCGCGACGTCTCCGCCGCACACCTCTACTACCTGTTGACCGGGGCGGCGGCGACCATCTTCGTTCTGGCGCCCGAGTGCCGGCTCCTGACCGGCGTCGACCCGCTCGATCCGTCCGAGGTCGAGCGCCACGTCGACGCCGTGATCTCCATGCTCTTCGTGCCATGAGCGGCACCGGGTCGATTCCTTCCTACGACGCCGACCTGTACAGCGACGACGCACTCGCCGAGCCCTACGAGCACTACCAGGCCCTGCGGGATCTCGGTCCGGTCGTCTGGCTCGAGGCACATGGCGTCTACGCAGTGGCGCGCTACGAGGACGTGCGGGCGGTCCTGGCCGATCCGGAGACCTTTTGTTCGGGTCTGGGAGTCGGCCTCAACGACGTCTTGAACGAGCTGGGTCGGGGCACGACGCTCATGAGCGACGGTGGCGACCATCGGCGCCTGCGCAGTGTGATCGGTCGGCCGTTGACCCCGAAGGCGCTCGCCGAGTTGCGACCACAGGCTGACGAGCGTTCGGCGGCGCTCGCCGAGCGTCTGGTCGAGTTGGGTGCGGTCGATGCCGTGCCGGACCTGGCAGAGGTACTTCCGACCACCTGGGTTCCCGACCTCCTCGGGTGGCCCGAGCACGGCCGCGAGAAGCTGCTCGATTGGGCAGCGGCCACCTTCAACGGGTTCGGGCCGCCCAACGATCGAACCAACGCAGCAGCGGCGGGCATCGTCGAGATGGCCGTGTTCGCCGAGGAGGTCGCCTCCAGCGAGCTGCCGAAGGGGTCGATGGCGGCCGGCATCCTCGACGCCGTTGCTCGGGGCGACCTCGACGCCGGCCAGTGCCCCATGGCCATCATCGACTACCTCGGCCCCTCCCTCGACACGACGATCAGCGGCCTCGGCAACGCCGTCTGGTTGTTCGCCACCCATCCGGAGCAGTGGCAGCGCCTCCGGGAAGATCCCGGACGTGCCAGGCAGGCCTTCGAGGAGGCGCTCCGTCTGGAGAGCCCGGTGACCGGCTTCACCCGGGTGACCACGCGGAGTGTGGAGATCGGCGGAGTGGAGCTCCCGGTCGGAGCCCGAGTCCTGGCGAGCTATGCGTCCGCGAATCGCGACGAGCGCCATTGGGACGACCCGGAGCGTTTCAATATCGAGAGG
>PMPX01000197.1 GCA_003169235.1 Acidimicrobiaceae bacterium | reverse complement strand
TCACCGCTCACCAGGTCCACCGGCACGCACTCGACTCCGGCGGCCTCCAGCTCGGCGCGCGCCGCTTCGTCAGAGAAGCGGGCGGCTCCGATCACCCGGTTGTCACGGGCGAGGGCGAGGGCGAGGGGGCGCGCCACCTGGCCGGTGACGCCGGTGACGACGATGGTGCTGCCTTGCAGCGTGTCTGGGCTCATGGCCCCCTTCGTACTCGCTACGCTGCCCCGCGTGCACCTCTACGCGGCCTACCTCGGCGGCGACCTCGGCCCCGGCCGGGTCGGCGAGGACCACGAGGTGGTGTTCGTGGTCGCCGACGACGAGCTGTCGGCGCGCCGGGCCGCCAAGGCCAAGTGGGGCGGGCAGGGCCGGCCCCACGTCGACGCGCTCACCCGCGTCGACAAAATCGACGGCTACGCCATTGGCCTCACCCCGGGCGGCGAGGGCGACGCCACGGACACCGTCGGCTACAACGAGTAGGCAGCTCAGACGACGGGTGAGAGGCCACCGTCCAGGTTGACGGCGGCGCCGGTCAGGTACGAGGCACGGGCCGAGAGGAGGAAGCAACCCAGGTCGGCGAACTCCTCGGCGCGCCCGATGCGGCCCAGCGGGATCCCGGAGTCCTTGGCGAGGCGCTCGTAGAACTCCCCCTCGCTCTGTCCGGAGGCGGCCGCGCCTCGGACCCACTGCCCGCTCTCTATCAGCCCGATCAGTACGGCGTTGACCCGGATGCCGTCGGGCGCAAGCTCCTTGGAGAGCGCCTTCATGAGCGCCATGCCGGCGGCACGCGTGACCGAGCTGGGCTCGCTCCGGGCACCGGGTGCCTTGGCCGCCATGGCCAGGGTGAACAGGACCGCCCCCCGGCTGGCCCGCAGGTGGGGCAGCGCGAGGCGCGTCAGCCGCACCGCCGCCATCAGCTTGAGCTGGACGTCGGACTCCCACGTGGCGTCGTCGATCGACTCGAGAGTGCCCCCCGACGCGCGGCCGGCATTGTGCACCACGCCGTCGATGCGGCCCCACCGGGCCACGGCGGCCTCGACCAGCGCCGCCAGGTCAGCCGGCGACGACACGTCGGCGCGCTGCGCCAGCACGTCCCCGCCGGCATCCCGCACCGTGGCTTCAGCCGAGCGCAGCCGCGCCTCGTCGCGACCGCAGACGGCGACCGACGCGCCCTCGGAGGCCAGCTGGCCGGCGAGGGCGAGACCGAGCCCGTCCGTGCCGCCCGTGATGAGCACGACCTTGCCGGCCAGCTCGAGATCCATGGGTCACTCCTCCTTCGTCGCGGCGAACGCCACGCCCGCCGGTCAGCGCTCCTGTTCGGTCGGTCGGATCAGGATCTCGTTCACCGCCACGCGCCGCGGCTGTGTGACCGCGTACCGGATGCTCTCCGCGATGTCCTCGGCCTGCATGATCTCGGTGCCGGCGAACTGTTGTGCCATGCCCTCCAGGATCTCCGGCCGGTTGTGGAAGGCCAGCTCGGTGGCCGTCGCCCCCGGCTCAATGAGCGTGACCCGGACGTGCCGGGTCGTCACCTCCTGGCGCAGGGACTCGCTGAAGGCACCGACGCCGTGCTTGGTCGCGTTGTAGACGCCGCTGTTCAGGCGGGCCACCCGGCCGGCGACGGAGCTCACGTTCACGACGTCGGCCACCGAGCGCGGCTCGGAGTCGGCAGCCGACAGGAGGTGCGGCAGCGCGGCGTGCGTGCAGTACAGGAGTCCCAGCACGTTGAGGTTGACCATGCGCTGCCACTCCTCGATCGGAGCGTCGACGATCGGCCCGAGCAACATCACGCCCGCGTTGTTGACGAGCGTGTCGAGGCGGCCCAGTTCGGCAACCGCCGTGGCCACGGCGCGCTGGGCCTGCTCCAGGTCGGAGATGTCCGCCTCGATCACGAGCGCCTTGCCCGCTCCCCCGACCCGCTCGGCCAGGGCCTCGAGCCGGTCGCGGCGCCGGGCCACCAGGGCGACGGTCGCACCCTCCTCGGCGAGCACGGCGGCCGTGGCCTCGCCGATGCCGCTGCTCGCGCCGGTCACCAGCGCGACCGTCCCTTCCAGCCTCTTCGTCATGGAACCTCCACCTCGGTCTGTCGGGCCGCGTCCCGGCCGTCACACGGTCTAATGGAACGCGTCGCCGGTCCGCTCGGGCACCGAGGCGGGCGGCCGCTACCCCGGCTTCGGCTCGGTCTGCTGCTCTGCCTCTTCGTTGGGCTCGATCCCGAACAGGCCGACCGGCGTGCCGATGTCCTGGGGCACCCGGGTGGGGGTGTCGCGGTTGAGGACCTCGCCGCGGAAGTACGCCGGGCGCATCCGGGCGTAGACGACCATGAGGATGATCCCGAGGAGGACACTGCCGGCGTCGAGCAGGAACACGCCCCCGACCTCCCAGTGGATGCCCGGGATCGTCCAGAACGTGTAGCAGTTGGTGGGGTGCCAGTAGTACCAGAACGCCCAGAACATCGCGAACCACAGCATCGCCCACCCGATCAGGGGCAGGATGCCGCGCAGCCAGAGCGTTTTGGCGCTCTCGCCCAGGGTGCTGCGGTAGTACCAGAAGGACGACAGGCCGGTGAGCCCGTAGTAGAAGGCGATCCAGACGCCGATGGCCGAGACCGAGTCCTCGATCACGGCGTTGCCATTGGACACGGAGTTCAGCACGACGTACAGCACGATCGAGACGACGCCCATGGTGACCGTCGACACGGTCGGCGTGAGGAACCGCTTGTGGATCTTGGAGAACGAGTTCGGTATGGCCTTGAACACCGCCATCGACAGCGTGGTCCGGGCCGTCGGCAGAATGGTGGTCTGGGTCGAGGCCGCGGCCGAGCTCAGGACCATGAGGAGGAGCAATTTGGAGAGGAAGCTCCCGAAACCCGACGTGCCGAAGATGGAGGTTCCGAGGACCGACAGCACGTCGCCGGCGTGGTTGGGGTTCTCCAGGCCGACCCCGTGCGTACCGATGCCGGCGTAGGACTGCGTGGCGATGATGACGACGGCGTAGGTGGCGAGGAGGATGAGCGTGGAGGTGACGGCGGCCCGGCCCGGGATCTTGTCGCGCTCCTTGGTCTCCTCGTTGACCGACACCGCGGTGTCCCACCCCCAATAGATGAAGAGCATGAGGGTGAAGCCGACCAGGAAGCTCTCCGGGTTGGGTACGGCGAAGGGGTTGAACCAGGACCAGGTGGGAGTGAGGTGACCCACCGGGGCCGTGCCCGCTCCGACCTTGTACAGCGCGACCACCGACAACACCAGCAACATGGTGATCTCGATTCCGAGCAGCGCCTTCTGGAAGTTGGCCGAGATCTCGATCCCCACGTAGCAGATGGCGGTCATCAACACGATCCACATCACGCCGACGAGGAGCACCCACCCACTGTTGGGGTTCTGGCCGATGCCGTTGGCGCCGAAGAGGAGGAACACGTACTGCCCGGCGATCTGGGCCAGGCTGGCCATCACGAAGATGTCGGCGGCGACGATCCCCCAGCCGCCCCACCAGCCGGTCTTCGGCCCGAAGGCCCGGGCGCCCCAGGTGAACGTGGTGCCGCAGTCGGGGTCGGCGCTGTTCAGCGCCTTGTACCCGTAGGAGATGAAGAGCATCGGGACGAAGGCGATGATCGTGATGATCGGCGCCTGCAACCCGTTGATGGCGATGACCACGAAGCCCAACGTGGCGGCGAGGCTGTAGGCCGGAGCGGTAGAGGCGACACCCACCACCACCGAGGAGACGAAGCCGAGGGCTCCCTCCTTCAGGCCTTTTTCCCCTGATTCCCCCGAATCACCCTTTTCAGCCAGCGAAGCATCGAGATGTACCACGGCCACCCCCTGTTCTCTCCTGGGAATGGTTCTGCACCATACTCAACCGGCGCCGGAATTTCGACAGAAGATTACTGATCGAGTCCGTGATCAGGAATCTTCATCCTCTTTTCATACGCCAACCTGGCCTTGCGTGCCTGATTTCGTCGCTCAGGTGCGCTTGGAGCCGGCCTGTTCGATGCCCTCCCGGAGCTTCTGGAGGCTGGAGGAGAGCAGCCGCGACACGTGCATCTGGCTGACGCCGACCGCCACGGCGATCTCGGACTGCGTCAGCCCGTCGACGAAGCGCATCCGCAGGATCGACTGCTCGCGTGGCGGGAGGGTGGCGAGCGCCGGGCCGAGGAGGGCCCGGTCCTCCACCGAGTCGTAGTTGCCGTCGTGCTCGCCGAGGCGCGCCGAGAGTGGATCGTCCTCGCTCTCGGAGGCATCGATGGACGCGGCGCGGTAACCCTGGCCGGCCTCGATGGCCTCAATCACGGCCTCCTCGGACGCGCCGGTCGCCTCGGCCAGCTCTGCGACGGTGGGGTTGCGGCCGAGCTGCTGCACGAGGGTGCCCGTGGCGTGTCCGAGCTCGAGGTAGAGCTCCTGCACCCGACGGCTGGCGCGCACGGCCCATCCCTTGTCCCGGAAGTGCCGCTTCAGCTCACCGATGATCGTCCGGGTCGCGAACGCGGCGAAGTCCACACCGCGCGAGGGATCGAAGCGGTCGACCGACTTCACGAGGGCCACCGACGCCACCTGCACCAGGTCGTCCAGTGGCTCGCCGCGATGGAGAAACCTCCGAGCGAGCTGGTGGGCCAGCCCCAGGTTCGAGGTGATCAGCTCCTCACGTGCGGCCGGAGTGAGGGATGGGCTCTCAGTTCCCGAGGCGTCGGACTGTGGCCCGGGATCGTGTTCCCGGCCCACCGTCACTCCGCATGCCCTCCTCGGCGCTTGCGTAACCACGTACGCACGAAGCCGTCGTGGCTCTCCCTCCCGTGCTCGTCCACCAGCGCGTCGAGGATCTGCTCGCTGAGGAAGACGATCTCCTCGCCTTCGGGCCCGGCCACGTCGGCCGCGGTCGCCCGCTCGAGGGTGCAGACCACACCGATGGCGTCGCCCAGCACCGTGAGCTCCAGGCACAGGACCCCGGACCGCCCGTCGCTGCCGTGCAGGGTGAGCAGACAGAGCTCGCCCACGGCGAGCCGCAGATCCTCGAGCTCCTCGATGTCGAAGCCGGCGCGGGCCGAGATGGCGCTCGTCACGAGCCGCGCCAGCACGATCAGGTCGCCGCGCGCCGGGAACCGCAGCTCAATGCGGTCACCTGTCGCGAGCGTGTCGGTCGGGTCGGTCACGATGCGCCTGCGGCCTGGGCCGAGTCGGCGATGGTGAACACACTGGTGAGCCCGGTGATCTCGAAGATCTTGACGATCCTGGGATCCGCCACGACGAGGTGCAGGTCGCCGCCCACCTCCCGGCAGCGCTTGAGCGCGCCGACCAGCACGCCGAGCGCGGTGGAGTCGAGGAAGGTCACCCCGAGGAGATCGAGGACGATGGTCGACTCCCCCTCGGCGATGACGCGGTGCAGGCACTCGCGAAGCTGCGGGGCCGTGGCCACGTCGATCTCACCGCTGACGGCGATGACCGGCGGCGCCGTGCCCGCCCGCTCCTCTATCTGGAACTCCTGGTCCACTCCACCCTCCTGCGTCCCGCAAGATGACCCGGGTCGGTCCCGGGCGTTGTGCAATGCCGATTGGCCATTGCGGTCTATAGCCCCGGTGCGCCCAACCTAAACCTCGGGGGTTTCCCCGGCATCACACACGGGTAGAAAACCGGGCACAACCCCGGTGCAGCGCGGAACATGCCCCCGGCGGCCGGGGGGCGGAATAGCGTTTCGGCGACGAGCCCGCGGCGGTGAACGGGAGAGACCGTGCCTGAACCAGGCGAAGAGGAGCTTCAGGCCACGCCACAGGCTCACCGCGCCGATCGCGCCGAGGCGGTGGCGACGCTCATGGCGCTCCTGTGGGTGTCGACCGTGGCGATCGTCTTCGCCGTCTACGGGGGGAACGTGTCCCTGGTCGGCTTCCTGGCCATTGCGCCCTTCATCGCCGCCGCGTTCGCCCGGCCGTCGCGCGTCCTGATCGTCGGGCTCCTGGCCGCGTTCTTCGCGCTGGTCATCAGCACCCCTCCCCACAGCTACGGCGAACTCAACCACACGCTCCGCGTCGTGACCCAGCTGGCCGCGACGGCCGTGGCGATGTGGATCTCGTACCTGCGTGGCCAGCGCAACGTCCAGCTGTGGACCGCCCGGTCGGAGACCAGGACCGAGCGGCGGCGGCGCGTGGCGGCCGAGACGGCGCAGCGCATGCAGGCGATGGCCCGGGCCCTGACGACGGCCGCCGATCCGGCCCAGGTGGCCGACGCCGTGTTCGCCGCCCTGCGCGACGAGCTGCGCGTCGACGCCGCCACCTTTGCCATCAGCGCCGAGCGAGGCCGGCTCCGGACGCTGCGCCGTTTCGGCTATCAGCCCGACGAGCCCATTGACGGGGTGCTCAACGCGCTGCAGCCGGACGGTCCCGTGCTGGGCGACAACGTCGCGCTCTTCGTGGAGTCGTCCGAGGAGCTCCGACGGCAAAGACCCGACGTCGCCGCGGCGCTCGGCTCCACCCGTTTCCATTCCCTGGCCATCGTCCCGCTGGTCGTGTCCGACCACACCATCGGCGCCGTGATCGTGCACTGGACCCACGACCGCGAGATCTCGGATCCCGACCACAGCTTCCTCTTCACCATCACCGGCGCGGCGGCCCAGGCCGTGGAGCGGGCCCGGCTCACGCTCACAGAGCTCGTCAACCTGGAGCGCAGCCAGCACCTCCACCAGCTCAGCTCTGCCCTGGCTGCCGCCACCACACCTGGCGACGTGGCCCACGCGGCAATCGCCGGTGGCCGTCGTGCTCTCGGTGCGCAGTCCGCCGTCGTGCGCGTCCCGGCCGCTGGTGAGCGCGCCCTCTCGTGTCTCGCCAGCAGCGGGCACCCGGCGCTCCTCTCCCGCGGGATGGTGCCCGTCGACGGCAGCCGTGCGGGCGCCTGCTTCGCCCAAGGGCGCACCGACGTGGTCACGGTGGACGCGCACGGCGACGGCGACGGGGACGGGGACATGGCGGCCGAGCTCGTGCCGCGGGCGCTGCGCGACCTGGGCCAGCCGGTGACGGTCGTGACCGAACCGCTCGTCGGGAGCATCGGGCCACTCGGGGTCCTGTCCCTGGCCTTCGTGGCCGGGGCCGAACCGCTCGAGCCCGACCTTCGCTTCGTGTCCACCCTGGCCGGGCTGACGGCCCAGGCCCTGGAGCGGGCCCAGGTCTTCGAGCACGCGCGCGAGGCGCTGCGCGCGGCGGAGGCGGGCCGTGAGCGCCTGTCGCTGCTCTCCGAGGTGACGCGCCTGTTGAGCTCGAGCCTGGAGCCCACGACGGTGATCCGGCGGACGATGAGCCTGGTGGAGGGCAGGCTCGCCGACTCGTGCGTCGTACAGGTCCCGGGTGACAGCGGGCTCGTGCGGCTCGACGTCCACGAACCGAGCGCGCCCGCGCGCCCGGGTGCTGCCCTGGGCACCGGCAGCGAACACGTGCCCTTCGACTCCGACTCGCCGGCCGCCGTCGCCTACCGCACCGGGCGCACGCAGCTCGCCCCCCTCGACCTCGGCCTGGACGAGACCGCACCGCGCACCGCCTCGACGGCCCTCGCCGTGCCACTCACGGCTGACGGGGACGTCATCGGCGTCATGACCTTCATCGACGGGCCGGGCC
This sequence comes from Acidimicrobiaceae bacterium, assembly GCA_003169235.1. Taxonomy (GTDB): domain Bacteria; phylum Actinomycetota; class Acidimicrobiia; order Acidimicrobiales; family RAAP-2; genus Bog-473. The sequence continues at coordinate 18,834 of PMPX01000197.1, read as the reverse complement.
GGCTGTTCGAGGCCGACGACGTCTCCCTGGCCACCGAGGTGGCGAGCCGAGCCGGCGTCGCGCTGTCCAACGCGACGCGGTTCCAGCGCGAGCACATCGTCGCCGAGGTCTTGCAGCGCGCCGTGCTCCCCGACTCGCTTCCGGAGGTCGAGGGTCTCGCGCTCGACGCCGAGTACAGGGCCGGCGTGGCCGGCACCTATGCCGGCGGCGACTGGTACGACGTCTTCGCGCTCGGCGACGACGTCATCTTCTTCAGCGTTGGCGACGTCATGGGCAAGGGCGCCGCGGCGGCGGCGCTCATGGGCCAGCTGCGCAGCGCGATCCGTGCCTATGCGGTGGCCGGACAGTCGCCGGCCGAAGTGCTCTCGTCGCTCGACGGGCTCTTCGACGCCCTGATTGAGGACCGGGTGGCGACCGCCGTTGTCGGCACGATCTCCCCGTCGACCGGGCGCGTCGTCCTCAGCAACGCCGGGCACCCGCCGCCGCTGGTCGTCCGCGCCGACGGCAGCGCGGATTTCTGCCCGATGCAGCGCTCATTGCTGATCGCGGCCGGCCTGGCCCGGGACCCGCGACCGCGCGACGAGGTGGTGCTCGAACGCGGCGACTCGCTCGTGATGTACTCCGACGGACTGATAGAGCGCCGCGGCGAGCTGATCACCGACGGCATGGAGCGCCTGGCGACCACCGCAATGGAGATTGCCCGAGCGGGTTGGCCCGACCACCCCGCGGTGACCTTCGCGTCCATGCTGGGCACGGAAGAGCGCATCGACGACGTCGTCGTCCTGTGCCTCAATTTCACCGGCGCCACGGAGGAAGGCTTAGCCGCAGGGCCCGTGGGTACGACAACTGGTGGCATGTCGACGCTGAACCTGGACCCCGTCGTGGAGAGCACTCCCGTGGCGCGCCACTGGATTGCCGCGCACCTGCACGACCTGCCCTCCGAAGTGACCGACTACGCCGCACTCCTCACCTCCGAGCTGGTCACCAACGCGGTGCTCCATGCCGCGACTCCCTTGTGCATCACGTTGCACATCCTCCCGGACCGCATCCGGGTCGACGTGGCCGACGGGAACCCCGCGTTCCCGGCGCTGAAGGAGTACGGGAGGGACGCGGCAACCGGGCGGGGCCTCACGCTCTTCAATTCGCTCGCGTCGAACTGGGGGGTGCAGGCCGTCGCGGGTGGGAAGATCGTGTGGTTCGAGCTGCCGGTCGAATTCCCCGTGTCGCCGACCAGCGTGTCGGACGGGAGCTTCCGCTTCGACCTGACCGGGATCACCCAGGGCGGTCTCCCCGGCGAGTCCGACGAGTCACCCGACGTCGGGGTCCGCTTGATCGGGATTCCGGTGGCGTTGCTGCAGAAGTCGAGCGAGGAATACGAGGCACTGTTCCGTGAGCTCCGCCTGATGAAGGAGCGGGCCGACAGCTCGCCGCGCGCGCCCGCGCTGCCCGAGCGGCTCTCCGTGCTGATCTCCGAGATCGGGACTCGCTTCAACGGCCTCGGCCCCGGCATGGACGAGATGTGGCAGGGCGCGGTCGACAACGACGTCGAGTTCTACGACTGGACCCTCGTGCTGCCGCAGTCCGCCGTGGTGGCCTGCGAGTTCTACGCCGCCATGCTCGAAGAGGCCGACGAGTTCGGGCTGTCCCAGCGTNNTGCTGGTCGCCCTCTTGAGCACCTTGCCGTAGTGCTCGAGGCCCTCACTCGACAGTCCGGCGGCCGGGCCGCTGGCGATGGAGACGCGCTCGGGCACGATGCCCCAGACCGGCACCTTCAACTCGGTCCACCATTCGATGGTGGCCTCCAGGTCGTTGGTGCCGAGGCGGGCCGAGCAGATGACCACGCCGGCGGGAATGTTGCGCGGCGTCATCTCGAGGGTGGTCACCACGCGGTTGGGCTCGACCCCGCCGGCNNCGGCCCGGGCCAGGGCCGCCTGCACGACGTTCCCCTCACCGGGCGGGGTGTCGACGACGACGATGCCGTCGTCCTGGTTCATCGCCTTGGTGACCGTGCGGACCGAAGGGCCCTCAATCAGCTCGACCCCCTCGAAGGGATCGGTCTCGTACCACTCCGCCGTCGNNCCGACCCCGCCCTTGACGTTGCTCACCACGATGTTCATTGGGTCGGGTCCTCTGGCTCTTGGGAGATCGGCCGTAGAGTACCGGCCCCCCGGGTCGCCCCGTCACGGCAGCAGCAGCAGCCCCAGCCGGCGCCTGGTGATGATCACCCCGGCCGTGGCCATGACCACCAGGTAGGCGATGTGGCCCAGGAGGGTCCAGCTGAAGACACCCAGGTCGGCGGCGCGGACGAGCACCACCCCCTGATAGAGCGGCGTGCAGCGCACGACGGCCTGCAGCCAGCCCGGGTACACGGTGATCGGGTAGAAGGTGGCCGAGAAGAGGAACAGGGGGATGAAGGCCAGCGACACCATGTCGAAGTCCTGCCAGGTCCGCATGTAGGTGGTGCCGGCCATGCCGGCGGCGGCGAAGGCCAGGCTGATCAGCACCGCCGCCGGCCAGCACAGCACCGCCCAGGGCGAGACGATGTAGCCCAGCATGGCCATGATGGCGAGGAAGGCGGCGGAGTACAACGCGCCGCGGAGCACGCACCAGCTGAGCTCACCCAGCGCCACGTCGCCCACGCCGAGCGGCGTCGACAGCATGGCGTCGTAGGTCTTGGCGATCTTGAGCTTGAAGAAGACCAGGAAGGTCGAGTCGAGCATGGCGCCGTTCATGGCCGAGGAGGCGAGCAGCCCCGGGGCGACGAAGGCCGTGTAGGGCACCAGCCGGCCGTCGACGGGGATCGGCCCGACGAGATGGGACAGGCCCAGCCCGATGGAGAGCAGGTAGAAGAGCGGCTCGAAGAAGCCCGAGACGATGAAGATCCACGAGCGGCGGTACACCAGGATGTTGCGCTCGAGCACCCGCGAGGCATGCCGGCCGCCGAGGAAGGCCAGCGGTGTGATGCGCGCCGCCACCCCGGGCGGGCGACGGTCGACGGTGGCCGTCCCCGTGCTGCCCACCTCGCCCCTCATACGACCAGCCGCCGTGCGAAGGTGCGCCGGGCCGCGGCGTAGCCCACCGCCACCAGCGCGCACAGGTACGCCGCATGACCCACATCGGCCCACCCGACCTGCCCGAGCGTGAGGTCCCGGCAGAGGGTGACCCCGTGGTACAGCGGAGTGGCGTAGGCCACGACCTGGAGCCACTCCGGCAGCTGTGAGACGGGGAAGAAGGTGCCGGAGAAGAGGAACATCGGGATGATGGCGAACCGGTACAGCGTCGAGAAGGCCGAGTCCTTGTCCTGGGTGGCCGCGAAGGCGGCGACCGGCGCGGCGAACGCGACGCCCGTCAGGACGCCGGCCGGCAGGGCCACCAGGGCCCAGGGCGAGTAGACGATCCCGAAGGCGGCCATCACCGCCAGGTAGATGGACACGACGATGGCCAGGCGGGCCGCGATCCAGGCCAGGTGCCCGAGCAGCACGTCGTAGACGCCGAGCGGCGCGGCCAGCTGCGCGAGGTAGGTCCGCATCCACTTGATGGCGCCCATGACCGGGTAGGTGGCGTCGTTGGTCCCGATCTGCATGCAGGTGCCGGCCAGCAATCCCGGCGCCAGGTACGCCACGTAGGTGACGCCGTCCACGCCGTGCGAGTGCTTGTCGATCAGCGAGCCCAGTGCGACCCCCATGGCCGCCAGGTAGAGCACCGGGATGAGGAAGCTGGTCACCACCGAGCTGCGCCAGGTCCGCTTGTACTGGTAGCCCCAGTAGCGTGCGGCGCGCAGCCACATGGGTGTCGCCATCCGACGGGCCGTCACGTCCTCACCGTGACGGAACAGCGTCGTCCCCCCGGGCGCCCCCGCGCCGCTCACCGCCGTCATCGGTTCAGTCGACCAGCGTGCGGCCGGTGAGGCGGAGGAACACATCCTCGAGCGTCGAACGCCGGACGAGCGTGCTCCGGGCCACGTGCCCCATGCGGGCGACCTCGGCCAGCGCAGCGTCGCCGTCGTCGGTGTAGAGGAGGATCCGGTCGGGCAGCACCTCCTGGCGCTCGGCCAGCGCGACCAGTGAGGGCGCGACGTCCTCGTGCTCGCCGGGCGCGAAGCGCAGCTCCACCACTTCCTTGGTGGCGTACGCCTCAATCAGCTGGCGCGGCGTGCCCTCGGCGGCGAAGCGCCCCTTGTCCATGACGACGAGCCGGTCGCAGAGCTGCTCGGCCTCGTCCATGTAGTGGGTCGTGATCACGAGCGTGACCCCGTCCTGCTTGAGGCGGTACAGGCGATCCCAGAGCAGATGGCGGGCCTGGGGGTCGAGCCCGGTGGTCGGCTCGTCCAGGATCAGCAGGTCGGGATCGGAGATGAGCGCACGGGCGATGGTCAGCCGCCGCTTCATGCCGCCCGAGAGCGGGTCGACGCGGTCGTTGGCCCGCTCGGTCAGCTGGGCGAAGTCGAGCAGCTGCTCGGCCCGCTCCCTGATCACCTTCTTGGGCATGTCGAAGTAGCGCCCGTAGATCATCAGGTTGTCGAGCACCGTCAGCTCCAGGTCGAGCGAGTCCTCCTGGGGGACGAGCCCCATCCGGGCGCGGATGCGCGCGCCGTCCTTCAAAGGATCCATGCCGAGGACCCGCAACGTGCCACCGCTCAACGGGCTGATGCACGAGATCATCCGCATGGTCGACGTCTTGCCCGCCCCGTTCGGCCCCAGGAAGCCGAACGACTCGCCCCGGGCGATGCTGAAGTCGACGCCGTCCACGGCGACGAAGTCACCGAACCGCTTGACCAACCCGTGCGCCTCGACCATGGGCGCCTCGGATGCGCCGGGCGACCCGGCGGACGGCGCGGCGGGTTGCGGCCGCTCCGAATCCGGGACGTGGGTGGTCGGCAAGGAATGTGACGCCATCGTCAGGGAACGATACCGTGCCGCCCGGGACGCGAAGACGGGGAGGGGCGCATGGCAGGGTCGGCAAAGGGGCGACGATTCCCCGAGGCCTTCACGTGGGGCACGGCGACCGCGGCCCACCAGATCGAGGGTGGCAACACCAACAACGACTGGTGGGCCTTCGAGCACACGCCGGGTTCGGGCTGCACCGACTCGTCGGGCGACGCCTGCGACTCCTGGGAGCGCTGGGAGGAGGACGCCGACCTCGTGGCGGGGCTCGGGCTCGACACCTACCGGTTCTCGGTGGAGTGGAGCCGGATCGAACCCGCCGAGGGCGAGATCTCCCGAGCCGCCCTGGCCCACTACCGCCGCCAGTGCCTGGGGTTACGCCGGCGCGGGGTCGATCCCGTCGTCACCTTCCACCACTTCACGACGCCGCTCTGGCTGACCGCGCTGGGGGGCTGGGAGACCGGCGCCGCCGTCGAGCGCTTCGGCCGGTTCTGCGCCGTGGTGGCCGAGGAGCTGGGCGACGTGATGACACGGGCCTGCACGGTCAACGAGCCGAACATCGTGGCCACCATGGGCTGGCACGCCGGCATGTTCCCGCCGGGCAAGACGGACGTCGACCTGTCCCGCCGGGTCGCGGCGCACCTCGCGGAGGGGCACCGGGCGGCCGTCGAGGCCATCCGCGCCGGCGCACCCGGGGTGCCGGTCGGCCTGACGCTCTCCATGACCGACTACCAGGCGGCCCCGGGCGGAGAGGAGAAGCTCGAGAGCATCCGCCACCACGCCGAGGACGTCTTCCTCGACGCAACGGGCGGCGACGACTTCATCGGCGTGCAGGTCTACACCCGCATGCTCATCGGCCCCGACGGTTGGGCCGGTTACGAGGACGGGGTGCCCGTTCTCGACATGGGCTACGAGTTCTACCCGGCGTCCCTCGCCAACTGCCTCCGGCGGGCCTGGGAGTACACCGGCCGCTCGACGCCGCTGCTCGTCACGGAGAACGGCATCGGCACCACCGACGACGAACAGCGCATCGACTACGTGCGCCAGGCCCTCTCGGGTGTGCTCGACGTCATTGACGAGGGCGTGCACGTCGGGGGCTACACCTACTGGTCGCTGCTCGACAACTTCGAGTGGGCGCTCGGCTACCGGCCCCGTTTCGGGATCGTCGCCGTCGACCGTGCCACGTTCGCCCGGACGCCCAAGCCGAGCGCGTCCTGGCTCGCCTCGGTGGCGGCGGCCAACGCCCTCGACGCCTGAGGGCCTAGACCGCGGCGAGCTCCGTGTTGGCGACGATGGCGTCGGTGACGGTGCCCCACAGCGCCTCGGGCAGGTCGTGGCCCATGCCGGGGATCGTGATCAGCTTCGACCCGGGCACCGCGGCCGCCGTCGCCTGCCCGCCACTGAGCACCACCAGCGGGTCGGCCTCCCCGTGGACGACGAGGAACGGCAGGCGCACGCCGTGGAGCCCCTCGGTGCGGTCGGGTGACCCGAGGATGGCCGCAAGCTGGCGGGCCGTGCCGTCGGGGCAGTACGAGCGGTCGTAGGCGGCGCCGGCCCGCTCCAGGAGGATGCGCTCGTCCGTCGGGTACCCGGGCGACCCGATCACCTTGCTGCCCTCGAGGCTCGCCGCGATCGCCTCGTCACGGCTCGTCGCCGGCGGTCGCAGCAGCGCGGTGGCCGCCTCCCCGGTGGGCGTCCCCACCGAGCGGTCACCCGTGGTCGACATGATGGAGGCGGCGGAGAGGAAGAGGTCAGGGTGGTCGATCACCAGCCCCTGGGTGATCATGCCGCCCATGGAGACCCCCACGACGTGCGCCTTGGCGATGCCGAGCTCGGTGAGCAGGGCGGCGGCGTCATCGGCCATGTCCTCGACCCGGTAGGGCGCGGAGGCGGGGTCGCCCGCGAACAGCGCCATGAAGTCGGGCGTGCCCTCGAACTTGGTCGAGAGGCCGCAGTCGCGGTTGTCGAAGCGGATGACGAAGAACCCGCGCCGGGTCAGTCCGTCGACGAACCCCTGGGGCCACGCAGTCAGCTGGCCGCCGAGTCCCATCACGAGCAACAGCGGCGGGTCCGAGGGGTCGCCCTCCGTGGTGTACTCGATGTCGATCCCGTTGACGTGGGCTGTGGGCACAGGCCTCTCCCTTCGTGGCGTTTCCCCGCCCTTCCTACCAGGCGGGGACCTCCGGTCAGGTCGGCGGCGAGGTCGGGGAGGCGGCCTCCGCCACGGATGCGCCCCGGTGACGGGCCCGGCGCAGGCGCAAGCGCGGGCCCGGCTCGAGGCCGACGAGGACCACCTCCACCGAGCCCATGCACACGATGAAGATGGGGAAGGCGGCCACGTCGAAGGTCCAGTGCTCAATGGTCAGCAGCACGATGCCCATGCTGATGACGGCCCCGATGTAGGAGTGCACCGTCTCGGTCTCGGGGTGGGTCCAGCTCTTCATGACGGTCGGCACGCCGGCGAGGAAGTCGGCCAGGATGGCGGCGGAGATGGCCAGCACGCCGTTGCGCGTCACGAGCCAGACCACCGTCCCCACCACCGACATGGCCCCGCAGGCGTAGTCGATCCTCCGGACCTTCCACACGGCGACCGGGTTGTGGAAGGACGCGGCGAAGACGAGCAGCGGCAAGAAGCCGATCATGAACGTCGGCAGGGCGCGCAGGCCCACGCCCGCGTTGAGCTCGACTGCGGCCGCGAGCAGGGGCGCGACGGCCCAGAGGAGCCAGGTCACCCGATTGGGCTTCGTGGTTCCCCGCAGAGTGTCCCGCAGGTACACGGCCGTGCCCAGCGCGCCGATTGCGGTCCCGAGGTAGATCCAATTGACGTTGATCACCGGCGCACAGTCTGGTGTGCCGCCGGCCGCTCGTCATGCGCCCCTGGGCGACGTCTCCGACGGGCCCCCGGCCGCTAGCTTCGACGGGAGGGATCGTCCAGGAGGAGCGCCCGTGCCCAGCGACTGTCCGCAACGAAGCGACCGCCATGGGTGAGCTCCTCGTCGTCGCGTTCCTGGGCGGCCTGATCACGGGCCTGTCGCCGTGCATCGTCCCGGTCATCCCGGTGGTGATGGCCGGCGGCGCCACGGACTCGAGCAAGGCGCGCCCCTTCGTGATCATCGCCGGGCTGGTCGTGAGCTTCAGCCTCTCGGTCCTCTTCGCCACATCGGTCCTCAGCTTCCTCCATCTCCCCGCCGACCTCTTGTTCTGGCTGGGCGTCGCCCTGCTGGGCCTGCTGTCGCTCGGGCTGCTGGTCCCGAGGATCGGTGAGGTCATTGAGCGTCCCTTCGCCCGGCTCGGGTCCTCGCGCTACGCCACCGAGGGGGGCGGGTTCGTGCTCGGGCTCAGCCTGGGCCTCGTCTTCGTGCCCTGCGCGGGGCCGGTGCTCACGGCCATCTCGGTGGCGGCGGCCCACCACCGGGTGGGCGCGACGTCGTTGCTCGTCACCCTGGCCTACGCCGTGGGCGTCACGATCCCGCTGCTGGTGCTCGCGGTGGTGGCCCAGCGCGCCACGACGTCGTGGTCGTCGTTGCGCAGCCACCTGCCCACGGTCCGCAAGGTCGCCGGCGTGGTGCTGGGCGTCGCCACGTTGGCGATCGCCTTCAACTGGCTCGGCGCCCTGCAGCGGGACGTCCCCGGGTACACGACGGCACTCGAGGACCACGTCGAGTCCACCGGCACGGCCTGCACGCAGCTCCGGCAGCTCAGCGGCGAGCACCAGAACCAGTTCGCCGCCGCCAACGCCCGGTTGGAGGGGAGGAAGGCGACGTGTGCCGCGACCGACTCCGGCAACTCGGTGAGCGGGCACCTGGCCGCGGGGGCGACGACGACGACCACCACCACGGCGCCGCGCCCGACGGGCACCGGCGCGAAGAAGCCGACCGCCTTCATGGCCAGCAAGACCAACCTGCCCGACCTCGGGCGGGCGCCGAACTTCACCGGCATCACGGCCTGGTTCAACACACCGGGCAACCTGCCGCTCAGCCTGAGCTCCCTGAAGGGCAAGGTGGTGCTGATCGACTTCTGGACGTACTCGTGCATCAATTGCCAGCGTTCCCTGCCCCACGTGGAGGGCTGGTACAACGACTACAAGAAGGACGGCCTCGTGGTCGTCGGGGTGTCGGCGCCCGAGTTCGCGTTCGAACACGTGGTGTCCAATGTCGAGAGCGCGGCGGGGAACCTCGGCATCGACTACCCGGTCGCCGTCGACGACAACCTGGCCACCTGGACGGCGTACAACAACGAGTACTGGCCGGCGGAGTACCTCATCGACCCGACCGGGGTGGTGCGGGCCTACGACTTCGGGGAAGGCGGCTACGGCACGATGGAGGGCAACATCAGGATGCTGCTCGCCGCCAACGGCGTCACCGACCTGCCGCCCCGCACCGACGTCCCGGACAAGACGCCCACCAGCGACGCCATCACCCCGGAGAGCTACGTCGGCTACAGCCGGCTCAACAACGAGGTCGGCTCGGCCGTGATCCCGGACAAGACGGTCGTGTACCACCAGCCGTCGAGCATCTCGTCCAACAGCCTCGCCTTCGGCGGCACGTGGACGGTGCACAGCGAGGAGGCCACGGCCGGCTCCGACGCCACGCTCGGCCTCCACTTCACAGCGGACGACGTCTACCTGGTGATGGGCGGGCACGGCACGGTCGGTGTGTCCGACAACGGCCGCCACCTGACGACGCTCACCGTCGACGGGATTCCCAAGCTCTACACCCTGTTGTCGGGCAACGCCCTGCAGACTGGCGTGCTCACACTGACGATGTCGCCCGGCGTCGAGGCGTACGACTTCACGTTCGGCTAGTGCCTTGTTGGTGGCGCCTCCATCCGATCGATCGGGCAGATCGATCGGGGTGATTGATCGGGGCGCGTTCGGGTATGGGACGTGGACCGACAACAAGAGGAGAAACCACCATGTCGCTCGAGGACAAGGCAAAGAACACGGCGCAGACGGCTCGCGGCAAGGCCAAGGACGTCATCGGTCGCGCCACCGACGACAAGGGCCTGGAGTCGGAGGGCAAGGCCGACCAGGTCGTCGGCCACCTCAAGCAGGCCGGCGAGAAGGTCAAGGCGGCCGTCCACAGCAGCACGTCAAAGACCAAGAAGTAGCGCGCCTCCCGTCCGCCGCCGGCCGTCGTCCCGGCAGTCCGGACCGTCCCGCGGCGGACGGGAGGGTACGGGTCAGTTGATGGACCGCTCCCGACCCGTCCAATAGGGTGCCCGGAGCTCGCGCTTGAGGATCTTGCCCGAGGGATTCCGCGGCAACGCCTCGACCTGGTCCACCGAGGTGGGGCACTTGTAGTGCGCCAGGTTCCGGCGACAGTGGTCGATGACGGCGGACTGGTCGATCGTGGCACCCGGCGCGGGCACGACGATCGCCTTCACCGTCTCGCCCCATCTCTCGTCGGGCACGCCGATGACGGCGGCGTCGACGACGTCGGGGTGCGACAGGAGCACGTTCTCGACCTCGGCCGGATAGACGTTCTCACCGCCACTGACGATCATGTCCTTGATCCGGTCGTGGAGGTAGAGGTACCCCTCGGCGTCGAAGTACCCGGCGTCCCCCGTGCGCAGCCACCCACCCGAGTCGATCGTGCGCGCCGTCTCGTCCGGCTTCCCCCAGTAGCCGGCCATGTTGTAGGGGGAACGGGTCCACACCTCCCCGACCTCGTCGACGTCGGCGTCCTTGCCCGTCTCGGGGTCGACGATCCGGAGCTGGACCGAGTCGTGCGGCTTCCCGGCAGAGCGCAAGAGGCCACGACGCGGCCCGTCGGGGTCGTGGTCCTCGAACGAGAGCGCGGTGATGGCGCCGGTCGTCTCCGTCATCCCGTAGACCTGGCAGAAGTCACAGCCGAAGGTCGACATGCACTTCACGAGGACGTCCTCTGAGATCGGGGACGCACCGTAGAAGATCAGGCGCAGGCTGGAGAGGTCCGTCGAGCTCAGCACGGGGGAGGCCAACAGCATCATCAGGACGGCGGGAACCACGAACGTCTCCGTGATGCGTTCGACGGCGACGAGCTCCAGCAGCACGCCCGGGTCGACATCGCGCAGGATGACGGAGCGGCCCCCGCGCGACATGGCGCAGAGCGCCCAACCGGAGCCGCCGATGTGGAACAGGGGCATCGCCACCAGGCTCACCGTGTCGTCCGTGATGCTGAACGTCTTACCCGCCTCAGAGATCGCCGTCGACAGGTTGGCGTTGGTCAGCATGACCCCCTTGGGCAGCCCGGTGGTTCCCGACGTGTAGAGCTGCATGCTCACCTCATCGGGTGGACCCACGTGGCCGGGATCCTCGGCGGCGCATCCCTCGACCCAGGCGTCGAACGGGACCGCCCGCGGATCGGTGCACGACGCCTCGCCGGCATTTCCGACGACGACGATCCGGCGCACCGCGGGCAGGCCACTGGGCATCTCGGCCAGCGCGGGGAGGTAGTCGGTGTGGATCGCCAACACCGGAGCACCGGAGTCGTCGATGATGGCTCCCATCTCGGGGGCCGCGAGCCGCCAATTGACGGCCACGTTCACGGCGCCGATCAGCGACCCGCCGAAGAGAAAGTCGAAGTACGCGATCCCGTTGCGGTCCAGGAAGGCGATGCGGTCGCCGACGCCGACCCCTTCACGCCGGGCGGCCTGCGCCACGCGGCACGCGGCGTCGAATTCCTCGTTCCAGGTGCGTCGCTCGCTCCCGAGCACGAGCATCTCGTGATCGGGCTGCTGACGCGCGAGGTGCCTGATCAGTCCCGCCACGGTGTAGCGGTCCTGCTCGGTGACGGTGACGCTCCCTGGCACGTGGTGACCTCCTCGCTGACTCGTCTCGGGACGGGACCCTACGCAGCACCGGACGGGCCCCGCACGGGTCCGGCCGCCCGGGACGTCCTCTTTCACGGTCATGCGTTGGTACTGGTCAGGGGCCTTTTTGCGAAATTGAAGGCATTTTTATGCTGGTTTATTTGACCAAATGCGACCGCTTGACCTGGGACTTTGTGATTTGGATCACATAATTACCGTCTATAAGCCCAGGTCACGCTACCGATTCCCGGATGAACATGGGTTTCGTAACGCTGCTGCTACATTGCCGATCGCAAAACCAGTTCGGACTTTCGGATGCATGCGGTAGGCAGACTTCTGACTGCATACACGAAGCAGACGACCGATCCGGGCTGCTCAGACTGACCAAGTGCTCCGAGCGCCTGCCTGCAGGTGCACCGGAGCCCGCGAATCGAGGACGACACCAGAACACCCATCGGGGCTGTACACAACCGGCCGCACACCCTGCGGCGAAAAGCCAGAACGGACGACGCCTTCCCGCTCGCCGTTCGGGGCGCGAATGCAATGGCCGGAGCCCGCCTACACCGAGCAGAGCCTGGCGCGCGCCGAGCGCGCGCCCGACGAAGGGAGGTGCCGTGCGGATCCGCATTGCACTCACGACGGCGGTGGCCGTCATTGTTGTTGCCGTTCCAGCTGTACTCATGTCGTTGTTCACCAGCGATGCCGCCTGGGCACAGGCGAACCGCCACCAGGCGGTCAGCTCCCACCCGGGCGCCGGCCCGCACCATGCGGTGCGCATCGACGACACGTTGATGTCCTATTCCCAGGCGCAACAGGTCGCCAAGTTGGTGACCTACTCCAACGAGGTCCAGGCGGCCCAGAAGGCCGCCACATTCTACAAGAACCTGGCCTTCTTCCAGGCGGTTGCCGCCCAGGAGCAGACGATCCCGGCCGCATGGGTGGCGACGGCCGTCTGCGAGGAGGGTGGTCGCGACAACCCGTACGCCGGGTACTTCGGCATCCTCGAGTGGCACCACTTCGACGGGTACCCGACCGCAGGCAGCGCGCCGGTCTCGGTGCAGCTGGCCTGGGAGGCGCGGTACGTCGGAGGACCGCCCGACGCGCCGGGCCGCTGCCACAGCTACTGAGGCAGCAGCACCCCGCTACCCCGCTACCCCGCTTCGAAGATGGCCGTCACCTGCGCCATGTCGAAGTAGTCCCGCCATGCGGTGATCTTCCCGTCCGTGACGTGGAAGGCACCCATGACGGGCAGGGGGGCGGTCGTCCCCTTGATGGTGAATTTGTCGGTCCGCTCGGTCAGCACGGTCGACCCGTCGCTGGCCAGGTGATGGACCTCGAACTCCAGCGCGTCGCACATCCCGACGAACATGCCGATCACCGCCATCGTGGCCTCGATGCCCTCGGCCGGCTCCATCGGGATGTTGTGGTACACCACGTCGTCGGAGAAGTAGGTGCGCAGAACCTCGGGATCACGCGTGCTGGCCGCTGCGCAGAAGTCACGGACCACCTGTTCGGCACTGGGCATGGCACTCCTCTCCTCGCCGGGCAGCACACGCTAGCGAACCATCCGTCATGATGAAGGGGTGACAGCACCGACCAAACGGGTGGCGGTCCTCGCCCCGATGCAGCCCGAGCTCAAGGCCATCGTCGCCTCTTTCGGACTGAAGCCGGCCAAAGGGGATCCCGTCTTCTCGCACGTGGGCACCGCCGGTGCGTGGTCCGTCGCCTCACTGACCATCGGCATGGGTCCGGCCCTGGCGCGCCAAGCGACCCGTACGGCGCTGGCGGCGGCCCGGTTCGACCACGTGATGGTCGTCGGGATCGCCGGTGGACTCGACCCCGACCTCCCCGTCGGCTCGCTCCTGGTGCCCAGCCGGGTGCAGTTGTATCCGGACGGCCCGGAGTACCGGGCCCACCCGATCCCACCCCGGGAGGCCTCCGGCGGGCTCATGACGACCGACGGGCTGTTCGACGACGACGACATCTGGAAGCCGATCCTCGAGCGAGGCTTCGGCGCCGTCGACATGGAGGCGGCCGGGATGGCCGAGGTCTGCGAGGACGCCGGCGTCCCCTGGTCCGTGTACCGCGGCATCAGCGACCGTCCGGACGAGCACATCGTCGATCAGGCCGTCTTCGCCCTGAGCAAGCCGGACGGCTCCGCTGACCCCCTGGCGCTGGCCAAGTACCTCGCCCGGGACCCGCGTCGCGCCAAGGCGCTCGCCCACCTGAACCGCTGCATGCAGGCGGCGGCCAGAGCGGCGGCCGAGGCCGCCTTCGCCGACCTCTCCGGCGTCTGACCGCCCACCGCGACGGGCCCGAGGGCGCGCCGCCCGCCACCGAGAACAGCGGCGTGACTACGTGACGTCCTCCGAGCTCGGGCGATCGTTCCGCACGTCGCGGCGAGCGATCACATGCAGGTCGATGTCGTTCTCGGAGGCCATCCGGAGGATCTGCTGAATCACCGAGCCCCTGGTGACGGACTGCCATCGGGTCAAACGGGAGGTGCCGACCACGATCTGGGTGATCTGCTGGTCGATGGCGGCGGCGAAGATCGTCTTGGCCACGTCGTCCCCCTCCAGGGTCTGCCATCGGCCCCCCACCGCCTTCACAAGGTCCTCCAGCTCGACTGTGCTGGCGTTGGTGGCGGGCGCGTCGCCAGAGATCACGTGCACGGCGATGAGATCAGCCTTGATGCGCGATGCGATGCGCGCCGCCCGCCTGATCACCGCGTCGTTGCCCGGGGCTCCGGTGACGGCCACCATGATCCGCTCGGTCGTCTCCCACAGTTCGCCCCCCGCTCCGTGCGATCGCAGGTACTCGAGCAGCTCCTCCTCCGTCTCGTCCGCCACGAAGCGCAACGAGAGCTCGCGCAACGCCACCAGGTTCTCATTGCGGAAGAAGCCCGACAGCGCAGACGGGACCTTGTCCTCCGGATAGATGTTCCCGTGCAGCATCCGGCGGCGCAGCTGGTCGGCCGACGAGTCGATCAGCTCGAGTTGGTCGGCCCGCCGCACGACCCAGTCGGGCACCCGCTCGCGCACCCCGACGCCGGTGATCCGCTCGACGGCGTCGGCGAGGGACTCAATGTGCTGGACGTTCACGGTGGTGATGACGGCGATGCCCGAGTCGAGGATCTCGAGCACGTCCTCCCACCGCTTCGCGTGCCGGCCGGAGTTCGGCACGTTCGTGTGGGCCAGCTCGTCAATGAGGGCCACGTCGGGCCGCCGGGCGATGACGGCGTCGACGTCCATCTCCTCCCACGCCGCGTCGCGGTACTGGACCTGCTTGCGCGGGACGACGGGCAGGTCGCGGATCTGCTCCATGGTGTAGGGGCGCTTGTGCGTCTCGACGAACCCGACCACGACGTCGGCGCCGCGCTGGAACCGGCGCCATCCCTCGTCGAGCATGGCGCACGTCTTGCCGACGCCCGCCGCTGCGCCCAGGTACACGCGGAAGCGCCCGGTGGGCCGGACCCCTTCTTCTTCGCCGTTTGTGCTCATCCCCACCTTTCGCCGTCCCCCACCACTGCGTCGGTACACTCGGAAGACGCTCCGATGGACAGAAAGCCGTGACAGACGTGACGCCAGGCAAGCTGGTTACCAGGGGAACGTACCAGCACAACCTTCTCGGGATCGCCGTCACTCTGGTCGGCTTGGTGGCGCTCGTCGGACTGATGCTCCCGTTCCGCGCCCACCTGAGCATTGCGATCCCCGCTCTGGTCCTGGTGGTGCCTGCGGTCGTCGGCGCGGTGATCAGCGGCTTTCCGGCGGGCGCCGTCGGAACAGTGGCTGGGTTCCTCGCCTACGACTGGTTCTTCCTGCCGCCGTACAACACGCTGACGGTGCGCTCGCCCCAGAACTGGATCGCCCTCGCGGTCTACGCCGTGGTCGTGCTGATCGTCGCCCAGCTCGTGTCCAAGCTGCGCGGGGCACGGGAGGAGGCGCTGCGCCGGACCGAGGAGTCGGAGCGGCTGTTCGAACTGTCCCAGGCCCTCATCGGCGACCTCACGCTCTCCCAGCTGCTGACGCACATCGTGGGCACCGTGCAGAGCGTCTTCATGCCGCGCTGGACGGCGTTGGTGCTGCCCGACGCCCTGCCGAAGGCACCGGGATCGGGCGATGCGCTGCAGGTCGCCGCCTCGGCGGGCCAGACCATGACCGATGACGACGTTGCCTCGGTGACATCGGGTGGCGGTCAGGCCCGCTCCCTCGGGCTGGTCGACGAGAGCGGGCCGCGCCGGGTCTCGGTCGCCCTGGTGGTGAGCCTCCGACCCGTCGGGATGCTGGTGCTCCAGGACGTGCAACTGGCCGAACAGGAGCGAAGTCTGCTCGGCACGTTCGCCAACCAGGCCGCGCTCGCGGTCGACCGCGCCCAACTGCGGGACCAGGCACTGCGGGCACGCCTGCTCGAGGAGGTCGACCGCTGGCGTCGCGCCCTGATGGGCGCGGCCTCGCACGACCTGCGGACGCCCCTCGCCTCCATCAAGACGGCCGTGTCGAGCCTGCGCCAGGACGACGCTCGGCTTGCCCCCGATGACCGGGCTGAGCTCCTGGAGCTGATTGAGTTGCAGTCGGACCGCCTGGCCCGTCTGCTGACCAACCTCCTCGACATGACCCGCATTGAGTCGGGTGCGCTCGAGCTGCGGCCGACGGCCGTCGCCTTCGACGAGCTGGTGGCCGAGGCAATGGCGTCGCTGGGGGGCATCGTGGCGCCCGGGCGCATCACGGTCGACGAACCGCAGGGCCTGCCGCTCCTCCATCTCGATCACGTCCTCATGAGCCAGGTCCTGGCCAACGTGCTCGAGAACGCTGAAAGGCTGTCCCCCGACGACAGCGTCGTCCGGGTCGCGGCGCGGACGGCGCCGGGAAGCACAGGCACGCGCGTGGAGATCTCGGTGACCGACGACGGTCCCGGTATCGCCCGCCAGGATCGGGAGCGGGTCTTCGACATGTTCAGCCAGAACGGTGGAGGCGGCAGGGCGGGCCTCGGCCTGGCCATCGCCAAGGCCTTCGTGGAGGCCCATGGTGGCCTCATCTGGATCGACCCCGACGTCGACCGCGGTGCGCGCGTCGTCTTCACCGTCCCGTGCGACACGCTCGTCACGGCGCCGGCCTGAGCAGCCGACATGCCCAAAGTGCTCGTCGTGGACGACGATCCGTCGCTGCTCAAGGCCCTCCGGATCGGCCTGACCGCGCGGGGGGACGAGGTGCTCACCGCGCACTCGGGAGTCGACGCCGTCAACCAGGTGGCCCTCGCAGGACCCGACCTCGTGATCCTCGACCTCGGCCTGCCCGACGTCGACGGGCTCGAGGTCTGCCGCCGCATCCGAGAGTTCTCCGACGTGCCCATCGTCGTGCTGTCCGCCTACGGCGACGAGCGCCGCAAAGTGGAAGCGCTCGACAGCGGCGCCGATGACTTCGTGACGAAGCCCTTCGGCATGGCCGAACTCGAGGCGCGCCTGAGAGTCGCGCTGCGCCACGCCGCGGCGCGACAGGGGGACGGACAGGAGCACGCCACGAATCTCGACGTGGGCGACCTTCACGTCGACCTGGTTCACCACATGGCGACGCTGTCGGGCACGCAGCTGCAGCTCACGGCGAAGGAGTTCGAGCTCCTGGCGTATCTCGCCCGCCATGCCGGCAAGGTGTGCACGCACCACATGATCCTCAAGGAGGTGTGGGGGCCCGGCTACGGCGCCGAGTCCAACTACGTGCGCGTCTACACCCACCGGCTCCGCAAGAAGATGGGGGACGAGGAGGGACGGCTGCTCAAGACCGTGCCGGGCATCGGCTACCAGCTCGTCCCCGACGATCACTCGCTGGTGTCAAACGAGTAGAGCGGGTTGCGCATCAGGAGCACGCCGCGTTCGAGCGCCGGCGTGCCCTCGACGACCAGGCGGCTTCCGGCGGCGATCCCGGGCACCGAGGCCCGTCCCATGAAGCGCAGGACCACCGTCCCGGTCCCGTCGCCCAGCACGGCGTCGGTGCGGACCCAGGGCCGCTCGTAGGAGACCACGGACTCGACCTCCCCGGCCACCACGGTCCGCCGCCGGGGCACCAACGCCGCGATGGCGGTGGCGCTGCAGCTCACGTCTTGAGCTTGGCGAGGGCCTCGTTCAGCTGCAGCACGTTCACGAAGGGCGAGCCCAGGAAGCCGAGCGGCATGCCCTGCGACTGCTGGTTGATCAGGCTCCGCAGACGGGACGGCGAGATCCCCGTCGCCCGCGAGACCATCGGGATCTCGGCGAACGCGTCCTGCGGCGTGATGTCGGGGTCCAGACCGCTCCCCGACGTCGTCACCAGGTCGGGCGTCGGATTGACGCCCCGGCTACGCCAGTACGCCACCAGGACCTTGGTGTAGTTGAGGAGCTCCTGGGAGCGGGGACCCAGGTTCGTCGTGCCCGAACCTCCGGCGACGCCGTTCGCCACCAGGGGGTTGTCGCCGGGGTGGCCAACCGGACTGTCACCCTTGAATTTCCCGACATCGGAGTACGGGCCGAGGTTGTCGGGACGTCCCTGGAACACGCAACTGCCCAAAGGATGACCGGGGCAGCGCGTCTGCGACCAGTCCTGGCCGATCAGCCTCGAACCGTTCGCCGTGATGGAGCCGTCTGCCTGTCCCCGGAAGAAGGCTTGGGCGACCCCGGTACCGGCGAAGGCGTACAGGAAGCCGAAGAAGACAGTGAAGATGAGGACGGCGATGACCGAGCGGCGGAGCATGGTGATCATTTGAGGCTCGCTATCAGTAGGCGTGGAGGGCGACCAGGATGAGGTCGATGAGCTTGATGAAGATGAACGGCACGATGATTCCGCCCACGCCGTAGATGAAGACGTTTCGACGGAGGATCGCCTCTGCGGACGCCGGCCTGAACTTCACTCCTCGGAGCGCAAGCGGAATCAGCGCCACGATGACGAGCGCGTTGAAGATCACGGCCGAGAGGACCGCACTCTCGGGGCTGTGCAATTTCATGATGTTGAGCGCGTTGAGCTGCGGGTAGGTGGCGACGAACAGCGCCGGGATGATGGCGAAGTACTTGGAGATGTCGTTCATGATAGAGAACGTCGTCAGCGCGCCGCGCGTAATCAGCAACTGCTTCCCAATGGCGACCACCTCGATCAGCTTGGTCGGGTTGCTGTCGAGATCCACCATGTTCCCGGCT
>PMPX01000222.1 GCA_003169235.1 Acidimicrobiaceae bacterium | reverse complement strand
ACGAGGTTGAGCCCGTCGCGCACCGGGTTCACCAGCAGCACGTCGGAGATGGTGAGCGCAGCGAGCGAACGCGCCCAGTCGTCCTCGACGGACAAGAGGATGGGCGTCCAGCCGTCAGCGCCGTGGGACCGGAAGGCGTGGTTGATCCGCTCGGCCGTGTGCACCACGTCGGCCCCGTAGGCGAGATACTCGGCCAGCCCCTGCCGGCTCGGGTACGCGAAGGCCACGTGCACCACCTCGCCGCGCCACTCGGGGTGCGCGACCAGCAGCTCCTCGAAGGCCAGCATCCCCCGCACGATGTTCTTCGACGGCTCCATGCGGTCCGTGCGGGCGATGACGCGGCGCCCGCCCACCTCGGCGCGCAGCGCGACGGCCGCCGCCGCGCACCCGGGCGAGGCCGCCTCCTCCTCGAGCACGCCGGCGTCGATCCCGAGCGGCGCGACGAAGGTGCGCGGCGCCGCCCGGCCGGCGTAGCAGGCGTTGAAGTCGGCCTCCCACTTGTGGCAGTGGAAGCCGCAGGCCGAGTAGCCGGCCATGCCGTCGAGCAGCTCGGCGGCCACGGCGTCGGGCAGCACGCCGAGCATGGCGGGGGCGGCGAACGGCGTGTGCAGGAAGTGGACCGAGCGCAGGTCGGGCCGGCGCTCCGCCAGCATCCGGCCCAGCAGCGAGAAGTGGTAGTCCTGCACGAGCACGGTGGCGCCGTCGGCCGCCCGCTCGCTCACCACGTCGGCCACGGCCCGGTTGTAGGCCCGGTAGCCCTCCCAGGCCGTCCGCCAGTACCGGTCGAACCGGGGCCGGTGCGGCAGGTCGAAGAGGTGGTGGTGGCAGTACCACAGCGTGGTGTTGGCGACGACGTCGTAGGCCTGGCGGTAGGTGTCGTCGTCGATCACGACGGGGACGAGGTCGAGCCCGTCCTCCCTCATGAGCCCCCGGGTGACCGCCTCGCGGTCCGCCGGCCCCATCGTCACCGAGGCCCACGTCGTGCCGCTGCCGCCGAGGATCCGGTGCAGCGACGAGGCCAGGCCGCCGGCCGCCCGCACGGGCACGAGGGCATCGTCGGGACCCGTGCGGAAGGTCAGCGGGCCGCGGTTCGAGACGACGATGGTGTCGCTGGCGCGCCCGCTCACGCGCCGCTCGGCGCCGGGGGGAGCAAGGACGGGGGAAGCGCGGACGCGGGGAGCGCGGACGCGGGCACGCGCTCGAGCGCGGCCCGCAGCACGTCGACGGCCTGGGGGCGCAGCTCGTGCAGCGGCCGGTTGCGGTGGATGCGCTCGCCGAGGTCGACCTGGGCCAGTCGGTCGGGCCCCAGGCTCTGGGCGACGTCGATCAGCAGCCCGAGCTCGACCCCGTACCCGGTGGCGAAGCCGAGCTTCTCGAAGACCCAGCGGTGGGCCGCCGTTTCGCCGGCCAGGGGCTGGCGCACCCAGGAGAGCTCGGGGAACAGCAGCTCGAGCACGGGGCGGGCGACCAGCTCGGTGACCCGCCCACCGCCGGTCGGGTCACCGTGCAACGGGCGGGTGTAGAAGCCCTTCACGAGCGCCACGTCGTCGGTGGTGAGCAGCGGTCCGAGCAGCCCCGTCACGAAGGCCGGCGTGGTGTTGGCCACGTCGGCATCGAGGAAGGCCACGATGTCGCCGGTGGAGGCCCCGAGGGCGGCGGCCATGGCCTGGCCCTTGCCGCCGGCACCGCCCGGGCCGACCACGACCCGGGCCCCGGCGTCCCGGGCCTGGTCGGCCGTGTCGTCGAGCGACCCGTCGTCCAGCACGATCACCTCGTCGACCAGGCCGTTGCCGCCGTGGGCCGCCAGGAACGGTTGCACGACCGCCCGCACGACCGAGCCGACGGTCGAGCCCTCGTCCCGGGCCGGGATGCACACCGAGACGGTCCGGCCCGTCCGCGCCTTGGCCTCGAGGACCGGGCCGGTGGGGAAGTCGGCGTGGTGAAAGGTGAGCGCCACGCCTCCGATTCAAGCAGCCCCGCTGCGTTGAGGTGGCCGGGCCGCCCGGCTACGATGGCGGACATCATCCAGAGCGACTGAGGGACGGGCCCGTCGACGTCGCGGCAACCAGTGCGAAGCACCTGGTGCCAATGCCCGATCGATGAGGAGGACCAATGGTCGATTTTGTCACTGGGTTGCGTTGCCGTGAGTGTCAGCGCGCCTTCCCCGCCGAGGCTCTGCACGTCTGCGACTACTGCTTCGGGCCGCTCGAGGTGGCCTACGACTACGAGCGGATCGCGTCGACGGTCAGCCGGGAGCGCATAGAGGCGGGCCCCCGGTCCATCTGGCGCTACCGGGACCTGCTGCCGGTCGACGACGAGACGCCGGTCGACCTCGGGGCCGGCTTCACCCCGCTGGTGCGGGCCGACCGCCTGGCCGCCGAGCTCGGCCTGGGCGAGCTGTGGATCAAGGACGACACCGCCAACCCCACCGGCTCGTTCAAGGACCGTGTGGTCTCGGTGGCCCTGACCAAGGCGCGCCAGCTCGGCTTCAAGGTCGCCGCCTGCGCCTCGACGGGCAACCTGGCCAACTCGGTGGCCGCGCACGCGGCGCGGGCGGGCATGGACTCGGTCGTCCTGATCCCCCACGACCTCGAGGCGGCCAAGGTGACCATGACGACGGTCTACGGCGGGACGGTCATCGCCGTCGAGGGGACCTACGACGACGTGAACCGCCTGTGCGCCGAGCTGACGAGCGAGCGACCCAGCTGGGCCTTCGTCAACGTCAACGTGCGCACCTACTACGCCGAGGGCTCCAAGACGCTCGCCTTCGAGATCGCCGAGCAGCTGGGCTGGCAGGCGCCGGACCACGTGGTGGTCCCGATCGGGTCGGGCAGCCAGCTGACCAAGGTGGCCAAGGGGTTCGCCGAGCTGGGCAAGGTGGGGCTCCTGCCCGAGGAGCCCGCCGTCAGGGTCTCGGGCGCCCAGGCCGAGGGGTGCTCGCCCGTGGCGACGGCCTTCCTCGAGGGCACCGACGCCATCCGGCCGGTCAAGCCCAAGACGATCGCCAAGTCGTTGGCCATCGGGAACCCGGCCGACGGCTGGTACGCGCTCGAGGTGATGCGCCGGACCGGCGGCTCGTGCGCCGCCGTGACCGACGCCGAGGTCGTCGAGGCCATCGGGCTGCTGGCCCGCACCGAGGGCATCTTTGCCGAGACCGCCGGCGGGGTGACCATCGCCACGCTGGCCAAGCTGGCCGCCTCGGGCGCCATCCGTCCCGACGAGCGGGTGGTGGCCCTGGTCACCGGCCACGGCCTCAAGACGGTGGAGGCCCTGAGCGGCTCCGCCGGCGCCGTCCCGACGGCGACCATCGCCCCGACCCTGGCCGCTTTCGACGCCGCCTTCGACGCCGACGGGGACCACCACCACACCGAGGAGCCCGTCCGATGAGCCTGACCGTCCGCATCCCCACCCAGCTGCGCACGCTGACCGGCGGCGCCGGCGAGGTCGAGGTCGAGGGGGCCACGGTGGGCGAGGCCCTCAAGGCGCTCGACGCCGCCCACCCCGGCCTGGCCGACCGGCTCTTCGACGAGTCGGGCAACCTGCGCCGCTTCGTGAACGTCTTCCTGGCCGACGAGGACGTCCGCTTCCTCGACGGCCTCGGGACCCCGGTCTCGCCGGGCCAGACGCTCTCCATCGTCCCGGCGGTCGCCGGCGGCTGAACCCCCCGTGCACCGGGGGTTTCGGCCCCGCTGACCGGCGGGGCGGGCGGCGCCCTTGCGCGCGCCGCCCGGAGGTGGTTTCCTATTAGCACTCACATCACGAGAGTGCTAATGGAGGAATAACCCAAGATGGCCAAGATCATCGCCTTCCAGGAGGACGCCCGCCGCGGCCTGGAGACCGGCATGAACAAGCTGGCGGACGCGGTACGCGTCACCCTCGGCCCCAAGGGCCGCAACGTGGTGCTCGACAAGAAGTGGGGCGCCCCGACCATCACCAACGACGGTGTGTCGATCGCCAAGGAGATCGAGCTCGAGGACCCCTTCGAGAGGATCGGCGCCGAGCTGGTCAAGGAAGTCGCCAAGAAGACCGACGACGTCGCCGGTGACGGCACCACCACGGCCACCGTCCTGGCCTGGGCCATGGTCCGCGAGGGCCTGCGCAACGTGGCCGCCGGTGCGAACCCGATGGGGCTCAAGCGGGGGATCGAGGCCGCCGTCGAGACGGCAGTGGGCTCCATCCACGGCATCGCCAGGGAGACCGAGTCCAAGGCCCAGATCGCCCAGGTGGCGTCCATTTCGGCCGCCGACACCGAGATCGGCGAGATGATCTCCGAGGCGATCGACAAGGTCGGCCGCGACGGCGTCATCACCGTCGAGGAGTCCCAGACCTTCGGCATGGACATGGACCTGGTCGAGGGCATGCGCTTCGACAAGGGCTACATCGCCCCCTACTTCGTGACCGACCCCGAGCGCATGGAGGCCACCCTCGAGGACGCCTACATCCTGCTGGTCGGCTCGAAGATCACCGCCGTGCGCGACCTGCTGCCCGTGCTCGAGAAGGTCATGCAGAGCGGCAAGCCGCTGCTGATCATCGCCGAGGACGTCGAGGGCGAGGCCCTGGCCACCCTGGTNNGTCAACAAGATCCGCGGCACCTTCCGCTCGGTGGCCGTCAAGGCTCCCGGCTTCGGCGAACGCCGCAAGGCCATGCTCCAGGACATCGCCATCCTCACCGGTGGCCAGGTCGTGACCGAAGAGGTCGGCCTCAAGCTCGAGAACGTGACGCTCGACCTGCTGGGCACGGCCCGCAAGATCGTCGTGACCAAGGANNAGGACGAGACGACCATCGTCGAGGGCGCCGGCACCGAGAACGACATCAAGGGCCGGATCAACCAGATCAAGACCGAGATCGAGAACACCGACTCGGACTACGACCGGGAGAAGCTCCAGGAGCGCCTGGCCAAGCTGTCCGGCGGCGTGGCCGTCATCAAGGTCGGCGCCGCCACCGAGGTGGAGCTCAANNAGCTCAAGGAGAAGAAGCACCGGATCGAGGACGCCGTGTCGACGACCAAGGCCGCCATTGAGGAGGGCGTGGTCCCCGGTGGGGGCGTCGCCCTGCTGCGGGCCCAGACCGCCATCCTCGAGACGGCCGAGAAGCTGGAGGGCGACGAGGCCACGGGTGCGCGCATCGTCGCCAAGGCCGTGGAGGAGCCGCTGAAGCAGATCGCGGTGAACGCGGGCCTCGAGGGTGGCGTCATCATCGAGAAGGTGCGCAACCTCAAGGGCTCCCACGGGCTCAACGCGGCGACCGGCGAGTACGAGGACCTCTTCAAGACCGGCGTGATCGACGCCGCCAAGGTGACCCGCTCGGCGCTGCAGAATGCGGCGTCCATCGCGGCGTTGTTCCTGACCACCGAGGCGGTCATCGTCGACAAGCCCGAGGAAGACGCGCCCGCCATGCCCGGCGGGATGGACGACTACTAGACCCTTCGTGGGGCTGAAGGCCCTTCCCCGAGGGGCCCGGGGGCGAGGTGTCACCGGGATGCCACGGCGCTGCAACAGCCCGGGGTGACACTGGGACCGCCTCACCCCCAACCGAGGCTGAACGATGCGCCCGGCCGAACGGCCGGGCGCATCGTGTTTTCGGGCCCCGGGTCCCACGCACCGCAGGCTTCTCTACACTGACGGCGTGGCCCTGACCCCGACGACCGGACTGGGGGTCCTCCACCTCTTCTGCCGGCTGGCGCCCGACTTCGACGGCGACGCCCTGCGCACGGCGGTGGCCGGCGCCGAGGCCGACGGGTACCAGGTCATCCCCGTGGCGCTGCTGGGTCACAAGGCCGACCTCGGGCTGATGGCGCTCGGCCCCGACGTGTGGCGGTTGCGACGGCTCCAGACCGAGGCGACCCGCGCCGGACTCGTCCCGGCCCAGTCCTACGTCTCGCTCACCGAGATCTCCGAGTACGCGGCGGGTGTCCCCGACGCCATGCGCCAGGCCCGCCTGTTCCCCCAGCTCCCGCCGGAGGGCAAGGCCGCCTTCTGCTTCTACCCGATGTCCAAGCGGCGAGGCGAAGAGGTCAACTGGTACGCCCTCGACTTCGATGCCCGCAAGGAGCTCATGATGGGCCACGGCAAGGTGGGCCGGACCTTCCACGGCAGGGTGCTCCAGGTCATCACCGGCTCGGCCGGGCTGGACGACTACGAGTGGGGCGTGACCCTCTTCGGCACCCACCCCGACGACCTCAAGGACTGCGTCTACGAGATGCGCTTCGACGAGGCCTCGGCCCTCTACGCCGAGTTCGGTCCCTTCTACACCGGCATGGTGGGCACGCTCGACGAGGTGCTGGCGGCCCTCGGTGGCTGACCACGCCGTGACCGCGTGACGGCCGACCTCGAGGAGCTCCGCGCCGAGCTGCGCCGGCTCGGGCGCGTCGTGGTCGCCTTCAGCGGCGGCGTCGACTCGTCGCTGCTGGCCAAGGTGGCGCACGACACCCTCGGCCGCACGGCGGTGCTGTGCGCCACGGCCCTCTCACCCTCCCTCGCCGGGAGCGAGGAGTCGGAGTGCCGTGCGCTGGCCGACGAGTGGGACCTGCGCTGGGTCGGCGTGCCCACCGACGAGATGGAGGACGCGGCCTACGTCGCCAACGGCCCCGACCGCTGCGCCCGCTGCAAGACGGCCCTCATGACCGCGCTCGGGCCCCTCGCCGCCGCCGAGGGCGCGACCGTCGTCCTCGGGGTCAACCTGAGCGACCTGGGGGACCACCGTCCGGGGCAGGCCGCCGCCGCCGCGGCGGGGGCCGCCTTCCCGCTGGCCGACGCCGGCTTCACCAAGGACGACATCCGGCACTGGTCTCGCGCCCTGGGGCTGCGGACCTGGGACAAGCCGGCCGCCGCCTGCCTCGCTTCCCGGTTGCCCTACGGCACACCGGTCACGCTCGGCCGGCTCGGTGCCGTCGAGGCCGCCGAGTCGGCGTTGCGCGCCCTGGGCTTCGGGCAGCTGCGCGTGCGCCACCACGGCGACGCGGCGCGGCTGGAGGTCGAGCCCGACGCGCTGGACGAGGTCGTCACCCGCCGGGACGAGGTCGTCGCCGCCGTGCGGGCGGCCGGGTTCACGTTCGTCTCCCTGGACCTGGAGGGCTTCCGGTCGGGCAGTCTCAACCGCGTGCTCCAGCCGGCGGGACGGACCGAGGAGGAGGGGCCATGAGCGAGGTCAGGGTCAAGGTACGGCTGACGTTCCCCGAGTCCGAGGTCCGGCGCGCCGTGCTCGCCACCATGGTGCGCCGGTTCGACGTCGAGCCCAACATCCGCCGGGCCGACGTGGAGGAGCACCGCGGCTGGATCATCTGCGAAGTCGACGGGGAGGCGGCCCAGGTCGAGGCCGCCCTCGACTGGCTCCGCACCGAGGGGATCACGGTCGACCTGCTGGGGGACGTCCTCGAGGGCTGAAGCCGGGGTTGTGGCGCCCCCGGCCCCAGCGGCTCAGGGCTGTGCGGGCTTCGGGGGCTCCTCGGGGTCGCGGGGCACGTGCCAGCCGGCCGAGGAGACCTTGCGGGGCTCGTAGAAGACGCAGCCCTCGGGACAGGCGAACGGCAGGGGCTCGTTGGCGTCCACCTTGCAGCGCTCCAGGCGGTCCCCGCGAGGGGTTGTCCGCATGACGTAGTGGCGGCAATCCTCGTTGACGGGCACGTCCCATTCTGGCGCAGACGGCGGGCCGCGGTAGCGTCACCGGCCGTGGACCCGAACGACGACCGCGACGTCCCCCTCAAGACGCTGCTGCGCTGGAGCGAGGCGCTGTCGGCCATCGCGCGCACCGGCCTCGGGTTCACCGAGAGCCTCTACGAGCAGGAGCGCTTCGAGGAGATCCTCAAGGTGGCCGCCGACATCCGGGCCGAGGCGGACGGGGAGGTCGACCACCCCGACTACGCCGGGGGCCTGGTGCAGGAGTGGATGGACACGGTGGGCAAGGGCGTTCCGGGCTACGTGACGCCCAAGGTCGCCGTCGGTGCCGCGGTGGGCAACGACAAGGGCGAGCTGCTGTTGATTCAGCGGGCGGACTCCGGCATCTGGCTCTACCCGACCGGCTGGTGCGACGTCGGGTACTCCGCAGCCGAGGTGGTGGTGAAGGAGGTCGAGGAGGAGACCGGCATCATCGTGGAGCCGGTGCGTCTCATCGCGGTCCTCGACGGCCTACGCCTCGGCTTCACGCGGGTGCCGCTGTACTCGTTGCTCTTCTACTGCCGCGCCGTGGGCGGCGAGCTGAGGCCGCACCCGCTCGAGACGCGCGACGTCGGTTGGTTCACGCGCGAGACACTGCCCCAGCCGTTGGTCGGGTCGGATCGTTGGGGCGAGCACGTCTTCGCCGCCATCAACGGCGAGCGGCGCGACGTGCTCTACGACAGCGTGCGCCAACCGATGTGGCGGGGCGAGTCGACGTCGTCGTGATCTCCGTCGAGGCCGCGGCATCGGTCGACGACGACCTGTGCGCCGCGGTGGCCGCGCTCGTCCCCCAACTGTCGTCCACCTCGCTCCCACCCACCCGCGCCCTGTTGGAGCGGATGGTGGCCGACCCCGCCACCACGCTGTTCGTGGCGCGTGACGGGGACCGTGTCGTAGGCATGCTCACCCTGGCCGTGTTCCAGGTCCCGACCGGCCTGCGGGCGTGGATCGAGGATGTCGTGGTCGACGAGGCGGCCCGCGGCACCGGTGTCGCCATTGACCTCGTCCAGGCCGCGCTCGACCTCTCCTCTGCGCTCGGAGCGCGCACGGTCGACCTCACGTCGCGTCCCCATCGCGAGGCGGCCAATCGCCTCTACGCCCGCATGGGCTTCGAGGCCCGCCAGACGAACGTGTACCGCCGGGCGTTGGAAGACTGAGAGCTACCTGACGTCAGCGAACCGAGGCGCACCGTCCTCGAGGTCCAGCTCCACACCGTTCGCCGTGAAGCTGATGGCGTGGTACCACCCGGACAGCATCAACAGATCGAGGAGTTCGTCGTCGGCGAACACGCCGGCGAGGCGCCCCCAGAGCGAGTCGTCGATCCTCGCCGTGTCGTGCAGTGCATCCACCGCTTCGATGAGGACACCGTCCCGTTCGTCGCTCCAGCAGGCGTCTGTCCCCTTGCCATGGGTGAGCGAGGTGACCTGCTCACGGGTCAGCCCGACCCGTTCGGCAAAGAAGGCGACATGGACGCCCCACTCGTACTCGCAGCCGCACCGCGCACACGTGCGGTCGATGACGATCTCACGATCACGCATGGAGAGCGAGAGCCTCCTGCTGAGCTCGTAGCCTCCCCACGCACCCATGGCGTCGGCCATCGGAAGGTTCCGCACGAAGGTCCGGAAGAGCGGGATGGGCGGCACACCCTGCGGCATCATCTCCTCGAGTCGTTGGCCAACGTCGGCTCCGTAGGGCGGGGTGACGGGTTCGATCCTGGGCATGGTTCCTCCGGTGTTTTGTTTTCCGAAACAGTGAGGACTGTAGAGTTTTGGAAATCGAAACGCAAGACCGAGAAGGTGAGGGCGTCATGGCCGACGAGCCGCAGCCGGGAAGGCGGGCTGCAGTCCGTGGATCGACCACTGGGCGGCCGCTCATGGCGGCAATGGATCTCCTTGGTCGTCGGTGGGCACTCCGGATCCTCTGGGAGCTGCGCGACGGGCCGATCGGAGCGAGGGCGCTGCGGGAGCGGTGCGACGGGATGTCGTCGAGCGTCCTCTACGACCGGCTACGGGAACTCACCTCCGCCGCACTCATCGAGCAGACGGACAAGGATGCCTACGCGCTCACGGAGACAGGACATGCACTCGGCCGGGCACTCAAGCCGTTGGACGACTGGGCGGTCGCGTGGAGGGCAGGCCGAGGGACACCGTCGACCCGGGCAAGGTCCCGCGCCGCACCGACCGCTTCTGATCTCCGCATGGGGACCAACGTCTCCCGCAGGACACTCGGAGTCACCGAGAGCTGACACGCTCCGGTGGTCGGCAGCGATCGGGGACGCGAAGAGGCGCGGCGCCGCCCGGCGCGGCCGCTCAGCCCATGGCGACGACGGGCGCGTCGAGCGCGATGCCCCCCGTCGAGCCGTGGAAGACGGCGTCGCCGTAGTTGAAGATGCCCCCGTCGGACGCCACCAGCCAGTAGCCCTGCCCCGACGCGCTCGCCGCCATGCCCACGATGGGCTTGTTGAGGGCCTGGCCCCCGCGCGAGCCGTCGAAGGCGGCGTCGCCGTAGTCGAAGATGCCCCCGTCGGACGCCACCAGCCAGTA
>PMPX01000376.1 GCA_003169235.1 Acidimicrobiaceae bacterium | reverse complement strand
AAGACCCAGCGCCACGACAGGTAGGTCACGCACAGGCCGCCGATGAGCGGGCCGATGACCGTGGCCACGGCGAACATGGCGCCGAAGAGGCCCATGTAGCGGCCGCGATCCCGCGGCGACACCACATCGCCGATGATCGTCTGGGCGCCGACCATGAGTCCGCCGCCACCCAGGCCCTGCAGGGCACGGAAGGCGATCAGCTCGGTCATGGTGTGGCTGAAACCCGCCAGGGCCGACCCGATGACGAAGATGACGATCGAGGCCTGGAAGAAGGTCTTGCGTCCGTACTGGTCGCCCAACTTCCCCCACAGCGGCGTCGACACCGTCGAAGCCAGCAGGTAGGCAGTGACCACCCAGGCCAGATGCGACCCGCCGTGCAGGTCGCCCACGATGGTGGGCAGCGCCGTCGAGACGATGGTCTGGTCCAGGGCGGCCAGGAGCATCCCCAGCAACAGGGCACCGAGGATCACCCACAGCCGGCGCTTGGTGATCTTCTCGGCCATGGGCGGTGCTGCGGCGACGCTCACCCCCACCTCCCGACCTCGACCACGATCGGCTCAGAGTAGGAACGTCCTGGTCGAAATGCAACCACGCCTGCCCACCGCCCCCGTCCCTCCGGGCAGGTCACGGCGGGTGCACCCCAGCGCATCGGCACCTGCGGCGGCCCGCGCTACGGTCCCCGCGGCGGATGCCGGCGCCACACGGCGACCGGCACGGATCCGACGGAGGAAGGTCAAGAACCCATGCGCACTCGCCTCACCGAGCTCCTCGGGATTGAGCACCCCGTCATGCTGGCCGGCATGGGGGGCGTGTCCTACTCCGCGCTGGCGGCCGCCGTCTCGGCCGCCGGTGGCTTCGGATGCCTCGGCGCCTCCACCATGGGCGACGAGAAGATGGCGGAGGAGATCGCCGCCGTGCGCAACGCCACCGACAAGCCGTTCGGTGTCGACCTTCTCACCGCCATGCCGGGCGGCATGACCGACCAGGTCAAGGTCATCATCGAGGGCGGCGCCTCGGCCTTCGTGGCCGGGCTGGGCGTGCCGACCGAGGTGGTCGACCTCTGCCACCACCACGACGTGCTCGTCGTGAGCATGTGCGGGAAGGTCGAACACGCCGTGCGCGCCGTCGAGGCCGGCTGTGACCTCGTCGTGGCGCAGGGGACCGAGGCAGGCGGCCACACGGGCCAGGTGGCCTCGCTGCCCCTGGTCCCACAGGTCGTCGACGCGGTCGGCGACAGGGTGCCGGTCGTGGCCGCCGGCGGCATCTTCGACGGTCGCGGTCTGGCCGCCGCGTTGGCGCTGGGCGCCGACGGCATCTGGGTGGGCACCCGCTTCATCGCGACGCCCGAGGCGCGCGGCGTGCTCGGGTACAAGGAGAAGCTGCTGGCCAGCCGGGAGGACCAGACCACGGTGAGCCGCGCCTACTCCGGCAAGACGATGCGGGTCGTGCGGAACGAGTACACCGCCTACTACGACGCCCACCCCGACGAGCTGAAGAAGTTCCCCGAACAGCTGGGCGTCTCCTACGGGAACGGCACGATGCACCTCGGGGGCGACTCGTTCACCGACGGCGTCGACGTCGACAAGGAGTGCTATCCCGCCGGCCAGGGGGTCGGCGCGATCTCCGAGCTGGTGCCGGCCGGCGATCTCGTGCGACGGTTCGTCGCCGAGGCCGAGGAGGTTCTCGACCGCCTCTCCCTGCTTCGGCAGACCGGCGGGCGCGGCGGCTGAGCGCAGGACGGCAGCCGCAGTGAGCCAGCCGGCAAGGGGACCGACGCCGCGGTCGCGGGTGGCGATCGTGACCGGCGCGAACCACGGCATCGGGGCAGCGGCGGCCAAGGCGCTGGCGGCCCAGGGCACCGCCGTCCTGTGCGCGTACTTCCGCAACGAGCGACAGGGGGGACTCGACGATCCGGCGCTCCCGGCCGCGTACCGGGCGACCAGGATGGCGAAGGCGGACTTCGTGGTCGAGTCCATCCGGGCCTCGGGAGGCCGGGCCGCCGCGCTCGAGGCCGACCTCTCCGACGAAGGCGCCATCGGCACCCTGTTCGACGCCGCCGAATCGGAGCTCGGACCCGTGGACATCCTGGTCAACAACGCGTCCGGATGGATCGCGGACACCTTCTTCCACGCGGCGACCGACCGGTACGGACGCGGCCAGTCTCCGGTCACCGCCCGGACCTTCGACCAGGTGTTCGCCGTCGACGCGCGGGCGGCGGCCTTGCTCATCGCCGAGTTCGCCCGGCGCCTCGTGGCCCGTGAGGGGCGATGGGGACGCATCGTCGGCCTCACCTCGGGAGACTCCGACGGCTTCCCCGAGGAGGTGTCCTACGGGGCCGCCAAGGCGGCGCAGGTCAATTTCACGCTGAGCGCGGCCACCGAGCTGGCCCGGTACGGGGTGACGGCGAACGTCGTGCACCCCCCGGTCACGGACACCGGCTGGGTCAACGCCGCCACGGCGGCCTCCGCCCGGTCCGCCGGCCGTCGCGTGGCCACACCGGAGCAGGTGGCCGAGGTGATCGCCTTCCTGACGTCGGACGCGGCGGCACTCGTCTCCGGCAACGTCATCCGGCTCCGCTGAGCGCCCGCTCCCGACCTGCGATCGCAGTGCCGGTCCCCTGGTTCTCGATCGCCGCAAACAATATTTCGATATTTCTCGGTCTGACTTGAAATATTCTGATATATCGTTAGTGTTACACTGAGCGACAGACAGAGTTCCACGAGGGACCACAGAACGAGGAGTCATCACATGTCACACCACGAACACGAGCGAGCCCAGGCCCACGAGCACGACCACGACCACCAGCACGACCACGACCACGAGTTCCGGCGGTTCGCCGGCCGCGGCATGCGGGGGCCCCGCGGCCGCTGGGGCGGCGAGCGAGGCGGCTGGGGCGGCGGCCGGAGGATGCCCCGGGGCGCCATCCGGACTGCCATCCTGGTCGCCCTGCGCGACGAGCCGGCACACGGGTACGAGGTCATGCGCCGGCTCGAGGAGCTCAGCGGCGGCCTCTGGCGCCCGAGCCCGGGTTCGGTCTACCCCCACCTCCAGATGCTCGAGGACGAGGGCCTGGTGCAGTCGGCCGACGTCGAAGGCAGCCGGACCTACGCGCTCACCGACGCCGGGCGGGCCGAGGCCGAGAAGGCCTCCCTCCCCTGGCAGGCCGACGACCAGACGGATGACGAGGTGCGGACCCTGCGCCTCGGCATGGGCCAGCTCATGAGCGCCGCCAAGCAATTGGCGGGTGACGGCGAGAAGTCCCAGATCGAGCGGGGCATCGCCGTGATCCAGAAGGCGCGCAAGGAGCTGTACCAGATCCTGGCCGAGGACTGAGCCGGGTCCGCCGGCTCGCCGAACGCCCGGTACTGTGCACAACCAGCCATGACCACGACCACCGCACCCTCGAGCGGCACCGCGCCCCCCGGGGTCGGCACACCGATCATCGAGACCGTGGGTCTGACCAAGACGTACCAGGGCACGGACTTCCGCGCCGTCGACGAGCTCAACCTGCAAGTCGGGACCGGGGAGGTGTTCGGCCTCCTCGGTCCGAACGGCGCCGGCAAGACCACGACGGTCGGCGTCCTCACGACGAGGGTCATCCCCTCCGCCGGCCACGCGTTCGTCGGGGGCATCGACGTCGTGCGCCACCCCTCACTCGTCAAGCAGCTCATCGGCGTCGTGTCCCAGCAGAACACCTTGGACCGCCAGCTGACGCCCTGGGAGAACCTCTACTTCCACGGCCGGCTGTTCGGCATGGCCCCACGGGAGTGCCGCCAGACGGCGGACGAATTGCTCGAGCGGTTCCAGCTGAACCGCTTCGCCAAGGCGTCGGTCTACGCCCTCTCGGGCGGCATGGCTCAGCGGCTCATGGTCGCCCGTGCCATCTTCCACCGTCCGGCCGTGTTGTTCCTCGACGAGCCGACGGCCGGGCTCGACCCACAGGGCCGGCTGGCCCTGTGGGAGCTTCTCGGCGGCCTCAACGCCGAGGGGCAGACGATCCTGCTCACCACGCACTACATGGAGGAGGCCGACAAGCTGTGCGACCGCCTCGCCATCATGGACCACGGCAAGGTCCTCGCCCTCGACACCCCGGCCGAGCTCAAACGCAGTGTCGGCGCGGACACCATCGTGACCGTGAAGGCGACCGGGGACACGCAGCAGCTGGCCGACGCGTTCACTGAGCGTCTCGAGGGCCTGACCCGGACCCGGCAGATACCCGACGGGGTGGAATTGCAGATCCACGGCTCGGAGCGTCTCGTCCCGCGCGTCGTGGAGGCGGCCGAGGCTGCGGGCTTCTCGCTGGCGGACCTCTCCGTGACCGAGCCCACGCTCGAGACGGTCTTCATCGGGCTGACCGGAGAGGAGCTGCGCGACTGATGGCAGCCACCGGGTCCCGGTCCGTCACCGCGCCCACCTTCGGCGGGCCCGGTGTGCACAACGTGGAGCTCAAGCCCACCCGCTCCGCGACCGCGGCGAGCTGGACCTCTCTCCACGCGCTCATCGCGCGCGACCTGGTCGTGCTCTGGAAGCACAAGTTCGAATTCACGGTCCGCACGCTGGTGCAGCCCTTCCTGCTGTGCTTCGTGTTCCTCTACGTGTTCCCCAAGATCGGCCAGGGGATCGGCGCAGCCAGCGGCATCCCGGGAGCGGAGTCGGCCTTCGCCACCGTCCTGGTGCCCGGAGTGGTCGGGCTGTCGATCATGTTCCAGGGGATCCAGGCGGTGGCGATGCCCCTCGCGCAGGAGTTCGGCTTCACCCGCGAGATCGAGGACAGGGTGCAGGCGCCGTGCCCCATCTGGCTCGTGGCCATCTCCAAGGTCATCTCGGGCGGCACACAGGGACTGATCTCGGCGGCGATCGTGCTCCCCATCGCGTCGGTGGTGCACGCGTCCGGCGTCGAGGCCCAGATCAACCTCCACTGGCTCCTCATCCTCACCCTGGTCCCACTCTCGTGCGTGTGCATGGCCTCGCTCGGCCTGCTGCTGGGGACATCGTTCGAGCCGCGCAACCTGGGACTGATGTTCGGTTTCATCGTGCTGCCCATCACCTTCCTGGGCGGCACCTACTACCAGTGGACACGTCTGGCCCCGGTCAAGGCCGGGCCAATCCACTGGTTGCAGATCATCGTCCTGATCAACCCGTTGATCTACATCAACGACGGGATGCGGGCTGCGTTCACGAACGCCGCCCACATGCACCTCTACGTGATCTACCCCGCCATCGTCGCCTTCAGCGTCATCTTCCTCGTCCTCGGATTGCGCAACTTCCGCCACAAGGTGCTCGCCTGAGTCTCTGCGGACCGGCCCTGCGGGGCACCGGCCCGACCCACCACCGCTCCCACCTGGTCTTCTGGCCGGGATGCAAAAGATCCGGGGAACGCGCCTGCTGACGGGCGCATCTGGGTAGGGTGACCCCAATTGCGCAGCGTGCGTGCGGCCACTGCGGGTGCGGTGGCGAAGGGGCGTGATCCATGGAGAAGAGCGGTCAAGCGGCGCCGTCCGACCTCCCGGAGGCCTATGCCGGCGTGCGGGCCACCACCGAACGGCTGGCCAGCGTCCTCAGCGCCGAGGACCAGACGGTGCAGACCATGCCCGACGTGAGTCCGACCAAATGGCACCGGGCCCACGTGACGTGGTTCTTCGAGACGTTCGTCCTCGGGGAGTACGACGGCGATTACACGGCGTTCGACGATGCGTACACCTACATCTTCAACTCGTACTACGAGGCCGTCGGCGCCCGCCATCCCCGACCGGAGCGAGGGCTCCTCTCCCGGCCCGGGATCGCGGAGATCGCCCGCTATCGCTCCCACGTCGACGCCGCCATGGGCGCGCTGCTGGTGGAACCCGACCAGCCCGGTCTGGCGGAGCTGGTCACCCTGGGCCTCCATCACGAGCAGCAGCACCAGGAGCTGCTCTTTCATCGATGCAAGCTCGGCGCCCATGCCCGCGCCAACGCGCCCGCTTACAACCAGACCGGTGATGATTGGCCCCATTACCTGAATCACGGAGTA
>PMPX01000183.1 GCA_003169235.1 Acidimicrobiaceae bacterium | reverse complement strand
GGACGGAGGGGCTGGCGCGGCATTTCGACCAACGAGAGCACGTCTCGGATTGAGGATCGCCCTTTGGTTCGCGCCCCCGCCTGGGCACCCGTGCTGATCGATGGAGAGACTCTTCGACTCCTGGCATAACATCCGGCATGGCCAATGTCAGCTCCCCGTCCCCGATCATCGAGGTCTTCGTGAACGCCGTGCAGGAGACCTTTCCGGAGGACGAGAAGGCCAAGCTGGCTTCGTACGCGGACGCGATAGCCACGACGACGTCAGAAGGGGATCCGCATCGCGCCCGGCTGTGTGTGAGGTGGGCCATCAAGATGGCCGACGAGAAGAGCCGGAAGCATCCTCGTTGGGAGCAGTTGAAGGAACGCCATCAGATCTGGAAGGACGACTGGTTCGCCTTCGACTTCGGCGTGGCGGATGCGATGCCGGGCAGCGGGACCCACCACAGAGTGGGGAAGGCGGAGCCCATCGAGGACGTGAGGATCCAGTGGGTGGAGAACGCCGTCGCCATCGCGGAGAAGCTCGGCGAGGACGACGGCTGGGAGAGCTCCCCCTGGGAGGCGCTGCTGACGGAGCTGATCGACTACAAGAAGTAGCGGGCGTCTACGCGTCCGGGGGGCGCGCGGTCGACGCAATCCAGAAGCCGGCAGCCGCCAGGAGAAAACCCACGGTCCCGACGGCGTCCCCGGCCGGGCGGAGCCCGTAGCGGGGGTCACTGCCGTCCCCCACATGGATGAGGGCGGAGTGCACGTGGTAGGTCCAGTACGTCAGCGCAGCCACACCGGCGGCGGTGACGACCGAGGCGGCGGCCATCCATCTCGACGGTCCCCCAGCGACGGCCTCGTCCGCCGGCGCCTGCCGAGCCCCGACGATCCATCGCCAACAGGCGAAGCCAGCCAGGCCGTACCCCGCCGTCGTGGCGATCCAGTAGACCCACGTTTCGGCATCGGTCGGCCGATCGCGGTCAGAAAGGCAGCGGTCCAGGCGAGGACGCCGACGAAGCCGAGGCCGATGAGCGCACCGGGCAGGCGGAGACTCTGCACTGCGAGAGCGTAGGGCACAGCACGGCCGATGTGGCGGTCGCTCGCTCGGGTACCGTGCCGGACGCGATTCGGCCGGCGCCCCTGGGGGGAATGGGGAAAGGGCGCCGACCGTTTCGCTGTGACGTCAGCTTAAAGGACTCTCGTAAAGCCTGGCTGTGGAGAGCGTTACAAACCCGTGGCATTTGTGGGTGCGTTGTGTCTGGTCCCATGTTCACCCTGACGTGCTGACTCTCGTGTCGCTGCCGATTCCTGCGTGGCGCCGAACCATCCGGCGCCCCCGCATATTGGGGGTCGCGCCCTGGCACCCGATCACGGCGTGAGCTCGACGAAACCGTTCTTGATCACGGTCGTCCCTCCACAGGTGGCCTGGAGAGCGAAGCCACCTGTGGCCCGCTCGAAGATCTGGACCACCAGGTCGTGCTCCAGGAAGGCCGGAGCGGCGAACCGGACGGCGATGCGGCGGATCCGCCTCGGGTCGCCGCCTCCAACTGTCTTGATCGCCGCCCGAGCGCAGAGCGCCATTGTGCACAGTCCATGCAGGAACGGGGCTTCATGGCCGCTCCGCCGTGCTCCTTCGACGCTGAAGTGGTGGTCGCTGAAGTCCCCGGAGACTTCGGCGTAGCGGCGCGCCATGACCTCGTCGATCCGCACCACGACTTCTGCGACGAGGGCGGTCTCCGCACTGCGGGAGAAGGAATAGTCGGGGAGGGCCGGACCGGTTGGCTCGGCGGTGGTGCCGAGAAGCACCGTCGTCCACCACTGTTCGGCCACGAGCTCCTCGTGGTCGTCGAACGTCGCGTGGTGCAGGGTGACGCGAAGGTTGGCTCCCGAGGGCCGTGCGCTGTGGGTGCGACTGAACGTA
The DNA here is from genome assembly GCA_003169235.1 of Acidimicrobiaceae bacterium. Classification (GTDB taxonomy): domain Bacteria; phylum Actinomycetota; class Acidimicrobiia; order Acidimicrobiales; family RAAP-2; genus Bog-473. Next base: position 7,417 of record PMPX01000183.1, on the reverse strand, counting down.
TGGAGCTTCTCGTCCGCGAAGATGGGTCGGTGGAGCAGGAGGTCGTGCTCGCCGTGGACACCGCTACGCGCGGCGGAGAAGACATCGGAAGGTACGAGCTCCGTGATGGATGCGAATTGCGCGCGGTACACCTGCGTGGCGACCAGGCTTGGTGGCACCAACTGCCGGTCGCAGAACTGCTCGAGGTCGTCGAGGGTCGCCTCCGTGAACTGACGAACCAGCTCTCGGCTGACGGGCAGCTCGAAGGGTCCGGTCCGGTCTCCGGCATGCAGGGATTTGCTGGGCACGGTCGGCCATTGAACCAGACAGGGTCGCTGACGTACTGATCACACGCACTTCGCTCACGCCCTCTGGAGCATTGTCCTGGAATTTGCCGCCTTGTCAGGTCCGCCGATCGTCATCGCGGCCCGGCGCTACGTTGTAGCTTCCCCTGGGGTCCGGCTCGGCACTCAGCTCAGGGCACCAAGGAAGCGGCAGGGGACCGCCCCGCCAACAGCAGCCACGGAAAAGGAAATCTCTCATGACGCCCCCCGCCAACGGAGTCCGTTTGCTCGGCCACAAGCGCCGCTTCGCCGAGTCGATCGCCCAGATAGATACCGAATTGGAGTACGCCTCGGGCCCCGCCGTCGCTGCCCGCCGGGACGAGGTTGTGGCTGCCGCGCGGGCCGCCTACGGGCCCAGCGAGGACTTTCGTGGGGTTCGAGACGCCTGGGATGCCGTCTTTCCCGATGGTGTCTACAGCGCCGCCGGTTTGGCCAGAGCGAAGAGGCTGGCGTAGCGCAGAGCTCGAGAAGTGCGGGGACCCGGCCTGCTGAGCGTGGCATTGGCTCGTGGCAACGAACGAGCCCACGGGACCGCCGACCACACGCTCGGCGAGATGCGTCAGCTGATGGACATGATCCGAGGTCGCGCCAACGCGGCGCACGTTCGTTGCGTTCTCGTTCAAAGCACTCGCCATTTCGGCATCCGTATGTTTTCATGTCGCATCCGATGCGAGCACCGAGGAGGTGCACATGAAGATCCACTCGACGAACCGTCAGATGCCGAAGCTGTGCGCCGCCGGCGCAGCGGGTAATCGCGCTCTGCTGGGCTGACCAGCATCGAGCCTTGTAGGCGAGCGCCAACGGCGCCGCCTCACACCTTTTGGGCCAACCGGCTCTGCGCCGCCGCGCCCTTCGTCACACCCCCCGTCAATACTTCTTCTCCGTCCCCAAGGAGCACCGATGCACCCCGAATTGTTGCGGGCCCTCGCCCGAGCCAGACATGACGACCTCCTCAACGATCATCGAGCCCGAGGCCAACCACGAGTCCGACTCGATGACCACCGTCCTCGGTTTTCTCGTTCGCGCCGGCGGGTTGGCTCCCTGTTCATCTGGGCAGGCGCACGCTTGCTCGGTGAGGAGCGGGCCGCGCTCGAGCTGGCTCATGAGTAGCCACGCTGCGTGAGAGGTCAGTCGTGTCTCGAGGTCGAAGAGATGCACATCCCGAGCAGCGACACGCGGGCGCCTGCTCCTTCGCGCGCTCACGTACTGATGGACCTGCGCTGCGTGCTCGACGGGATTGATCACGACGCCTTGCAGATGGAGCAGACCCGTCCAACCGAACCGCTCGGGCTCGGCGTGGTCCCGCACCCTGGCCCCTTCGGGGGGCGATGGATGATGCCGAACCTGACGGAGTGATGGGTCACAGAGATGACCGGCCCGGTGGCCACCACGATGGCCAGCACTCTGAAGGGAAAGCCCAGGCAGTCCACATGACCTGTCCTCCGCTGGAGTGAAATGCCGCGACCCAGACGGGGAACAATGGCAGGTCACACAGGCATTGTCAGGCGGTTCTGCGGACGGATCCTCGAAAATTGACCATCGGCCCGGCGGCCGCCGGAGGCCCGGCTCGCTGTGGACCTGGCCCTCAGCGCGGCGGTGCCACTCGGCGCAGGACCCGCAGGCTGCCGCAGGCTCCGTCGTCGACGAATTCCCCCGAGTCGAGCGCGGCGCAGTAGAGGTCGTACGGCGGCCGTCCGCCGTCGGCCGGGTCGGGGAAGACGTCGTGAATGGCGAGCCATCCCCCGACCGCGACGTGCGGTGACCAGCCGCGGTAATCGGCCCACGCCGGATCGTCACCGTGCCCGCCGTCAATGAAGCAGAACGCCAGCGGCCGGTCCCAGCGGGCGGCGACCGTGGGGGAATCGCCCACGATACCCACCACCGACCTCTCGAGGCCGGCGATCGAGATGGTGCGACGCCAGTGCAACAGCGTGTCGATGCGACCGGCCTCGGGATCGACCAGGTCGGCCTCGTGGTACTCCCATCCCGGTTGGTTCTCCTCGGAGCCCCGGTGGTGGTCGATCGACAACAGGACCGCACCGGTGTCCTCGGCGGCCGCCCCGAGGTACACGGTGGACTTGCCGCACCACGCACCGATCTCCACGAAGGTCGGCGGCGTCGCGCCGGGGATCTCCGTCCGGCCGGCCCGGAGGGCGGCACGGAACAGCGCCTCGCCCTCGTCGTCGGGCATGAAGCCCCGGGTACCGCGCGCCGTCGCCAGCAGATCCCTCACCCGGTCTGATTCCCGCTCGTCGCTCGCGGGCGCCGCCTGGGTCATCCGACGGAGTGCGTGCCGGCCGCCCGCAGCGAGTCGGCCAAGCCGGGCCGCTCGCGGGCTGCGAAGGCCACATTGACGTTCAGGCGCTCGGCCGACTGCGCGACCCGTCGTGGGCCCGACGCCAGCGGGTGGTCCTCGAGGAACGCGATCGCGCCGCGTGCGAAGTCGACGTCCGCGCAGAGCGCCGGCAGGGAGTCGAGGATACGCGGTGGCGCGTTCTTGGGGAAGCGCTCGAGGATGATGTCCCAGGTCTCGGTGATGCGCGTCCAGACGGCCTGGTTGCCGACGCGATTGGCCAGCAACGCGGCGATGACGCTGAATCCGTTCTGGGTGCGCACCTCGGTGAGGGCGAGGTCGAAGGTGCGCAGGCAGAGGTCCACGTCGGGGAAGCTGGCCAGTGCGCCGAGCGAGCGCATCTCCTCTTGTGGCGTCGATGCCGAGCGGTAGCGCTCCAGCAGCGCGTCGTAGTCACCGGGCCGTACGAGCTGGGCGACGACGGCCAGGGTCGCGGACTCGATGTCCGCGGGGATCGCGGGGCCTGAGCCTCCGCCGATCGGTGACGCATCGAAGCGCCGCGCCGCCTCGTTCCGGACGCCGGCGTCGGCGCCGACGGTCCCCATGAGGTTGATGGCCAACGAGCGCAGCGAGGGCGTGCGGTCGCCCTCTTCGGAGGCCGCATCGAAGCCGAGGTTGCGGTAGGTGGGGCCGAGCAGCGCGGCCGCCGCCTCGTGCACCGCAGCCTCGTCCTCGGGCAAGGCGATCCGGTTGGCCAGCACCAGCGCGCTGCCGACGGAGGCCCAGGGGGCGGGATCGGGCTCCAGGCCCAACCGCGACGCCAGGACGATGAACTCCCGGAGCCCGTTGAGCCCGGCCAGGGTCGTCGCCCAGGTGTCGGAGAGCAGGTTCGCCCGCTCGAGCGGGGTCAGCTCGGGGAGGTGCTCGGCCAGCGCCAGCCGGTGCTCGTTCTCGTAGCCGACCCGGAACACGCCCCAGCCGCCGGCGTTCAGCACGGCCAGGCCCTGGTGGGCCTCGTCGATCCGGGTGGGCTCCGGCCCCAGGACCAGGTGCCGGACGGGCGCCCCCGCTCCGCCGGCGGCGGGCAGCGCGCGGACCGCGATCGGCACGTTCCACACGTCCCCGATGGATGACTCCACGCCGGGAGGCGGTGGCCCGAAGGAGAAGGGCTGCTGGCTCAGTGCGTCCCCGTGCAGGGACACGAGGGGGTGCCCGCCCTGGAGGATGAACGTGTTCATGACGTCGCGCACGGGTGCTCCGCTGGCGTCCTCGAGCGCGTTCCACAGGTCGTTGGTGACGGTGTTGCCGTACGCGTGCGCCTTGAGGTAGGTCCGCACCCCGTCCCGGAAGACGTCGGCCCCGATGTGCTGCTCGAGCATGCGCAGCACCCCACACCCCTTCTCGTAGGTCAGGAGGTCGAACATGCCCTCCGCCTCCTTGGGCGGCCCGACGGGGTACTCAATGGGGCGGGTCGAGTGCACGCCGTCGACGGCGAGCGCGGCCTCCCGCGAGGGGGCGAAGCCCACCCAGCGGTCCCACGACGGCCTGAACGCGTCCACGCAGAGCATCTCCATGAACGTGGCGAAGGCCTCGTTGAGCCAGATCCCCTCCCACCACCCCATCGTCACGAGGTCGCCGAACCACATGTGGGCGAGCTCGTGCGCGATCACGTCGGCGACACGCTCGAGCTCGGCACGGGCGGCGCTCGACGTGTCGACCAGGAGCGCGGTGTCGCGGAAGGTGATGCAGCCCAGGTTCTCCATGGCTCCCGCCGCGAAGTCGGGGATCGCGACCAGGTCGACCTTCTCGCCAGGGTAGGGGACGTTGAAGTAGTTCGTGAAGAAGCGCAGGGCGAACGCGCCGACCTCGAGTGCGAATTCCCCGAGGTGCCGCTTGCCCGGCGTGCAGGCCACCCGGAGGGGCACGCCGTCGACGTCCACCGTGTCGGTGGTCTCGAGCTTCCCGACCACGAAGGCCACCAGGTAGGTGGACATCTTCATGGTGGGGGAGAACCGGATGCGGCGCTTGTCGCCGACCTCGTCGACCCCGACGATGGGCGAGTTCGAGATCGCGTCGACGTCGGGGTCCACGATGAGCGCGATGTCGAAGACCGCCTTGCGGTCCGGCTCGTCGAAGCAGGGGAAGCAACGCCGGGCGTCCACGGACTCGAACTGCGTCGTCGCGATGGTCTGCGTCTCACCGTCCGGGCCCGCGTACGTCGAGCGGTAGAAACCGCGCAGCTTGTCGTTGAGGGTGCCGGTGAAGCGACAGCTGATGGTGCACGGCCCGGGGCGGAGCTCCGAGGGAGGGCGGAAGACGACCTGCTCGAGGTCGTCGTCGAAGGTCACGCTGCACCCGACCGAGCTCCCGTCGGCGCCGACGATCTCGACGTCGCTGATGGCGAGCTCCGCCGCGTTCAGCACGACCGCGGTCACCGGCTCGAGGACGACCGCGTCGATGGCGACTGTGCCCGAGAAGGTGGCGGACGCGATATTCGGCTCGATCTCCATCCGGTACGTCTGAGGATCGACCGTGCGCGGCAGGCGGAACGCCCCGGAGCCGGGCGCGACGGGCTGGGTTGGATCTTTGAGCATTCGGTGAAGGCTACCCGCGGCGCTGCGAGTAGGTTCTCCCGCGTGCCAACCGAGGATGCCGCCACCGCCGACGACGCCCAGCCACGCCTGGAGAGGAGCGAGGAGGGCACACGCGACCTCGACGTGGTCGCCATCGGATCGCCGCTGCTCGACGTGATTGAGCTGACGAGCGCCGAGCAGCTGGCCCAGGTCGGGCTGGAGAAGGGCTCCATGACGCTGATCGACCTGGTGACGGCCAACGCGGTCCAGGAGTTCATGGGTGCCCCCCGCTACGTCTCGGGGGGTTCGGTCGCCAACACGACCGCCGGCATCGCCGAGCTCGGGGGCAGGGCCGGCTTCGTCGGTGCGGTGGCCGACGACGAAGTCGGCCGGACCTACACCGAGAACCTGCGGGCTGCGGGCGTCGAGTTCGAGCCGCACTACAGCGAGTCGGCCGCCGGCGACGGCCTCGGCACGGGCCGCTGCGTCGTCCTGATCACCGAGGACGCGGACCGCACCATGGGGACGTACCTGGGGGCGGCGTCCACGCTGTCGCCCGAGGGTGTCCCGACTTCCTTCGTGGCCCGCGCCTCCGTAGTCCTCCTCGAGGGCTACCTCTGGGACGTCCCGGCCGCCAAGGAGGCCATGCGCCACGCCGCCGCCACCGCCCACGCGTCCGAGGGCTCCGTCGCGCTGTCGCTCTCCGATCCCTTCTGCGTGAGCCGGCACCAGCGCGAGTTCCTCGACCTGCTCGTCGACGACGTCGACATCCTGTTGGGCAACGAGGAGGAGGTCACGATGCTCTTCGGGGCCTCCTCGTACCGGGCCGCGGTCGAGGCCGCCGAGGAGACCGGGCTGCTGGTCGTCATGACCCGCGGCGCCCAGGGGGCCGTCGTGCTCACCGCGCGTGGGCTCGAGGAGGTCCCGGCTGCGGCGGTGGAGCGCGTCGTGGACACCACGGGTGCCGGCGACCTGTTCGCGGCAGGCTTTCTCTTCGGCCTCACCCACGGCATGGGCCCGGTGGAGAGCACGACGCTCGGCGGCCTGTGCGCGGCGGAGGTCATTTCGCACACGGGCGCGCGGCCAGAGGCCGACCTCAAGGCGCTCGCTGCAGGCGCCGGCCTGCTCCCGGCGTAGCGGGCCGCTCCATGAGCCTGTCGATCGGGATCGTCGGACTGCCGAACGTGGGCAAGTCCACCCTGTTCAACGCCCTCACCAACAACGAGGTGCTGGCGGCCAACTACCCGTTCGCCACCATCGACCCCAACGTCGGCGTCGTCGCCGTGCCGGACGCCCGCCTGGCCCAGTTGGCCGCGCTCTACGACGGCGCACCCGTCGTGCCGGCCTCGGTCACCTTCGTCGACATCGCCGGCCTGGTGCGCGGGGCGTCCAAGGGGGAGGGTCTGGGCAACCAGTTCCTGGCCGCCATCCGCGAGACGGACGCCATCTGCCAGGTGGTGCGCGCCTTCCACGACGACGACGTGGTGCACGTCGACGCCCGGGTCGACCCGGCGGGCGACATCGAGACCATCAACACCGAGTTGATCCTCGCCGACCTCCAGACGGTCGAGCAGCGCCTGCCGCGGCTGGCGCGCGAGGTCAAGGGGAACGCGGCGCTCAAACCGACCGCGGAAGCCGTCGCCACCGCAGAGCGGATCCTCGGCGAGGGACGCACGGTGTCGAGTGCCGCCGCGGCCGGCGAGGTCGACCTCGAGCTCCTGGGCGAGCTGCACCTCCTGACGGCCAAGCCCTTCATTTACGTCTTCAACGTGGACGAGGGCGCGCTGGGCGACGCGGACCTGGCCGCGGGGCTGATGGAGAGCGTCCGGCCGGCACACGCCGTCGTGCTGTGCGCCCAGATCGAGGCGGAGGTGGCGGGCCTCGAGTCGGACGACGCCCACGAGCTGCTGCGCAGCTACGGCCAGGAAGAGTCGGGCCTGGAGCAGCTGGTGCACGTGGGCTTCGCCACGCTCGGGCTCCAGACGTTCCTCACGGCGGGGCCCAAGGAGGCGCGGGCGTGGACGATCCACATCGGCGACACCGCCCCCAGGGCGGCCGGCGTGATCCACACCGACTTCGAACGAGGCTTCATCAAGGCCGAGGTCATCAGCTTCGAGGACCTGATGGCGGCAGGCTCTGTTGCCGCGGCGCGCAACGCGGGCAAGGCGCGGATGGAGGGCAAGGACTACGTGATGCGCGACGGTGACGTGGTGGAGTTCCGCTTCAAC
>PMPX01000040.1 GCA_003169235.1 Acidimicrobiaceae bacterium | reverse complement strand
GACGCCGACATCGAGTTGGCGGCGTCGGCACCGCCCCTACCACCGGGATCGGTCCGGACAGCGGTTGCGCCCAATTTGGTAGTACTGGCGCCGACGCGGCATACGAGCACGAAGACCGGCCCGCCTTCGGACGCGGCGTCGGCCGGCGCGGAGCTGGCACCAGGCCCGCGCCGGCCGNNCGGGAACTCGCCGTGGTCTTCGTTATCACCCTGGCCCTGGCCGTGGTCTGGTGGCATCTGGCGTGGGAGTTCCCACGGGGTAACCAGATCGGCGGTGCCGGCGACGCCGACGAGTACTCCTGGTTCTTTTCCTGGATGCCCTTCGCGCTCGGGCACGGCCTCAACCCGCTCGTGAGCACTTACGTCAATTTCCCGAGTGGGATAAACCTGATGTGGAACACTTCGGTGCTACTGCCGAGCTTCCTCATGGCACCGGTGACGGTCATTTGGGGGGCCGCGCTTTCTTACAACGTCGTACTCACGCTCGCCCCCGCCCTGGCCTGCACCTTTTCCTACCTGGCCTTTCGGCGTTGGACGGGAAGGCTACCCTCGCTGGCCGGCGGCCTTGTGGTCGGCTTTTCGCCTTACGTTACCTCCCAAGCCGTCGGTCACTTGGCGCAGGTTTTCATGGCCAGTGCCCCTCTTTTCCTTATCCTGTTCGACCGCCTGCTGGTGGTCCAGTCGGCCCAGCCGTGGCGAGAAGGGCTGGCCCTGGGCCTGTTGGCCTGGGCCCAGCTGCTCACCGGCGAAGAAGTCCTCGCCATGGAGGCCGTAACGGCCGCCATAGCCGTGGCCGTGCTATGCCTGCTCAACCGGGCCGCGTTGGCCGCCCACTTCGGCTACGCCTGGAAGAGCCTGAAAGTGGCGGGCGGCCTTTTCATAGTTCTGGCGGCACCTTTTCTGGCGTTCCAGTACTTCGGACCTGCCCGCGTCCAGAACGTGCACCCTCCCGACGTATACGTAAGCGATCTGTTGAACTTCGTCATCCCCACCAACATCACACGCCTGGCACCCCCCTCGGTCCTGGCTGTGAGCCGGAATTTCACCGGGAACGGTTCTGAGCAGGGCGCCTACATAGGCATCCCCCTTCTCATCTTTGTCGGCATCACGCTATACCTGGCCCGCCGGCGCCGGGTCACCTGGGTGGCCCTCGCCATAGCCCTGGGCGCGGGCGTGCTGTCTATGGGCTCCACGCTCCATGTGGACGGGCACCGGGAGCTCTCCTCGTTCCTTCGTCTACCCGATTACCTTCTGCAGAAATTGCCCCTGTTCCATAACCTTCTACCTGATCGGTTCGCGTCGATGATGTTCCTGGGCGTCGGGCTGCTGCTGGCGCTGGGCCTGGAGGAACTCAAACGCCTCCAATGGCCCCTGCGCGTCGGCGGGGCCGCCTTAGCCGTGGTCGGCCTGGCTTTTTTCTGCCCCATCATCAACTACCCGGCGTCTTCCAGCCCTCTCTACAGTGCCTTCAAGGCCGGCTTGGCGTGCCCGGAGGCCACTTCAGGGCCCCGGGGCTCCGGCCGCCCCCCGGTGGTGCTCATGTTGCCAGCGGCCAATGAACTGAACCTTCTCTGGCAGGCCGAATCGGGTTTTTGCTACGCGATGCCGAGCGACACGGGCATGACGGGGACCAACGGTGGGGATGTGAGCCGGATGCGCTTCCTGCTGAAGCTGGGGGCCCCTGGCGCGCCCGTGCCGGCCATAACCCCGGCGGTCCGAGCCGAGGCGGCCGCAGACATCCAGGCGTTGAACATCAAAGAGATCGTGGTGGGCCCGGAAGCACCGGCCGTCCCGCCGTGGACGCCCCAGGGCCAGGCCGAAGTGGTGGTCTGGGTACAACAACTATTGGGCCAGGACCCTCAGCAGTCCCTGGACTCCAACATCAGCTATATCTGGAAGCACCTTCCTCCCGTCAGCGATATCGCTTCTGGCCACGTGCCGAAGATCGTGCTCGGCACCAAGCCCCCTCCGGGCCGGGACTAGCCCGGAGGACCGTCAGAACTCGCGTACGCGTGCCTCAGGCCTTGGCGTCCGCCCAGCTCCGCCCCCAGGACAGGTTGACCTCCAGGGGGACGCTGAGATCGGCCGCCCCCCGCATGGCTTCGACCACGGCCTTCGCCGCCGCTTCTTCCTCGTCCGGGGGGACCTCCAGGATGACTTCGTCGTGGACCTGAAGCACGAGCCGGCCGCGCAGCCCCTCCTCGTCGAGGCGGGCGTCCAGGCGGACCAGGGCTACCTTGAAGATGTCGGCCGCCAAGCCCTGGATACCGGCGTTCATGGCCTGGCGCTCGCCCGCCGTGCGGACCTGGTAGCGCTCGCTCGATAGTTCGGGTATGAGGCGGCGTCGGCCAAAAAGCGTCTCCGTGTACCCCTTGTGACGCGCCTCGGCCACGACCTCGTCCATGTAGGCCCGCACCCGGGGGAAGGTGTCGAAATAAGCCTTGAGGATCTCGGCCGCTTCGTCCACCTCGATGGCGAGGCGCTGCGCCAAGCCGTAGGCCTCCATCCCGTAGGCCAGGCCGTAGGAGACCATCTTGGCGAACTCGCGCTGGGTGTGCGTGACCTGCTCGGGGGTGATGCCGTACACCGCGGCGGCGACGGTGCGGTGCACGTCCGACCCGCTGGTGAGCGCGTCGATGAGTCCGGGGTCCTCGGAGAGGTGGGCGATGCAGCGCAGCTCGACCTGGTCGTAGTCGGCGACCAGGAAGGCGGAGCCCTCGGCGGGGACGAAGGCCCGGCGGAACTGCTTCCCGAGCTCGGTGCGCACCGGGATGTTGTGCAGGTTCGGGCGGTCCGAGGAGATCCGCCCCGTCCGGGCCACCGTCTGGCCGAAAGAGGCGTGGATCCGGCCGTCGGCCTGGACCTCGGCCAGCAGGCTCTCGCCGTAGGTCGAGCGCAGCTTCTCGACCTCGCGATACGACAGGAGCGCCTCAATGATGGGGTGGGCGCCGCGCAGGCTCTCGAGCGTCTGGGCGTCGGTCGAGAAGCCGGTCTTGGTCTTCTTCCCGGGCGTGAGCCCGATCTCCTCGTAGAGCACGGTGCGCAGCTGCGGCGTCGAGTTCACGTTGAACTCGTGACCGGCGCACTCCTGCACCTCGGCCTGGAGCGTCGCCGCCGAGGCCTTGAGGGAGTCGGCGATCGCCTGCAGCTCGGCCCGGTCGATCCCGATGCCGGCCACCTCCATCTTGGCCAGGACGCGCACCAGGGGCGTCTCGATCTCGTCGTGCAGCATGACCATGCCCTCGGACTCGAGCCGCTGCCGGAACCCGGCGGCCATGCCCACCGCGTCGGCCGCCTCCGCCGCCGCCTCCCGGGCGATGTCGAGCGCGGCGGTGCCCGGCTCGGCGATGTCGAGGGTGAGCTGGCCGGTCTGCTCGCGCAGCTGCGCCAGCTCGTACTCGCCGGTCGACGCATCGAGCAGGTACGCCGCCACGCCGGTGTCCATGGAGAGCCCGGTCGCGTCGACGCCCAGCGGGAGCAGCGACCGCATGGCCTCCTTGACGTGATGGCCGACGAAGGGGCGGGCGAGGACCGCGTTCAGCTTCTTCACCACCGAGGCGGCACCGAGCAGCTCGCCGGGCACCATGACCGCGAGGCCGGCCTCCTCACCCTCGGCCGCCACGAGGGCGAGCCCGACCAGGTCGCTGCGACCGGGCAGGCCGTTCCACCGCGCCGCGGTGGCGACGGGGCCGGTTCCCAGTTCGGTCAGGCGCGTGGTGACCTCCGACGCCGACGCGGGCAGGGCGACGTCGCGCAGCTCCAGGGCCGGCACCGCCGGAAGGGCCTGGGCCTCGACCGGGGCGGTGGCCGCAGCCGCGGCTCCCCCCGCCTTGGGACCGGCACTGCCCGGCACCGGCTCACCGAGCGCGCCGGCGTCGAGCAGTTCCTCCAGACGGTTCCAGACGGTCCTCATCTCGAAATGCTCGAACGTGGCCTCCGCCGTGGCGCGGTCCCAGCCGCCCAGCTCCAGGTGGGCCACGTCCACGCCCAGGGGCACGTCGCGCACCAGCGGGATGATGCGGGCGTTCGACCGCGCCAGCTCCTCGTTGGCAGCCAGGTTCTCCCGCAACTTCGGCGTCAGCGCACCGAGGTGGGCGAAAATCCCGTCGAGGTCGCCGTAGTTCGTCAGGAGCTTGGCCGCCGTCTTCTCGCCCACCCCGGGCACGCCGGGCAGGTTGTCCGAGGGATCGCCGCGCAACGAGGCCAACAGCACGTACTGGGAGGGCGGCACCCCGCAGCGCTCGAAGATGCCGGCCTCGTCGTAGAGGGCGTAGTCGCTGACGCCCCGCTTGTTGTAGAGCACGCGCACGTACGGGTCCTGCACGAGCTGGAAGCTGTCGCGGTCGCCGGTGACGATGACCACCTCGCTCTGGCGTACGGCCGCCTCGGTGGCCAGGGTGGCGATCACGTCGTCCGCCTCGAACCCGGGCGCCTCGATCACCGGGATGGCGAGCGAGGCCATCACCTCGCGGATCATGTCGAACTGCGGCGGCAGCAGCCACGGCGTCTCGGCCCGGCCGGCCTTGTAGTCCGCCAGCATCTCGTCGCGGAACGTGTCGCCCGGGGCGTCGAAGGCCACCGCGAGGGCCGACGGGCGCTGCTCCCGGATGAGGTACACCAGCATGGACGTGAAGCCGTGCACCGCATTGGTGACGACGCCCGTCGAGGTGGCCAACGTGTCGGGGAGGGCGAAGTAGGCCCGGAAGGCCAGTGACATGCCGTCGAGCAGCAGCAGCGGGGCCGGGCGCTCCTGGCGTGTCGCCATTACTCCGACACTACGGGGTGAGGGTGCCGTCGACCACCTGCTGCGCCACGTCACGCATGCGCGCCCGCGTCTGCATGGCCGTGCGCTGAATGAAGCCGAACGCCTCCGTCTCGGGGAGGTCGTCCCGGTCCATCAGGATCTGCTTCGCCTCGTCGACGACCCGGCGCGTGGCGATCTTGTCCTCGGCGCCACCCCCCGACTGCTCGGCCTCGATCGCCCACTCCTGGCGCGCCTTGGCCAGCACGTCGGTGATGGCCGGTAGCAGCTCCCGGGACTGGAACGGCTTGATCAGGTAGGCCGCCACCCCCGAGTCCCGGGCCTCCTCAATCAGGTCGCGCTGGCTGAAGGCCGTGAGCAGCAGCACGACCACCTGATGGCGGGAGGTGATCTCGCGGGCGGCGCGCAAGCCGTCCATCCCGGGCATCTTGACGTCGAGGATGGCCAGGTCCGGCTTGTGCTCCTCCACGAGCTGCACCGCCTCGTCCCCGCGGCCGGTCTCCCCGACGACCTCGTAGCCGGCCGACACGAGGATCTCCTTGAGGTCGAGGCGCACGATGGCCTCGTCCTCGGCGATGACCACGCGGGCCAGGCTCGGTGTGGTGGCGCGTCCGTCCGTCATGCCGTCCCCCTCGGTGTGCTCACTGCGTGCCCGAGGCGACGTGGCCCAGCAGCTCGTCCTGGCGCTGCTCGAGATCCTTGACCGTGCGCACCAGCGCCTCGCGGGCCCGCACCATGGCGTCGGCGTGGCGGGCCGCCTCGTTGTGCTCCCGGGTGGCGAGGGGAGTCTCCGAGACCAGCGAGCGCACGCGGGCCTCGTCGGCCTCCTCCTGGACGACCGCCAGCTGCTCGTCGAGCACGGCCAGCTCCTCGCGCGCCCGGACGAGCCGGGTGTGGACGTCTCGGATTCTCCGCTCCAACAGGGCACGTTGCATGGAGGGTCAAGTGTACGTGGCAGGGAACCAGCCACGCCGCGCCTGGAGCGTCCCCAGGACCGCGTCGTCGGGCCGTCGGCCGACCCCCGGCGCGTCCGGTACGCGGACCCACCCGCCCGTCACCGGCGGATATCCACAGGGGTCGACGGAGAGGTAGTCGGCCGGATCGCCGAGGTCGCTGACCAGCCCCGTCGCGTCCTGGCTGAGCCGGGACGCCAGCGCGAGGTTCGAGGCGCGGCCCAGCCCCGCCTCGAAGAAGCCACCGACGAACGCCGGCACGCCGGCCTCGGCGCACGCGGCGTGCGCCGCCCACGTGGCCCGCACGCCCCCGAGCCGGGCGGGCTTGAGGCAGGCCATGGCGCACGACCCGTTGCGCAGCGCGTCGCGCACGCGTCGCGGGGTGGAGAGCGACTCGTCGAGGCAGATCGGCACCGGCAGGACGCGGGCGAGCTGCGCGTGCGCGACCAGGTCGGCGGGCGGGAGCGGCTGCTCAATGCAGAGGACGTCGAAGTCGGCCAGCCGGCTGAGGAGCGCGACGTCGTCCTCGTCGCCCCGGAACGACCCGTTGGCGTCGACCTGGAGCACCAGGCCCGGGTGGTCCTCCCGCACGGCGCGCACCGGCTCGATCTCCCACCCCGGCTCGATCTTGAGCCGGACCCGCGCCGCGCCGGCCCGCACCGCCGCACCCACCTCCCGGCGCAGCGCCCCCACGTCACGGTCGGCGGGAATGCCCACGACGGCGCCCACGGGCATCGTCTCGAACCCCGGCCCGGTCCCCAGCGCCTGGGCCATGGACCGGCCCTCGGTGCGGAGCTCGGCGTCCCAGACCGCCATCTCGAAGGTGGCGGCGAGCATCCGGTCGACGGCCGAGCTGCCGAAGAGCGGCGCCACCTCCGCCCCGCTCGGCAGATCCCCTCCCCTCGATTTCGCCGCCTGGTCCAGGCGCGCCACCCCACGGTCGACCGCGGCCCGCTCGACCTCGCGCAGCGCGGGGTCGACGGCGGTCCCCCCGTCGAGGGCGGCGCACTCCCCCCAGCCCTCGCCGCCCTCGGTCACGACCCGCACGAAGAGCAGCGGTCGGGTCCGGTGCACGCCGGCGGCGGTGCCGATGTCGTGGCGGAAGGGGAGATCGACGCTGACCAGCTCAACCCCGGCCAGCTTCACGGTGACGCGGCTCCCACCCCTTCACCGTAGATCGCAGCTTGTACGATCTGGCGTTCTCGCCCGGATGGCGGAATGGCAGACGCGGCGGCCTCAAAAGCCGCTGTCCGAAAGGGCGTGCGGGTTCGAGTCCCGCTCCGGGCACGGCCGATGTGACACGTTCTCGCTGCTCAGAGCCACGGCGTCTCGGTTCAGCCGTTCGTGGTGGTGTGGGTCACGGTCACGCTCCCGAGGGGTGTCACACCAGCCTTCGCGATGAGGAACCCGTTTCCGCTTGGCAGGGTGCACTTCATTCCTTGCGTCATGGACAGGCAGGTAATGGAGCCGAGGGTGACGGAGTACCCGTACGGCAGAGTGGGGGTCCCGACGCCGGCGTTCGCCAGGCAAAGGTCGCCGGTACACGACGTCAGTGTGGATGGGGCAGTCAGCGTCGCCGACTGTTGAGGTGAGAGCGTGTCGCAATAGGCCAGATCCTGCGGATTGGTGCCACCCTGTGTGTCGATTTCGCAGCTGATGTTTTGGGACGGCGAGTAGAACTCGGTGCTCGTCGGAGTCTCGGGAACAAGCGTCCCAGTTGTCGTGGTTACGGCGGCAGTCGTCGTCGTGACGGAGGTGGGGCTCGTCGTCTCGGTTGTGGAGCTGACAGGACTCGAGGTCGAGGTCGNNCTCGAGCAGGACGAAAAGATGGACGCAGCCGTGCCGACGATCCCGACCAGGATCACGGCCCGCCTCGCTGGTCGCCGACGAGCCACCTGCGAAGCGTAGGCCAGTGGTCATCGCATCCCGTGCGCTGTGGGGGTCAGCGCCGACGGCACGTCAGCATGCCCTGGGTCACATCACCGGGACGGGCGCAGGGGTCGGGTGCATGGAATGACCGACGCCCATGGACCCGGTGCCTGGGCCGGGGTCAGACGCCGGAGTGGTCGTCCTCGGGAAGGCCGGCAAAGTCGCTCTTGGCCTTCTTGTACCACCCCATTCCCTTGATGGGGTTCTTCCACCGACCCTTCATCGCCTTCAGGGCATCTTCGTGCCCCGTGTCGCCACCGGCGACCATCTCCTTGAGATGCCGATCCTGCGCCTTGATGACCTCGTCCGCGCTCCCGCCGTGATGCGGAGCGTCGCACGGGCCACCGAGCTCTCGACACGTCATCGTCTTCATGAATGTCGTTTCCTTTCTCTGTGTCGGCCCCCACCGGATGGCGAGGTCGTTGGTGTTCGCCGAAATCTCAGGACCGGGCCCGGACCCGGGCCACGTCCAGCGTGGCCAGCACGTCGGGGTCGGCAATCAGCTCGACCTCGCGCACCAGGCCCTCCCCGACGTGGAAGACGAAGGCGACCTTGACGGTCCCGGCCTGGATCCAGGCGGCGCCGAGGTCGCCGTCGATGGTGACCGGCGCCGCGCCGCGGGCGCCGTCGAAGCGAGCGGCCACGGCGGCTGCGCCGTCGTAGAGCGGATCCGTACCCATTCCCTGGGCCACCAGGTCGGCGCGCATGAGCGCATCGGGAGCGAGGAGCTGGAGAAGAGTCGTGAGGTCCCCACCGCGAGCGGCCGTCAGGAACGCGTCGACGACGCGGCGGCTGTCGGCCTGGCTCGCCCGCCCGGTGGCCGGCTCCGGCTCGCCCTGCACCTTGCGCCGCGCCCGGCTCGCGAGCTGGCGCACCGCGGTGCCCGAGCGTCCCATGACCGCGCTGATCTCGTCGAAGGGGTACCCGAAGACGTCGTGCAGGACGAACGCCGCCCTCTCGGCCGGCGCCAGGGCGTCGAGGACCATCTGCACCGCGCCGCCCATCTTCTCCGCCAGCAACGCGTCCACCTCCGGGTCGACCGGGGCGGGATCGGCCGCGGCCTCGGCCCGCGCCTCGGCGAGCGACCGCGTGCGTCGTTTGCGCAGATGATCCAGACAGAGGCGCGTCACGACGGTCGTCAGCCAGGCGGGCAGGTCGTCGATGCCATCGGTGCTGGAGAGCCGAAGCCAGGTCTCCTGCAGCACGTCGTCGGCATCGGCCGGCGAACCCAGGATCCGAGTGGCGATCGCCATCAGCCGGGGCCGCTCGGCCTCGAATTCGGTCGCTTCCATCGTGATCACATCATCTTGACGTCGACCGCCTCCGGAATGTGACCGGACCCTCAGCCGTGGTGGCCCACCGGAGCCTCGAGGCACGCTGGCCACCCCTCTGACATGGGCATATCCGGCTGGTTGTGGGCACGGGTCCGCCACGAGGGGCGTGCTCCCCGCCCCAGGAGCCGGCCCCGACACCCATATTTGCCACAACGGATTCAAGTGCCGGGGCGGGCCGCCGATAGACCCGGAGGAGCACCCTGCTCGGAACGTGCCAATCTTGAATGCCGCGATTGGACTCCCCTCCTCGCGGAGTCCCGTACCTGACCACCCATTCGCCGGCGAGCCACGGACCACCAACGACCTCCCATGACACGCATCCTCCGAAGCGTCGGCCTCGCGCTGGCCATTGCCGCAGCCGGGCTGGGTGGGTCCGCGCTCACGGCGACGGCCGGCGGGGCCACCCCTGCCCAGAGCGCCGGCGGGACACCACTGCCTCCGGGCTGGGAGCTCTGCATCCTCCAGGGGGTCAACGCACCGGCGACACAGGCCGACGTCGCCGATCTCGACGCGTGGCAGGCCGCCGAGGGCGGGTCGACGAACAACACGGCGGCGTACAACCCCTTCAACACGGGACGCACGATCGACGCCAGCGGTGCGCCGATCCCCGGAGCGGTGTCAAGCAGCGGCTTCCCCGCGTGGGCCACTTGGCCAGAAGGCTGTGAGGCAACAGCCATCACGCTGCTGCAGCCCAACATGTGGTCCATCACCGCCGCACTCCGCGCCGGGGGCGTGACGCCACCGGGGGCGTTCCTGGCCGTCGTCGACCAGAGCGCGTGGTGCGCTCCCTCGGCCGACGGGGTGCCGTGCTACGTCAACAGCATCCTCGGCGTCGCCGGCAGCCTCCCGGCAGTCCTGACCTCTTCGTCGGCGCTCGACGTCTACGGGAAGGTCACATCGGACCTGCACTCCTACCAACGGGCCATCACCGCGGTGACGGCCGACCAGGGCATGTTGGTGGCGCGCGAGCAGCAGGTTGCCGCGGCGCAGTCGGACATCTCGGCCGCACAGAGCCAGTTGGACGCAGCGACCCGCACGCTCCGACGGTTTGCGATCGACGAATACGTGAGCAGCGGGCTGTACGTGAGCAGCTCGGTGGCGGATCCCGCTCGGAACGTGAGCCCGCTCGGGCCACAGGATGGGGACGGCGTCGTGGCCAAGGAATACCTGGGCATTGAGGCGTCGGACCTCCTGGAT
>PMPX01000277.1 GCA_003169235.1 Acidimicrobiaceae bacterium | reverse complement strand
TCGGTGAGGAAGCGAACGCAATACCCGTTGGTGGTCAGGATGTTCATGAACAGGTTGGGCGAACCCTGCTTCTTGGCGTATTCGACATCGTGGTGCACCGGCATGTAGTCCCGGCTCGCGATGGCCCCCGACACGATCAGCGTGCGCGTCACGGGCAGGACGAGCGTCGGCAGCTCGTCGCCCCCCGCGACGTCGGCGTAGGTCGGTCCCGACACCGGAGGCGCCGTCACCCCTCCGCCTCCGCCTCCGCCAGGGCCCGCTCGGCGATGTCCGCGCCCAGCCGGGCCAGCTGCGCGCTGGGGCCGCCGAGGAGCAGCTCGATCTGCTTGCCCCACAGGAAGTAGCGGTGGATCGGGTACGTGATGTCCGCACCCATGCCGCCGTGGAGATGCTGCGTGGCATGCACGGTCCGCTGCCCCCGCTCGGCCGCCTGCCACTTGGCCACCCGGGCGGCGTCGGCGGCGTCGCGGCCGCTGTCGAAGCGCCAGGCGGCGTTCTGCCAGGTGACCCGCATGGCCTCGATGTCGATGGCGGCATCCGCCGCCCGCAGCATGGTGCCCTGGAAGGTGCTCAGGGGGCGCCCGAACTGATGACGCCCGTTCAGGTACGCCGCGGTCTGCGTGAGCGCGGCCTCGCACACGCCGACCTGGAGCGCGCACAGCGTGATGATGGCCGCCACCGACAGGAAGGCGAGCGTGGCGCGACCCAGGTCGGCGCCGACCAGGACGTCCTCCGCCCCGACCGTCACCCCGGCGAGATGCAGGTGCGGATGGACCTCGCGATTGGTGGTCACGGCGCGCTCGAGCGAGACCCCGGGCGCCCCGGGATCGACGAGCACGAGCACCACGTCGCCACCCTCGGTGTGCGCCGGCACGACGATCCGGTCCGCCAGGTGTGCCTGGGGCACCGCCAGCTCCGTGCCGTCGAGCACCCACCCCTCGCCCTGCGCCGTCGCCCGCACGGCCGGTGACGACGTGGGGCTGGCCGCGCTGCCGGTGAGGGAGGCGGTGAGGATCACATCCCCCGAGACGACGCCGGGCAGCCAGCGTGACCGCTGCGCCTCCGAGCCGAAGTGCGCGATGGGCAGGGCCCCGAGCACGAGGGTGGCCCACAGGGGCACCGGCGCCACCGCGTTGCCCTGCGCCTCGAGCAGCAGGCACAGCTCCATCAGCCCCTGGCCGGCGCCGCCCTCGGACTCGGGCACGGCCAGACCCAGGAGGTCGGCGTCCGCCAGCGCCTGCCACAGCGCGCGGTCGATCCGGTCCTCGGTCTGCTCGACGATCCCGATGCGCTCGGGGTCCACGAGCCCGGAGAACACCCCGGTCGCCGCTTCCGAGACGGCGAGCTGCTCCTCGCTGAAGTTGAAGTCCATCAGGCCCCCCTCCCCGGCTCCGGTGCGCCGGCCGGGACGAAGACGGGCAGCGACAGCGCATCGTCGAAGTCGACGAACTCGGCCTGCAGCGCCATCCCGATGGCGACGGAGCCGGGCTCCACACCGAGGTTCGCCACCACACGCGTCCCCTCCTCCAGCTCGACCAGCCCGATCGGGAGCGGATACTCGAAGGCGGCCACCTGGGGGTAGTGCACCACGACGTAGGAGTAGAGGGTGCCCCGGCCACTCGCCTCGACCGTGTCCCACTCCAAGGAGCCGCACCTGCCGCAGGCGGGCAGGGGGGGGTGGCGCAGCGTGCCGCACGACGCGCAGCGCTGGATCAGCAGCGCGTGTGCCTGCGCCCCCTCGAACCAGAACGCGTTGTCCTGCGTGATGGCGGGACGCGGCCGCGACGGCCGCGGCGGCGTCCGGTCCGGCGGCAGGTACTTGAGGATCCGGAAGCGCTGCGTCGCCACCGGCTCGCCGGCGTCGAAGAGCGCCTGGACCTCCGCCGTGGACGCGGACCCGCGTTCCGGTACGTCGGCGTCGGGGACGGCGACGTAGTCCATCCGCGTCGTGATGAAGCGCCCCGTCCCGAGCCCGGTCCGCTTCGGGTCGGAGATCGACTCGATCACCGAGCGCACGAGCAACCGGTCTCCGAGCACCAGGGGCCGGTCGTAGTGCTGGTCACAGTTGGTGGCCACCACCGAGGTCAGCCCCTCGTCGTCGAGCAGGCTCATCATCAGCTCGTTGGGCCCGCTCCCCTGCTCGCCACCGGCCGCCCGGGCCTCCTCGACGGCGAGGGTGGAACGCAGGCCGCGCATGATCCAGGCCTGGAGCATGGTGGGCGGGGCGATCAGCCGGTCGTAGCCCGCCTCCCGCGCCGCCTCGTCGGAGACGTAGACCGGGTTCTCGTCGCCCATCGCCTCGACCCAGTGCCGGATCATGGGCGCGTTGACCGCGTGGGGTGACAGGTTCGGGGCGCCGGCCGACTGGCCGACGAGGGCCTCGAGCTGCGCGCTGTGGTCCGGGTAGGGGACGAGCTCCTCGAAGCGGTCCGCCCGTTCCGGTCCGGTGACGGTGCTCACCTCGACCCCCGCGTCATGCCCAGGCCGGCCGCGGCGACGATCTCGCGCTGCACCTCGTTCACGCCGCCGCCGAACGTGTTGATCTGCGCCTGGCGGCCGGTCGCCTCGAGCCGGCCGCGCAGGAGCGCCCCGGGCGAGCCCGGGGTCAGGTACCCGGCGGCGCCCACCACTCCCTGCAGGGCCCGCACCACCTCGATGATCCGCTCGGTCCCGAACACCTTGATCGACGACGACTCGGCACCCGTGAGCTCGCCGTCGGCCACGTGCACGGCCATGCGCCAGTTGAGCAGCCACATCGCCTGGAGCTCGGCGTGGCACTTGGCGAGGTCCGTCTGCACCCACCCCTGCTCGACCAGCGAGCGACCGTCGTCGGTCGGCTGCCTGGCCGCCCAGGCCACGATGTCCTCGTAGAGGGAGATGGCCAGCCCGCTCCAGGCGGCCAACCCCACCCGCTCGTGGTTGAGCTGCGTGGTGATCATGCGCCAGCCCTCGTTCTCCTCGCCCACGCGGTTGGCCACCGGGACCCGCACGTTGTCGTAGAAGGTCTGCGTCGTGGTGAGGCCACCGACCGTGTTGATGATCGACCACTCGAAGCCCGGTGCGGTCGTCGGCACGCACAGGATCGAGATGCCCTTGTGCTTGGGCACGTCGGGGTCGGTGCGCACGGCCAGCCAGATGTAGTCGGCCTGGTCGGCGCCGCTGGTGAAGATCTTCGCCCCGTTGATCACGTACTCCTCGCCGTCGCGCACCGCGCGCGTGCGCAGCGAGGCCAGGTCGGTACCCGCCTCGGGCTCCGTGTAGCCGATGGCGAAGTTGACCTCGCCGGCCAGGATCCTCGGCAGGAAGAACGACTTCTGCTCGTCGGTGCCGAAGCTCATGAGCGTCGGCCCCACCGTGTTGATGGTGACGAAGGGGAACGGGGCACCGGCGCGCCGCGTCTCGTCGAAGAAGATGAACTGGTCGGTCGCCGGCCGTCCCTGCCCGCCGAACTCGACGGGCCACCCGATGCCGAGCCACCCGTCCTTGCCGATCTGGCGCACCACCTGGCTCCAGGCCTCGCCGCCCTCCCCGCCTTCGGCCAGGCCGGCCCGCACCTCGTCGGTCAACAGGTCGGCGTAGTAGCCGCGCAGCTCGGCGCGCAGCTGCTGCTGTTCGGGGCTCTCTTCGAGGAACATCGTGTGGCAGCCTCGCGTGCACTCTGCGGTCCCTGCCAGGTCAAGGCCGCGCTGCCCAAAAATGTAACACGTTCTCGTTTCGGGGTGGCCCGGGCGGGCCGCCGCCCCGGCCCGCAGCCCACCGGTCCCGGCGGCCGGCGCCGGTTCCGCCCGCCAGGGCAGCCGCGACGGCGCTGACCAGGCCTCCAGGGCGGGGCCGACGCGGGCGGGGAGGCGGAGCGGCTACGCCCCGGTCCGCACGTCCGTGACGTCGTCCTGGGTGATCGGCGGGAGCTCGGCGATGCCGTTCAGGAGCTGGCGCTCCCAGACCTTGCTGAGCTTGTCCAGCAGGGGCGAGTGGCTCTCGATCCGGAACTCGCTGATCGTGCGTGCTCCGTTGACGTAGATCCCCACGTCGTAGGGCGGCCCCACGGACAGGTTGGCGCTCGCCGTGCTCATCAT
Organism: Acidimicrobiaceae bacterium; assembly: GCA_003169235.1. Classification (GTDB taxonomy): domain Bacteria; phylum Actinomycetota; class Acidimicrobiia; order Acidimicrobiales; family RAAP-2; genus Bog-473. The sequence continues at coordinate 3,541 of PMPX01000277.1, read as the reverse complement.
GGAGCCCAGTGCGATCTTGGCCGCCGTGACGAGGTCGACGTCGGCCTGCACCGCCAGCTCCAGCATGAACTTCCCGTACTTGCTCTCGCCGATCTGGAGGAAGGGGCGCTCGTCGGAGGCGCGGATGTAGTTGCCCTCCGGGTACACCAGGAGGATGTCGGGGAGCTCGTTCCCCACGTGGCCCCCGAGGATGAAGGTCGCCGTGCCGTCCGCCCCGACCTCCCGGAGGGCCTCCCGGTGTGCGCTCGCCACCTCGTGGCTCAGGCGCCCCAGGTACAGCGCCGCCTCGAAGAGATGACCGACCGTCGCCAGGCTCTCGGTCGCGGCGTCCGCGGCGAGGTCACGCCGGATGCGGTCCAGGACCTCCTGGGTCGTCGCCAGGCTCCCGGCCGACTCGATCACGAAGAGGCGGTCGGGGGTGGGCTGGAGGACGTGCATCTTGCGGTACGTGCCGACGTTGTCGACACCCGCGTTGGTGCGGGTGTCGGCCAGGAACACCAGTCCCTCGTCGAGGCGCAGGGCCAGGCAATAGGTCAACGGTTCGTCCCTCGTTTCGCTCCGCACGGGTGGGCTGCGCGACTGCGCTCCGGGAACATACCCTCCCCCGCGCTCGTCCCATGCCGGGGTCTCGCGCCCGGGTCCTCCCCGGCGGGTCTGTGCCTATGATCACTGACACACGTTCTAGAAATCGCCTCGAAAGGGCAGGCGATCCGGTGCCGGGAGGCGACCGCCGGAGAGCCCGAAAGGGGGGCCATGGGTCTCGACGAGATCGATCTGATCGACGGGCGCAACTTCGTCCATGGCGTGCCCTACCACTGGTTCGCCGAGCTCCGGCGGGAGGCGCCCGTCTACTGGCACCCCGAGGCCGTGGCGCCCCGGGGCGGCTTCTGGGCCATCACCCGCTACGACGACTGCGTGCAGGTCAACCGGGACTGGGAGCACTACTCCTCGGCGCGTCGCGGCTCCCTCTTCCACGAGATGGACGACGACCAGCTCGCCCAGCAGCAGCTGATGATGGTCAACATGGACCCGACCATGCACACGCGCTACCGCCGCCTGGTCAACAAGGGCTTCACCCCCAAGATGGTGCGCGACCTGGAGCAGCAGATCGTCGGCTACGCCGACGGCATCATCGACTCGGTGTGCGAACGGGGCACGGCCGACTTCGTCGAGGAGATCTCGGCCGAGCTCCCGCTGCTCGTCATCGCCGAGCTGCTCGGGGTGCCCCAGGAGGACCGGCGCATGGTCTTCGACTGGTCCAACCGCATGATCGGCTCCGAGGACCCCGAGTACCAGATCCCCGACACCGACCCGGGCGAGGCCGCCATGCAGGTGTACAGCTACGCGGAGGAGCTGGCCTCCCGCCGGCGTCTCCAGCCCAGGCAGGACCTCATCTCGGTCCTGCTCGACGCCGAGGTGGAGGGAGAGAAGCTCAACGAGCTCGAGCTCGACCTCTTCTTCCTCCTCCTCATCGTGGCGGGGAACGAGACCACCCGGAACCTGATGTCGGGCGCCATGGCCGCCTTCTTCGACCACCCTGACCAGTGGGAGCTCCTGCGCAGGGACCGCTCGCTGCTGCCGGGGGCGGTGGAGGAGATGCTGCGCTACGTCACCCCCGTCATGCACTTCCGCCGCACCGCGACGGCGGACCTGGAGCTGCACGGCCAGCAGATCGAGGAGGGCGACAAGATCGTCTTCTGGCACACCTCGGCCAACCGCGACGAGTCCGCCTTCGAGAATCCCGACACGTTCGACATCACCCGCTCACCCAACAACCACATCGCCTTCGGCGGCGGCGGCCCGCACTTCTGCCTCGGGGCGAACCTGGCCCGCATGGAGATCATGGTGATGTTCGACCGGCTCCTGGACCGCATACCGGACATCCGGCTGGACGGCGAGGTCGAGCGCCTGCAGTCGAACTTCATCAACGGGACCAAGCACATCCCGATCGCGTTCGCCCCGTCCGCACCAGTCGGCGGCGCGCCGGTTCCGCCGCGGGCCCGTTGAGGCCACGGCAGTGACCGATCGCGCCGTGCGCTTCCACCAGGCCGTCTCCTTCCTCCCGACGAGCCAGATCGTCCCCCTCGGCCAGGCGTGCGACGAGCTGGGCTACGGCGGCATGTACGTCTCCGACCACCTGTTCAACCCGCGCCGGCTCGAGTCGCGCTACACCTACTCGAAGCGCGAGGACGGCGCCCCGAGCTGGGACTCCGAGACCCCGTGGCCGGACCCCATGTGCGTGATCTCGGCGCTGGCCGGCGCGACGGAGAACCTGTTGTTCACGACCGGCGTCTACATCGCGCCGGTGCGCGACCTCATGACGGTGGCCAAGTCGGTGGGCACGACCGCCGTCCTGTCGGACAACCGGCTGCGGCTCGGCGTCGGCGTCGGCTGGTGCAAGGAGGAGTTCGACCAGACGGGCCAGGACTTCGCCACCCGCGGCAAGCGGCTGGACGAGATGATCGTGGCGCTCCGCGCGCTGTGGGCCGGCGGCTGGGTGGAGTTCCACGGCGACTACTACGACGTGCCGGAGTGCCAGATGGAGCCGTCGCCCACCAGCCCGATCCCGATCATCGGAGGCGGTCACTCCCCCGTCGCCCTGCGCCGTACGGCGGCGCTGTGCGACGGCTGGATCGCGGCCGGCGCCTACAGCGAGGACGAGGCCTGGGCCCACCTCGCCGAGCTGCACGACGCGCTCGAGAAGGCGGACCGCGACCCGGAGGACTTCACCATCTACCTGTCGCTCAACGAGCGCCCCGACGTGGACCTGTACCGCCGCTTCGCCGAGGCCGGGGTGAGCGATTTCGTCTGCGCGCCGTGGATGGGCGTCACCGTCGCCCCCGGGACCCCCGACGACGAGGCACTGGCGGCGCGGCTCGCCGCCGTGCGGTGGTTCGCCGACGAGATCGTCGCCAAGGTCTGAGCCTCCCGGGCGCGGGGCGCGAGACACGCGAGAGGAGCCGCACGTGAAGACGATGAAGATCGGACTGCAGCTGGGCTACTGGGGCTCGGGCCCTCCCCCCAACGCCGTGGAGCTGGTGACGGAAGCCGAACGCCTCGGCTACGACTCCGTCTGGACCGCGGAGTCCTATGGCTCCGATGCACTCACCCCGCTGGCCTGGTGGGGATCACGCACCGAGCGGGTCCGCCTCGGCACCTCACTGTGCCAGCTGTCCGCCCGCACCCCGACCGCCATGGCCATGGCCGCGCTGACCATGGACCACCTCTCGGGGGGCCGCTTCGTGCTCGGCCTCGGGGTGTCGGGCCCCCAGGTCGTCGAGGGCTGGTACGGCCAGCCCTTCCCTGCCCCGCTGGCCCGGACCCGGGAGTACGTCGACATCGTGCGCCAGGTCCTGGCGCGCGAGAAGCCGGTGACCAGCGACGGCCCGCACTACCCGCTCCCGTACCCGGGCGGGTCGGGGCTGGGCAAGCCCCTCAAGCCGATCGTCCACCCGCTGCGCGCCGACATCCCGATCATCCTCGGTGCCGAGGGACCCAAGAACGTCGCCCTGGCCGCCGAGATCGCCGACGGCTGGTTCCC
>PMPX01000046.1 GCA_003169235.1 Acidimicrobiaceae bacterium | reverse complement strand
GATGAGATCGTCACATCACGTCGCGCGCTTTCTTCTCACGCCGGCCGCGCCTATCCTGTCCCGGTCCCACCGGCGGCACCGGTGGGAGTGCGGCGCACCGATGAGGAGCGCTGTGCGGGGGCGGTTCCAGGGGAGAAAAATTGCGAAGCATCGGGCAACGGTGCACCGGGGAGCGTGGCGTGCTCCGTGGGCGGCGATCTGGAGGAGTTCGTGCGCTGCCGCGCCTGCGCCTCGTCGCCTTCGCCACGATCGCTTCCCTGCTGCCCCTGGGCTCGTACGCGTTCCTGACTGCGGCGCCCGCCGCGGCCGACACGGCGCCGACCGTCACCGCGGTGAGTCCCGACGTCGGCCCCGTAGCCGGGGGCACGGCCGTGACGATCACCGGGACCGGCTTCATCGTCGGATCCACCACCGTGGCCTTCGGAACGACGCCGGCCACAGACGTCACCGTCACGTCGGACACCACGCTGACTGCCACCGCACCCGCGAACCCGACCGGCGGATCGGTCGACGTCGTCGTGACCGCCACCGACACCGTTGCCGTTCCATCGGCGACCAGCCCCGACGACCTGTTCGCGTACGGACCGCCCACCGTCACCGGGCTGAGTCCCGGTGCGGGCCCGATCGCAGGCGGCACGGTGGTGACGGTCACGGGCACCTCGTTCGTACCCGGCGCCAGCGTCTCCTTCGGCGCCACGGCCGCCACCGACGTGACCGTGACCTCGGCCACCACGCTGCAGGCCACCGCGCCGGCAGGCGTCGACACGGGAGTCGTCGACGTCACCGTCACCACGCCGGGGAGCGACGGCGGAACCTCGGGTACGTCCCCCCTGGACCTCTACGCCTATGCGGCACCCACAGTGACGGCGATCGCTCCGTCCACCGGGCTCGCCGATACGGCGACCTCCGTGACGATCACGGGCACCGACTTCTCCTTCGGTGACACGGTCGACTTCGGAGCCACCCCCGCCACCATCGTGGCCGTGTGGTCGCCGACGATGATCGTCGCCTCGTCCCCGACGACCTTGGACGGTGGTGTCGACATCACCGTGGCCAACGCGATCGGGACGTCGCCCACCTCGGTCGTCGACCAGTTCGCCGCCGGCGCGCCGACCGTGACCTCGATCTCGCCGTCCGCCGGGCCCGTGGGTGGGGGAGGGACCGTCACGGTGACCGGTGACGGGTTCGTCTTGGGCACGCCGGTGGCCTTCGGCGGCGTGGCTGCCAGCGGCGTCACCGTCGTCTCGCCGACCTCGCTCGTGGCGACGGCGCCGCCCGGTCCCACCGGATCCGTCGACCTCACCGTGACGGACCCCGGGGCCACCCCGGTCACCTCGGCCACCTCGGTCGCCGACCTCTACGCCTACGGCGTTCCCACCGTGACCGCCGTGAGCCCCGACACGGGCCCCGTGACCGGGGGCTCCGCCGTCACCGTGACGGGTTCGGGCTTCGTGCCCGGGCTCGCCGTCTCGTTCGGGAGCGTGCCGGCGACGGGCGTCACGGTCAACGCCACGGGTACCTCACTGCAGGTGATCGCACCGGCCGAGGCTGCGGGGTCGGTGGACGTGACCGCGACCGACGCCGCCGGCACCTCGACGATCACCCTCAACGACCTCTACGCCTACGGGGCCCCCGTCGTGACCAGCGTGGTTCCGGACGCCGGGCCGCTCACCGGCGGCAACTATGTCATCGTGGCCGGGAGCGGCTTCGTGCCTGGCATGCCCGCCTACTTCGGCGCCCAGGAGTCCACCTCGGTGACCGTGATGCCGGGAGGCACCGGCTTCTATGCCCTGGTTCCGTCCGCCACGGCAGGGCCGGTCGACATCACGGCGACCACGACCCAGGGGACGTCCGCCACCACGCTCAAGGACGCCTACTTCTACGGCACCCCGGTCGTGACGGGCCTGACCCCCGGCACCGGCAGCACTGCAGGCGGCACCTCGGTCACCATCACCGGGACCGGCTTCGCTCCGGACTCCACCGTCAGCTTCGGGCTGGAGCCGGCCACGTCGGCCACCGTCACCTCCTCGACCTCCATCTCGGCGGTGGCCCCGGCCGCCAACCTGGGGGTGATCCCGGTCAGGGTGACCTCCCCGGCGGGGATGTCGCCGCTCACCCCGGCCGACAACTTCGAGTACGACGACCAGCTGCAGATCTCCTGTGCCCCGCCGCCCGCCGTCAGCTCTTCGTGCAACAACATCGATCTGCCGGCGGTCAACCTCCAGGGAGAGTGGCAGAACGCTGCGGCCCCTGCGAACAGCCTGTATGTCACCGACGACCGCGGTGACGCCACCGTGGGCTGGTCGCTCAGCGCCTACCTCGTACCGAGCTCGGACAACCCCAACAGCTGGTGCGACGGGTGGTCCGGCTTCTGCAACGCCACCGCAGGGTCGGACTCGGCCAGCTCCAACGCCAAGATCCCGGCTGACTATCTCTCTCTCACCGCTTTGAGTTGCGCGCCGGCCGCCGGGAACTCCAGCCCGGCTCCGCTCGCCGGCTCGGGAGGCAATTTCCCGATCGGACCAGGGGCGGTGTCCCTGTGCACGGCGCAGGCCGGCTCGAGTGCCGGGACGTTCAAGGTGGACGGGATCTTCTCACTCCAGGTCCCCCCGTGGGTCTACGCCGGGCAGTACGAGGCCACCGTCGTCTTCTTGGTGATGTAGCCCGCCGACCCTGTTCGTCGGTCATCATCTCTGCGTGGTTCAACGTCGCACAGCCTGGCAGTGGGTTCTCGCTGTCCTCGTCCTGGCCGCCGGGCTGGGCGTCCTCCCCGTCGCCCCGGCGGGAGCGGCCAGCAACGGAAGCTGGTCCGTCTACCCGACCACGCTGCCGGGTGGGACGCCCCGGGTGGTGTTCTCACCGCAGCTGACTCCGGGGGAGACCGTCGACGACTCGGTGACGGTCTCGAACATCTCGGCCTCGTCACTCACCTTCGACCTGTACGCCGCCGACGCCTTCAACACCCCCGGAGGGGGTCTCTCGCTGCGCCGTCGGATCGATCCCATTGAGGGGATCGGGGCCTGGATCCGCCTGGCCCATTCCTCGGTCATCGTCCCCTCGCACGCCAGCGTGGCGATCCCCTTCGTCATCGTGGTCCCCGCAGACGCCACACCGGGCGACCACGTGGGTGGGATCGTGGCCGAGGAGACCACGGGGACGCCGTCGTCCATCGGCAGCGTGCCGATCAACGTCGTCCAGGCCGTGGGGGTCCGTGTTCTCGGCCGGGTGCGTGGGCCCCTCGTGGCCCGGGTGGCGGCGCGTTCCCCGGATGTCGCAATTAGGAGGTCCACGGCGTCGCTGTTCGGGGCGAGCACCGACGCCGTGGTCACGGTGCGTGTGGAGAACCACGGGAACGTGGTGTTAACACCCGTGGCACACCTCAAGGTCACCGGAGCATTCGGGACGGGCGCGACGCGGACGTTCTCGGTGGGCCCACTCCTCCCGGGGGAGTCGGTCACGAGGCGCTACACGGTCTCGGTGCGCGCCATCGGCAACCTCGAGGCGCAGGTCAACGTCGCCGCCAAGGGGACCCACTCCAGTGCGACGACATCGCAGTGGGCCATGCCCTGGGGGCTTGTGGCGATCGTCGTCGTCATCCTCGTTCTGTCGGTGTTAACACTGGTTCGTTGGCGCCGACGGCGGCACCGGGACGAGCCGGACCCGAGTCCCGGCTCAGATCTCGTCGACGACGGGTCGGAGGAGGCCGGAGCGGAGGTGGTCGGGGAGCCAACAGACTCCGCCGACGGTGACGGCACGAAGACCACGGCCGGCCGTGCCGATCAGAACCCCGACGCCGAGGACTGATTCCGGCCGGCGTCCCAGACGAGGTGCCGTTGCAGGTTCACCGGCGGAGGTGACCACCCGGGAGGCGAGGTTGGGCCGGCTCCGAGGGGCCAGTCCACCTCGCGCACACGTGTGCTGGGTGTTACTTGCCTCCGAACATCTTGCCGACCCCGCGTCCCACCATGACGAGCATCTCGCGTGGGCGGTAGTAGAGCGTCATGACCAAGAATCCGAGGTCGAGCAGGAGCAGGCCCCCGAGCAGCGTGAGCCACGTGTCGGGGCCGGCGCCCGTGAAGGCCAGGGTGCTCGCTCCCGTGGTCGCTCCCGTGGTCGCGGCCGACGTGGTCGCAGCCTTGGTGCCGGCGGCCGTCGTCGTCGTCGTGGCGCTCGCCGTCGCCGCGGCCGCAGCGGCCGGCGACAGCGGCGTCGGGGCCGGGACGAACGAGATCGGCACGGTCTGCGACTTGCCTCCCCCGTCACCGAAGGCAAGCGTGCAGCTGTCGCCGGCGGCGATCTGGGCCGCCGTGGGCGGGCAGGGGTACTTGGCGGCGTCCGTGGCCGGGCTTCCCCCGCCGCTGTCCGTCGTGGGGCAGGTGGTGATCAGGTAGCCGGTGCCGCAGGGCGGTCCCGTCGTGCCTGAGATGGTGGTGAAGGT
>PMPX01000041.1 GCA_003169235.1 Acidimicrobiaceae bacterium | reverse complement strand
TTCTTCGCCACCTACAAGGAGCGCCACCCCGGGCCGCTGGCCCTGGTCCTGGTCGGCCCGGTCTCGTTCGAGCTGCCGCCGCACCCCGACGTGGTCGTCACCGGTCCCCTCGACGAGGCGGACAAGTGCGACATCGTGCGCGACGCCCTGGTGGCGGTGTCGCCGTCGGCCCTCGAGTCGTTCTCCCTGGTGGTGCTCGAGGCCTGGGTGGACCGGGTGCCGGTCCTGGTCAACGGCGCCTGCGGGCCCACCCGCGAGCATGCCGAGCGGTCCGGCGGCGGGCTGTGGTTCACCTCGTACCCCGAATTCGAGGCCGTGGTCGAGCGCCTGATGGCGGATGCCGAGTTGCGGGCGCGACTCGGCTCGCGCGGGCGGGACTACGTGGACCGGCGCTTCCAGTGGCCCGTGCTCATCGCGCGCTACGACGAGTTCCTGACCTCCGTGGCCGAACGTGGGCGGGGCGTCCCCGGCCTCTTCTGATCGCCGCGCCCGCCCGCCGGGCCGTCAGACTTCTTGGCGCCGGCCGACCACCGTGTACATGGGCTGCTCAATGGCGTCGCTCGCCATGTCGTGGGCGAGGTAGTGGCGTTGGCTGTGCATGGTCGTCTCGGTCCGACCGAAGCCCAGTCGCGAGAGCATGGAGACGACCGCGCCCGGGTAGATCGACCACCAGTTGGTGACGTGGGTCTCGGCCGAGGGCGAGAAGCGCATGATGTTGGACTCGGGATCGTCCACGTCGTCCTGCAGCGGCTCGGTGACGATCATCGTCTCGGTCGTCCGCTGGGCCGCCTGGGACAGCGCGCCCCACGGCTCGCGCAGGTGCAGCAGGATCGCTCCGACCAGCGTGATGTCGAAGGTCCCGAGGTCGGCGGGCATGTCGTAGATGCTGCCCTGGACGAACTTGGCCGAGGACCCGAGGGTGCGGTGCAGGTACCACCAGGCGTCGTGGTTCCGGTCGATGGTCTCCTGCATGACGCGCAGCTTCTCCTCGGACTGGTCCCGGCCCCGGAACGGCAGCACGTCGATCGACACGTCGAACCCCGCCTCGAAGGAGACGACTTCGGCCCCCATGCGCTCCAGGTAGAAGGTCAGGTACCCGGTGGCCGGGCCCAGCTCGAGCACNNACCAGACGAAGTCACTGAGGTCGGCCCCCTCGCGTCGCTTCGACAGGGAGGCCTGGAAGGCGGGGTCGAGCTGGCCGAGGTAGTCCTTCGGCGGGTAGGTGGGAAGGAGCGGCCTGCGGGCCGGGACGCCGGCCGGGAGCGGGGCCGGCTCGCCGGCGGAAGCCCTCTCGGTGTCACGACGCCTGAGCATGCGCCGTCACTCTAGGCGAGGGCTCGTGGGACACCTTCTGGGGCCGGGTGGAACGGTGGGGGTCGGTCAGAACCCGTCCATCCCGACCATGGGCTTGTTCAGGTGCTGCCCGCCCATGGAGCCGCGGAACGGCGCGTCGCCGTAGCTGAAGATGCCACCGTCGGAGGCAACGAACCAGTAGCCCTGGCCGTCGGCGGTGGACTGCATCGCCACCACCGGCTGGTTCAGATGGATGCTGCCGGTCGAGCCGAGGAACGGCGCGCCGAACGCGAAGATGCCGCCGTCCGATCCCACCAACCAATAGCCGCCGGTCACCGGGTCGGGCGTGATGCCGACGATGGAGCCGTTCAGGTGGAGGCCCAGCGACGGGATGTCGCCGTCGGGCGTGGCGTCGCCGTAGGAGAAGATCCGGCCCGTCGAGCTGACCTCCCAGTACCCGAGCCCGTCGGGTGACGCCGCCATGCCCACGATGTCCTGGCCGGGGACCGAGGCCGCCGATCCGTAGAACCCGGCGTCGCCGTAGNNAGCCAGTAGCCCTTGCCGTCCGGTGTGGCCGCCATGCCCTCGACCGGGGCGTTGAGCTGGAGCGAGCCGGTCGACCCGTAGAAGCCGGCGCTGCCGTAGTCGAAGATCCCACCGTCGGAGGCGACGAGCCAGTACCCCGATTGGCCCGGGACGGCGGCCATCCCGACCACGGGCTTGTTCAGGGTCAGGCTGCCCGTGCTGCCGCAGAAGTCCTGCCCGAAGGCGAAGATGCCGCCGTCGGAGGCGACCGTCAGGTAGCCACGCTGCGATCCGGCGGGCCGGCTGCAGTTCCCGAGGGGGCTTCCGCCGCCGACGAAGCCGGTCAGCTGGGCGTCGTGGTGGAACTGGGGCCACCCGCCCGCCTCGCCCGCCCTCCCGCCGGATGAGCCAGCGACCTCGAAGTGCTGGACGACACCCTGCACGGCCTTGCTGCCGACGGCGAAGTAGCCGGCCACGGTGATGCCGATCTCCCCGGTGGCGTCGTTGGTCACCAGTGGTGCGTTCTGGAAGCCGATGATCGCCCCCGAGGGGACCCCGGCGTTGTCGTTGTCGGTGGCGTCCCCGTCGTCGACGGCGGCCACGACCTGGCCGGTCGGGCCGTCGAGGACGTAGAGCCCGTGGTCGGTCGCGACGATGACGTCCTGGGAGCCGTTGCCGGTCAGGTCCGCCGTGGTCACCGACCCGACGACGGCGCCGCTCACGTTCGTGCTCCAGATCTGGGCGCCGGTCGCGGCGTTGAGGGCGTAGACGGTGCCACTGGTCGCCCCCGTCACGGTGCCCTCCACGACGGCCAGCTGGCCGTTGCCCTGCACGTCGGCCAGGGCGGGGCTGCCGCCCGTGGTGCCGTCCAGGGTGGTGCTCCACACCTGGTTGCACTTCGTGTCGTAGACCTTGACCGTGTTCTCGTCGCTCGCCCCCGGGAAGTAGCTGCCGGTGCCGGTGGCGATGCCGTAGGCCCCGCCGGCCAGGATGGGCCCGACCGCAGGGGAGGAGTCGACCTCCTCGTTGGTGGTGGCGCTGCAGATCAGCCCGCCGTGGTCGTTGTAGATCCGCACGTGCCCGCCGTCGGTGTAGTGGGTGCCGTAGGCGAACCCGGCCGACTGCGCACCTCCGGCGACGAAATTGTCGGATCCGGCGCCATAGAGGTCACCGACGGCGGCGGTGGAGAACACGCTGTCGGCGGAGAACTGGGGCCAGCCCGGCGCCGGCGAGCCGTTCGCCGTGTTCAGCGCGTAGGTCTCCTGGCCGAGGGAGCCCCCCTCCACCAGAGCGCCCCCGTCGGCGATGGAGAGTGAGGCCTGCACGCCGCCGTCTGCCGCCGTGTCGGTCGACGGGTTGTTCACCACCTGGTTCCACACCGGGCTGCCGTTGGGCCCGTAGGCGTAGTAGCCGCCGTCGAC
>PMPX01000032.1 GCA_003169235.1 Acidimicrobiaceae bacterium | reverse complement strand
GACAACTGATAGGAGCGTCGCCGCATGATGACTACCCGCTTCTGACTCCGACCACGCAACCGAAACCGGATGGACGGATGTGGAGCCCCAAGTTCGCTCGAAGGGGTTTCCTGCGCCTGGCTACTGCAAATTGAGCCTGCTGGCGAGCGCCGTCCCCAGACCCTTTACGTCGAGGGCAAGGATGAGACCGACTACGACAACAAGGCTGCCCAGGATGAGGAAGGTCATTCCGCTCGCTCCACCTTCCATCCACGAAGTATCCCAGACCTGCCCCCGTACATTGCCGGAAATGAGCCATATCCGATGACTCCGAGCTACGGTGAGTCGATGGCGAGCTTCCCTGACGTGCGTTGGGGCTCGGACACATCTCGTCTTCGCCGATCCATGACCCGGTTCGGGAAGACTCGCGCGGGCTCGTGGATGGTCCGCACCCTCACTCCCCTCGACCGGTACGTGATAGAGCGCTCTCATGGCCGCTACACGGTCCTCGGTCCCATCGGAGCGCCGACGATGTTGCTGACCACGACGGGTGCCCTGTCCGGACTGAGCCGCACGACGCCCCTTCTGTTCGCACGTGATGGCGACGACATACTTGTCGCGGGGAGCAATTTCGGCCAGATGAAGCACCCGGCCTGGAGTAAGAACCTCATCGAACATCCGGACGCGATCGCAACGGTCGGGGGTCAGGCAGTACCGGTCACGGCCGAGTTGCTCGCCGGGGATGCAGCGCGGACGGGATTCGAGAAGATGATCGAGATGACTGATGTGTATGCGGAGTACCGGAACCGGACCAATCGAAACATCCGCGTCTTCCGACTACGTGCACACACCGCCTGAATCATGGAGCGATGGAGCCAACCAGTGCCCCCGAGCGCCGGAGGGCGGCGCTCCGGTCAGTGCCTGGTAGGGAATCGATACATGGATGAGAGTGAGCAGAGCGACTTTGAACTGCTGGTGAAGATCGATGAGGAACTGGGAGCGCAGTTCGGAATTGGTCGAGCACACGAAACGAAGAGGCCCGTCGCCTATTCGTTTCACTATTCGCAGATGCCGTGATCGATCGGTTCCGACTGGCTGACCCATGCCCTAGCTCGGGTTGCCCCCGATTGCCGGGTTGGTGCTACGCCCAGATGTACTCCTCAGCGATTGCGCCGTCCCGCCATTTCGCAACGGTCACCATACGGGCGCCGTTCTCGAACTCACCGATGACGCACGTCCATTCTCCGGACCCGAACTTGATCGGGTGGGACGTGATCTGCGGCGGTGTACCGCCCCCGTTCTCTTCGACGTATGACCTCATGGCTTCAATGTGCTCCTCGATGCCGTGGGTCGCGGGTTGTCCTTGCCAGTCCACGAGGACATCATCCGTGTGATGGTGAGCGAAGACGCCGGTCCAGTCGGCGTTGTTCCATCCCACGAAGTCCAGATCATCCATACCTCGAAGATTGCGATCAACTGCTTCGTCGTTGGGCATTTCCAGACACCTCCTGTGCAATCGAGTCATCAACGACTCACGCCCACGGTATCCCCCAGGGCCGCGGAAGCCGCCTCTGCCCCCGAACACCGGATATGAGCGCGCCCTGAAGGAGGCGTAACCGTACACAAGCCCAGATCGTGCTTGTGCCTTGAACTCTTTGACCCTAGGGTGCTGCACGGTCCTCCCAGAGGGAGAGGACGGCGGGTGAAGGGAGGGCTGCCGTGAGCGTCATCGTCGTTGCTCGATTCTCGGTTTCTGATGTCGGCAAGGCTGCCGAGTGGGCGAGGGCACACGCAGAGGTGCCCGAAGACATCACGGCCTATGGCAAGAGCTTGGGTCAAATAGGACACAGGATGTTCACCGACGGCAAGGATCTGGTCGTGATCGACGAGTGGCCGGACGCGGACACCTTCAATACATTCTTCGCTGGTGCCACGAGAATGGGCGAGTTCCTCAGCGGTGCAGGTATCGTCGGAGAACCAGAGGTGACGATCCTCGATCCGCTGGATGTACCCGGCACGTTCTGAATTTTCAGGCCCGCACAGCCCGCTCTCTGACTGGACCGCCTGCCCCGTACGCCGGGACGAGGCGCTGTTGAAACCCGCTGAGTCGGGCTGCCGTATCGGTGGTGACCAGCCACGAGCAGCCCGACCCCGGGTCGGGCGCCCCGGCCGGGAATCGACCCGAGGCACTCTCGTAGTCAAGGAGAGGCAGCATCGTGCGAAGGGGCCTGCGGGCCCCTTCTGCGCGTCACGACATCAACGACATGAGAGACCACGCTCCAGCGGACGCGAGTGCCCCCTGCCTCCGGGTAGGTGAGACACGTCGGCACCTTGGGGGCACTCCTCACCTGGACGTCAAAAGGCCCGACCGCTGGATAGGGTGGAAGCTTCCTCGTCCTCGCAGTATCCGGCAGTATGCGCTGGTGCAGGATGAGGATTTTACGGAATGTCGATCTGTAAGGGACAACCCACCCGGGATTTCAGTCGGACGACGAGTCGTGGTCACCGGCATGGCCGGAGCGGGCAAGAGCACGTTCTCGCGCGCGCTCTCGGCCAAGACTGGCCTTCCCGTCATCCATCTTGACGTCCACTTCTGGAAACCGGGCTGGGTGGAGCCGTCTGAGGACGAGTGGCGCGAGAAGCAGAGGGGCCTGCTCGCCAGCGACGAGTGGATCGTCGACGGCAACTACCACGCCACACTCGACCTTCGGCTTGAGCGCGCAGATACGGTCGTGTTCCTCGATACGCCATGGTGGGTCTGTGCGCGGCGAGCGTTCGTCCGCGGGATTCGCAAACGTCCGGTTGGCTTCCAACTGCCCAGCGGCTGCGACGAGACGGCTGTGCGACGGTTGCGCGAAGAATGGTCGCTGGTCTGGCGCATCTGGCGAGTCCGCCGATCTGAGCGCGAACTCGAACTCAGGACCCTGTCGCGGCACGGGAACCGCGTGGGGCTGTATGTTCTCCGCTCCAGGCACGCGGCCCGTGACTTCCTGAGTGAATAAGTGCCGTGACCGATTGATCTGAAAGGTGCCCCAGTACGCCGCCTGGGGTGACACGGGATCACCGAGTGGTCGAGACCAGCGCGCCGTCGCTGGTCGGCCGCGGCCCGCAGCGAGCGCGCTCGTGGTCGGCCTGCTGCGCCGCTCTCGATCCGTACCGAGATCTTGTGCGTGCGATCGTCCTGGGCTATCATACAACCAGATGGTTGTAGATCAGACATCCGACGCCGGCGTCGACCGCATCTTTCACGCCCTCGCCGACGGCACTCGGCGCGACATCCTCGCCTTCGCCGTCGGGGGCAGGTACAGCGTGTCCGAGTTGGCGAAGCGCTACCCGATGAGCTTCGCCGCCGTGCAGAAGCACGTCGCCGTGCTCGAAGGTGCCGGGCTCATCACAAAGGAGCGACGGGGGCGCGAGAGGCTCGTGCGCACCGACGTCGACACCGTCCAGAAGGCCAGGGTGCTCCTGGACGGCATCGAGGAGCTGTGGCGAGTGCGGGTGGACCGGATCGACGACCTCCTGGCAACCGAGAAGCGAATCACCGGAGGTGAGCGATGAGCGTGATCAGCGTCGAGAAGGACCCCGAATCCCTGACCATGACGGTGACGGCGGACCTCCATGCCACCGTCGAACGGGCATGGCAACTGTGGGCCGACCCCCGCCAGTTCGAGCAGTGGTGGGGGCCCCCTGACTACCCGGCGACCGTGCTCCACCACGACCTGCGGGCCGGCGGGCGGATCACCTTCTTCATGGCCGGGACCGAGGGCGAACGCCACGACAGCACGTGGGAGGTCATCGCCGCCGAACCGCCCCGCCACCTCGAGCTGCGGGATGTCGACGTCGACGACGACGGCCGCCCAAACGACGGGAACGCGATGACGGCCATGATCATCACCATCGGCGAGCGCGACGGCGGGGGCGCGGTGATGGCGATCCGTATCCACTTCGACTCGCAGGCGGGCATGGAGGAGGTGCTCGCCATGGGGGTCGAACAAGGCATGCGCATTGTCTTCTCGCAAATCGAAGCGGTCCTCGCCGGAACGTCTGCATGAAGGGCTGCCACGGTGTTCGGGCGGGAATCCGGCCACTGTGCCGGGTCGACGGCGCTGGGCGCACGACGCGGAGCGACCCAACCCGCAGCCTGAGCATGAAGATCAACTCAGAACGCTCGGGGCCGCTGCCCCATTTCGTCAGCGGACTCCACAGTCCTCCGCCGTTCCCAGCGCTTGAGCCCTCTGACGCAACCAGCCTGAGAGAGGCATCGCTCCCTTGGCGGGCGT
>PMPX01000074.1 GCA_003169235.1 Acidimicrobiaceae bacterium | reverse complement strand
ATCTACGGCGGCTCCAACGAGATCCAGAAGAACATCATCGGCGAGCGGGTCCTCGGCCTCCCGCCGGAACCGAAAGGGGCGACGTGAGCACGAGCCTGGACGCGTCCTTCGAACCGCCGCCGCCTCCGCCCCCACCGGGAGGCCACGGGCTCCTGGTGGGCAAGGTCGTCGTCGTGACCGCGGCGGCCGGCACCGGCATCGGGTCGGCCACGGCGCGGCGGTGCCTCGAAGAGGGTGCCGCGGTGGTGCTCTCCGACGCGCACGAGCGTCGCCTGCACGAGACCTCCGAGCAGCTGGCCTCGGAGCTGGGTGAGCCGGACCGGGTGCACGCGCTCACCTGCGACGTGCGCGACGAGGCACAGGTGGGCGCGCTCTATGACGGAACGGTGGCGCGCTTCGGTCGCATCGACGTGGCCGTGCACAACGCGGGGCTCGGTGGCACGGTGCCGCTGGTGGAGATGACGGACGAGCAATGGTCGAACGTCCTCGACATCACCCTCACGGGAACCTTCCGCTGCACGCGGGCCGCGCTGAGGCACCTGCTCCCCCAGAAGAGCGGGGTCATCGTCAACAACGCGTCGGTGCTCGGCTGGCGAGCCCAGCCGGGCCAGGCGCACTACGCCGCGGCCAAGGCCGGCGTCATGGCGCTCACTCGGTGCGCCGCCGCCGAAGCGGCGCCGTCGGGGGTGCGGGTCAACGCGGTGTCGCCCAGCCTGGCCGAGCACCCCTTCCTCAACCGGGCGATTCCCGACGAGGATCTGGCGGTGCTGCGCCGACGCGAGCTGTTCGGGCGTGGGGCCGAGACGTGGGAGGTGGCCAACGTGATCGTCTTCCTGGCCAGCGACTACTCGTCCTACCTGTCCGGAGAGACCATCTCCGTCAGCAGCCAGCACCCGTGAGCGGGGGAATCGGGGGCGTGCCCCCCGAGCAGGAGGACCCGCGGGCGGACCTGATCTGGGGCACGGTGCCTCGGCTGGTCGAGGACGCGGCGGAGCGCCACGGTGGGACGGAGGCCCTGGTGGACGGCGACCTGCGTCTGACCTACGCCCAGCTGGCGCCCGAGGTGGACCGGTACGCGCGCGGTTTCGCCGCCGCGGGCGTCGGCGCGGGTGAGAGGGTGGCGATGTGGGCGCCCAACTGCGCCGAGTGGATGCTCGCCGCGCTGGGCGCACTGCGCGCCGGAGCCGTGCTGGTGCCGCTCAACACGCGGTTCAAGGGGGGCGAGGCGGCGTACATCGTGCGGAACGCGGGAGTGACGACGCTGGTCACCGTCCGGGGGTTCCTGGGCACCGATTACCCCGCCCTGTTGGCGGGGGAGGACACCGGCGCACTCACCCGGGTCGTCGTGCTGCGGGACGAGGGCGATGCCGGACCCGGGCCCGACGGGGTCCCCGTCGTCGCGCTGGGCGAGCTCCTGCGCGCGGGCGACGGGGTGGATCCCGCGGTGACGGCCGACCGCTCCGCTGCGGTACGGCCCGGCGACGTGTCCGACCTCATCTTCACCTCGGGCACCACGGGCCACCCCAAGGGAGCGGTGGCGAGCCACGCGCAGACGTTGCGCACCTTCGGGACGTGGTCGTCCATCGTGGGCCTCCGCGCCGGTGACCGGTACCTGGTGGTGAACCCCTTCTTCCACACGTTCGGCTACAAGGCGGGGATCCTCGCCTGCCTCATGGCGGGGGCCACGGTGGTGCCCGAGCCGGTGTTCGACGCCACCAAGGTGATGGCGCGCATTGAGGCGGAGCGCATCAGCGTCCTGCCCGGCCCGCCCACGCTCTACCAGACGCTGCTCGCCGACCCCCGGCGCTCCGAACACGACCTCTCGTCACTCCGGCTCGGCGTGACCGGCGCGGCCGTCGTGCCCGTCGAGCTCGTCGAGGCCATGGGCGACGAGCTCGGCTTCGACACCGTCCTGACCGCCTACGGGCTCACCGAGTCGTGCGGCACCGTCACCATGTGCCGGCGCAGCGACCCGCCCGGCGTGGTGTCGGCGACCTCGGGGCGCGCCATCCCGGGCCTCGAGGTGCGCGCCGTGGCCGAGGGGCGGGAGGTCCCGACCGGTGAGCCGGGCGAGATCGTGGTCCGGGGCTACACGGTGATGTCGGGCTACTGGGGGAACGAAGAGGCGACGGCCGAGGCGATCGACCCCGAGGGCTGGCTGCACACCGGGGACATCGGGGTCATGGACGCCGCCGGAAACGTCACCATCACGGACCGGGTCAAGGACATGTACGTGGTGGGCGGCTTCAACGCGTACCCGGCGGAGATAGAGGCGATCCTGCGCGGCCACGAGGCGGTGGCCCAGGTCGCCGTGGTCGGCATCCCCGACGAGCGGATGGGGGAGGTGGGCTGCGCCTATGTGGTCCCGGCGCATCCGGCGCCCGACCCCGACGAATTGGGTCGGGCCATCCTCGGTTGGTCACGGGGGTCCATGGCCAACTACAAAGTGCCCCGCAGCGTGGTGCTGGTCGACACGTTGCCGGTGAACGCCAGTGGGAAGGTGCTCAAACGCGAATTGCGCGAGCGCCACGCGGCCGGCGTGGACCACGTCGTCACCAACGAGAGGAGCGAGTAAGTGCGAGGAATCGTCTACACCGGAGAAGGGGTCGAGTTCACCGACGCGCTCGAGGTTCGGGGCCCGGGCCCGAACGAGGTGCAGGTCCGCATACGGGCGGCGGGCGTGTGCCACTCGGACCTCTCGGTCATCAACGGGACGATTCCCTTCCCGGCGCCGGCCGTGCTCGGCCACGAGGGCGCCGGTGTCGTGGAGGCCGTGGGTGACGCCGTGCGGTCCGTGAAACCGGGTGACCACGTGGTGATCGCCACCCTGGCCAGCTGTGGCGTCTGCCGGGCGTGCAGCACCGGACACCCGACGTGGT
Source organism: Acidimicrobiaceae bacterium (assembly GCA_003169235.1). Lineage (GTDB taxonomy): Bacteria > Actinomycetota > Acidimicrobiia > Acidimicrobiales > RAAP-2 > Bog-473. Next base: position 1,458 of record PMPX01000074.1, on the reverse strand, counting down.
GCAAGAGCTCCCTCGGGAACATCTCGACGCCGTTCACCTACAAGGGAGAGCCGGCCTCCAACTTCGCCGCGGCCTCGGTCTTCTCGGAGCTCACGGTCGTGAGCGAGGTGCAGGCCGTGCGCATCCCCAAGGAGATCCCGCTGTCGTCGGCCTGCCTGATCGGGTGCGGCGTGCTGACGGGCGTCGGCGCGGTCCTGAACCGGGCCAAGGTGAGGCCCGGCGACACCGCAGCCGTCTTCGGGGTCGGCGGGGTCGGCCTCAACGTGATCCAGGGCCTGCGCATCGCCGGAGCGACCCGCATCGTCGCGGTGGACACCGTGTCGGCCAAGGAGGATCTCGGACGACAGTTCGGCGCGACGCACTTCGTCGACGCCACGACGGGCGACGCCGCGGCGGCGGTGCGCGAGCTCGTCCCGGCCAACCGGGAGTCAGCTGCCGGAGCCCTCTTCCCCCTCGGTGGGGTCACGTGGGCCTTCGACTGCGTCGGGCACCCCGCCGTCCTGCGGAGCGCGCTGGACTGCCTGGACTGGAGCGGCACGGCGGTGGCCATCGGCATCCCGCCTCGGGGTACCGAGGTGTCGGTCGACGTCAACGCGCTCGCCTATGTCGACCGGGGCTTGCTCGGTTGCCGCTACGGCTCGGCTCGTCCTCACCACGACATCCCACTCATGGTCGACCTCTACCTGGCCGGGCTCCTCATGCTCGACGAGCTGGTGTCGCTGACCCGTCCGCTCGACCGCTTCGGTGAGGTGGTCGACGAGATGCATGCCGGACGCGTGGCGCGCGGCGTCCTCACATTCGACTAGAAAAGCGCTATGCCAACTGTGCGCTCGGCGGGAGCGCTGTCGTGAAGGGTGTCATCCTGGCGGGAGGCACGGGCTCGCGCCTGTACCCGCTGACCCGCATCACGAACAAGCACCTGCTGCCCATTTACGACCGCCCGATGATCGCCTGGTCGATCGAGGCCCTGGTGTCGAGCGGCATCGACGAGATCATGCTCGTCACCGGTGGCACCCACGCCGGAGAATTCCTGCGTCTCCTCGGCAACGGGCGCGAGTACGGCATCGATCAGCTCTCCTACGCGTACCAGGAGAAGGCGGGGGGGATCGCCGAGGCCCTGGGCCTCGCCGCGCACTTCGCCGAAGGCGGACCGGTCCTCGTCATGCTGGCCGACAACATCGTCGAGCGGTCCATCAGGACCATGGTCGACGCCTTCCTGGCCGATCCGGTCGGTGCCCGCATCCTCTTGTCGAAGGTGGACGAGCCGGAGCACCTCCGTCACCTCGGCGTCCCCGTCTTCGGGGAGGACGGGCGGGTCGCCCACATTGAGGAGAAGCCCGAGAAGCCGGCCTCCGAGTACTGCGTCACCGGTATCTACTGCTACGAGGCGGGTGTGTTCGACATCATCGGCGACCTCGTGCCCTCCGGTCGGGGTGAGCTCGAGATCACCGACGTGAA
>PMPX01000079.1 GCA_003169235.1 Acidimicrobiaceae bacterium | reverse complement strand
GAGGTGCAGGGGGCCCCGCAGAGCCGCTCGTCGCTCCAGGAGATCCAGCTCGCGCTCGAGCGGGTGTCGGCCCGGGAGAACCGGCCCGAGCTGTACCGCACACTGGCCCAGAGGGCGGGCATCGACCTGCCACCGCGGTCGTGCTGGCTGCTGTACCGGCTCGCCGATCAGCCCGCGGCGAGCGTCACGGAGGTGGCGGAGCACCTGAAGATCGACCCGGAGCTCATCCAGCCGGGTGTCGACGGGCTGGTGTCCGCCGGCATGATCGAGGAGCGGCGACTGGGTGCCCAGTGCGACCTCCACCTGACGGCCACCGGCAGGACCGCGCTCGACAAGCTGACCGAAGCCAGGCGCAACGGGCTGACCGAGCTGCTCGAGGGGTGGAACCCCGAGGAGCACCCCGAGATCATTGAGATGGTGAAGGAGCTCGCCCACGCGCTGCTCGCCGACGACGAGCGCATGGTGGCCGACGCCATGCTGCACACGCCCGCGGCGGCCACCGCGGGCACCGGGGCGGACTGACCCGGGTCCGGGGGACCGGCCCTGAGCAGGGGAGTGGGCCGGCGGAGAAAGGGCGCGCCGCTACGCTGAGGCGTCATGCCCACCTACCTGGCGGACATCCTCGCCTCGCATCGCGCCCGCGCCGGCACCGACGGCCGCCCGCTGGGCGACCTGGTCGAACGGGCCGCCGCCCTGCCGGAACCCCGGGACTTCACCGGCGCGCTGCGCGGTGACGGGCTGTCGTGCATCGCCGAGATCAAGCGGCGCTCACCGTCGAAGGGTGCGCTCGACCTCGGGCTCCGACCCGAATTGGTGGCCAGGGAGTACGTCGCCGGGGGCGCTGCCTGCCTGTCCGTCCTGACCGATGCCGACTTCTTCGGTGGGTCGCCCGAGGACCTGGCGGCGGCGCGACAGGCCTCGGGCCTTCCCGTCCTGCGCAAGGACTTCACCGTGCGGGAGGCGGACGTCGCGGACGCCCGGCTGATGGGGGCCGACGCCGTGCTCCTCATCGCCGCCGCCCTCGACGACGATGCGCTGGCCCGGTGCGCGGCCCTGGCTGACGACCTCGGTCTGGCTGCCCTGGTGGAGGTGCACGACGAGGAGGAGCTCGACCGGGCCCTGGGCGCCGGCTCCCGTTTGGTCGGCGTGAACCAGCGCGACCTGCGGACCTTCCAGGTCGACCACGAGCGCGCCTGCGCCCTCGTGGCACGGATCCCGCCGGGGGTGACCGCCGTGGCCGAGTCGGGCATCCGGGACGCCGACGACGCCCGTCGCCTGGCCGAGGCCGGGTACGACGCCATCCTGGTCGGCGAGGCGCTGGTCCGCGCCGGTGACCGGGCGGCCCAGCTGCGCGAGCTGGTCGGGCACCCCGTCGGGACACGATGAGCGAGGGTCTCTTCGTCAAGATCTGCGGCATCACGTCGGAAGCCGACGCGCTGCTGGCGGTGAGCCTCGGAGCCTCGGCGGTCGGTTTCCTCTTCGCACCCTCGCCCCGCCAGGTGTCCGTGCAGCTCGCCGGCGACATCGCCAAGCGGCTGCCCGAGCACGTCCTGACGGTCGGGGTCTTCCGCAACGAGGCCCCGCAGCGGGTGGTGGAGGCGGTGCGTGTGGCGGGCCTGGGCGCGGCGCAGCTCCACGGTCAGGAGACGGCCGAGGAGACGCAATGGGTGCGGGCCCGGGTGCCGACGGTGATCAAGGCCTTCCGCGCCGGCGAGCGCGCCATCGAGCGCTTCGAGGAGTTCGGCGCGGACTACCTCCTGGTGGACGGTGACAACCCAGGTTCGGGACAGGTCTTCGACTGGCGGCTGGCCGAGGGGGTGGCCGACCCCCACCGTCTCATCGTCTCGGGGGGGCTGACGCCGGACAACGTGGCGCAGGCGGTGGCCAGCCTGCGGCCGGCCGGCGTCGACGTCTCCACCGGTGTGGAGTCCGCGCCGGGGCGGAAGGACCCGCTGCTGGTGCGTGCCTTCATCGTGAACGCGCGGCAGGCGCAGGACGCGACGGCGACGCGTGACACTCTGGCCGACCCCGTGGCCGAAGAGCCCTACGACTGGAGGGACGGATGAGCGGCGACAGCCTCATGGGCCGGCCGGGTGCCGACGGCAGGTTCGGCGAGTTCGGAGGCCGCTTCGTCCCCGAGGCGCTGATGCCGGCCTGCCTCGAGCTCGAGAAGTGGTTCGACGACGCCTGGGCGGACCCCGCCTTCCGCGCCGAGCTCGACGGGTTGCTCCGCCACTACGGCGGCCGCCCGACGCCCGTGACCGAGTGTGGCCGCCTCTCGGAGCGGTTGGGGGTGCGGGTGCTCCTCAAGCGGGAGGACCTGGCGCACACGGGCTCGCACAAGCTCAACAACGTCGTTGGTCAGGCCCTCCTGACCAAGCGGATGGGCAAGGGGCGGATGATCGCCGAGACCGGAGCGGGCCAGCACGGCGTGGCCTCGGCCACGGCCGCTGCGCTCTTCGGCCTGGAGTGCACCGTGTTCATGGGCGAGGTCGACACCAAGCGCCAGGAGCTCAACGTCTTCCGGATGGAGCTGCTCGGTGCGGAGGTCCGATCGGTGACGTCCGGCAGCCGGACGCTGAAGGACGCGGTGAACGAGGCCATGCGCGAGTGGGTGGCGAGCGTCGACACCACGCACTACTGCCTCGGATCGGTCATGGGGCCGCACCCCTTCCCGTACATGGTCCGCCAGTTGCAGAGCGTGGTGGGGGAGGAGGCGCGGGCGCAGTGCCGCGACGTGCTCGACGGCAGCGACCCGGACGTGGTGGTCGCCTGCATCGGCGGCGGGTCCAACGCGGCGGGGACCTTCGCCGGCTTCGTCGACACCGGGGCGCGACTGGTGGGCGTGGAGGCGGCCGGCGGTGCGGCCATCACCAACGGGATCCCGGGGGTGCTGCACGGGATGCACTCCCGCCTGCTCCAGGACGAGGCGGGGCAGATTCTGGAGGCGGAGTCGATCTCGGCCGGTCTGGACTACCCGGGGCTCGGCCCCGAGCACGCCCACCTGGCGGCGATCGGGCGGGCCGAGTACTCGACGGCGACCGACGACGAGGTGCTCGAGGCCTTCCGTCTCCTCAGCCACACCGAGGGGATCATCCCCGCCCTCGAATCGGCGCACGCGGTGGCGTGGGTGGCGCGGACGGCCGGCACACCGGCGCTGCCCCCCGGGTCGACGGTCCTGATCACCCTCTCGGGCCGGGGGGACAAGGACGTGGCCCAGGTGCGCGAGATCTTCGGTCGTGGGCGCGATGCCTGACTTGGACAAGGAGCTACGGGCCCGGCGCGACAGCGGGCGCAAGCTCCTGATCCCGTACCTCATGGGTGGCATGACCGACGACTGGCCGCAGACGCTGGCCGCCGTGGTCGCCGCCGGTGCGGACGCGGTGGAGGTCGGCATCCCGTTCTCGGACCCCATCATCGACGGGCCGGTCATCCAAGAGGCGGGGCTGCGCTCGCTCACGCGAGGCACGGTGCCCCAGGAGGTGCTCGACGGCATCGCCGGAGCCGAATCGCCGGTGCCCGTCGCCGTGATGACGTACTACAACATCGTCTTCCGCGCCGGGCACAAGCGGATGGCGCGCTCACTGGCGGCCGCCGGCGTCAGTGGCGCCATCATCCCCGACCTCCCCATTGAGGAGATCGACCCCTGGGCGGCCGAGGCGGACGGGGCGGGCATCGCCACCGTCCTGCTGGTGGCACCCTCGAGCCCGCCGGACCGGGTTGAGCGCATCTGTGCGCGGGCCCGCGGCTTCGTCTACGCCGTGGCGCGGATGGCAGTGACCGGTGAGCGCGGGGACCTCGGAAACGACCTCACGAAGGTCGTCGAGCGCATCCGGAACTGCACCGACATGCCCATATGCGTCGGGATCGGCGTGTCCACGCCCGCCCAGGCGGCGGAGGTGTGCGAGGTGGCGGACGGAGTGGTCGTCGGATCGGCCCTCGTCCGCCGGCTGCTCGAGGGCGAGGGCCCCGACGGCGCCGCCGCCTTCGTCGGGTCGCTCCGGGACGCGATCTCCTAGACGCGCCCGCGCAGCTGGTCCTCGGCGGCGGCGGCCAAGGCACGCTGTCCGGCGCTGTCGGGGTGGGCGGCGCGCCACACGTATCCCTCCAGCTCCGCCTCGGCCCGGGTCGCGCTGGCCGTGAGCCCGGTGCAGGCCGCGGCGCCGTGCAGGGCATCGGTGTCGGTGCAGGTCTTCGCGGCCAGGATGTCGGCCGCGTCGGCGGCCAGCGTGGCGTCGGGCACCGGCTCGCCCGAGAAGACGTACGGGTCGGTGGTGCAGATGCCGTGACCCTCGAAGGTGGATGCCACGTCGATCAGCCTCACGTTCGTGACGTGCTGGGCGCGGGCGTCGGCGACGGCCCCGGCGATGGAGCTGTTGAGAGCGTCGAGGACCACGTGTGCGGCGGCGGCGGTGCTGGCCGCGTTGGCCTCGAGGCCCGAGCACACCAGGTTGGTGTGGAGATGGGAGGCGGACGTGTCATCGGCGATCTGCGAAGGGCTCGGGATGGGTTGGTAGTAGTCGAGCACGGCGATGGTGCCGACGTCGGGTGCCATGCCCTCGATGGCACTCGCCAGACTGGTCCGCACGTCGGCCAGCTTGGCCGCCACCGCGGGCGTCACCGCCCCGTTCTGGACGCATTGCGTCCCCAGCCCCAGCGCCACGCCACCCACACTGGCCAGCTGGTGGAGCAGGCACTGGGCGAAGTCGATGTCGTCCGCCCCGTCCTGGATCGTCACCAGACGGGCGGGGTGGCGGCTGAGTGCCGCCGCCTCCACCTCGTCCCCCAGATTCCGGGCCTGCTGCGAGGGGACGGGGCACTGCCCGTCCCGAGCGGTGTTGTCGGCCGCGTCCGCCACGGCGCCGCTGATGGCCAGCTGGTCGCCGGTCAGGGCGCAGTTGGTCGGCCGCACCGTCATGGTGAGCCCGAAGTGGGAAGCGACCTGGCTCGGGTAGGCGGCGGAGGACGGGCCCTGCGACACCCAGGCCGCGGGCAGTCCCACCTGGGGTGTCAGGTACGGGTTGTGGAGCCCGTGGCCATAGGGCACCGAGTCCCCGAGGGCGACGGCGCGTGTCGAGGTGAGCGCCGGCGCGGTGGGAGCGGGGGACCGGGCCGGGCGCGTGGCCAGCACGACACCCCCGACCACCAGCGCCAGGACCGCCACGGTGACCAGGGCCCACGCGACGGGGGAGCGGCGCGCCGCGGCACCCCAGGTTCTCATCCTTCCCATCACGGACCTCACGAGTCAGCCGCCGGGCGGCAGCGGAGGAGCGACCTTACCGGTTGGGTTCAGCCAGGTGGCAGCAGGACAAGGCAGCCGTTGTGGCCGCCGAAGCCGAAGGAGTTGGACAGGACCGCGGCGGGCTGCCAGGGCCGGGGCTCACCGTGCACGACCCGGATCGTGATCTCGGGATCGGGCTCCTCGTAGCCGGCGGTGGGCGGGATGGTGGCATGGTGGATGGTCAGCACGGCCGCCACGGCCTCGATGGCTCCCGCCGCGGCCAGCCCGTGACCGGTCACGCCCTTGGTCGACGTGACGAGCGGACCGGGCTCGCCGAACACCTTGCCGATGGCGCGCGCCTCGGCCAGGTCGTTCAACGGCGTCGACGTGCCATGGGCGTTGATGTGCCCGACGTCGGCGGGCGTGATGTCGGCGTCGGCCAGCGCCAGCTCCATGCAGGCGACCGCCCCGGCGCCGTCCGGCGCGGGAGCGGTGATGTGGTGCGCGTCGGCGGTGCTGGCCGCTCCCGCCACCTCGGCATAAATGGTGGCCCCGCGTGCCAGGGCACGGTCCCAATCCTCGAGGACCAGCGCGGCGGCGCCTTCGGTCATGACGAACCCGTCCCGGCGAGCGTCGAAGGGACGGGAGAAGCCCGAGGTGGACAGCGCCGTCATGTTGGCGAACGCGGCCAGCGCGACCGGGACCATGCTGGCCTCCGATCCGCCCCCGATGGCGACGTCGCAGCGGCCGGTGGCGATGAGCCGGGCTGCGGCGGCGATGGCGTGGGTACCGGCGGCGCACGCGGTGCAGATGACCTCGGACGGGCCCCGCCAGCCGAGCCGCATGGAGATGCCCGCCGCTCCCGCGTTGGCCATCATCATGGGCACCAGCCGCGGCGAGACGCGGTCGGGACCCTTCTCGTTGAACACCCCGACCTGCGTGGCCAACGTCTCGAGGCCCCCGACACCCGTGGCGAAGACGACCCCCGCCTTGGCCGGGTCGACCCCGAGCTCACCGGCGCCCGTGACCGCCATGTCGGCGGAGGCGATGGACAGCTGCGCGAAGCGGTCGAGCTGGCGGACCTCCTTCGGGCCGAACCAGTCCGTCGGCTCGAACCCCCGGACCGCCCCACCGACGACCGACGGGTGCAGCAGGCCGTCCCACAGGGCGTCCACCCCGACACCGCAGCAGGTGACCGCGCCGAGCCCGGTGACAGCGACCCGCCGCCCCCGGATCGGGCCGTCGGCGCCGATCCCGACCTGCATCAGAGCTTCGACGAGATGAGGTCGAACGCCTGGCCGATCGTCGTGATGTCCTCGAGCTCGGTCTCCTCGACGGTGACGTCGAAGGCCTCCTCGAGGGCCATCACCAGCTCGACCAGGTCAAGACTGTCGGCATCGAGATCGTCGGCGAACTTGGCCTCCTTGGTGATCTTCTCCGCCGGCACCTGCAAAACCTCTACGGCGCACTCGCGAAACTTCTCGAACGCTGCGTCGCTGTCCACTGTCTGCTCCTTATCTGTCGGTTCTCCAGAACGCTACAGGCCCATGCCCAGCCCACCGTCGACCGGGACCACGGCCCCGGTCACGTACGCCGCAGCGTCGGAGGCCAGGAAGCCGACCACGGCCGCCACGTCCCCTACGGTGCCGGCGCGGCCGAGCGGCACCTGCCCGGTCATGAGCGCCACCCGGTCGGCGCCCAACGCGGCGGTCATGTCGGTGTCGATCAGGCCGGGGGCCACCACGTTCACGGTGATCTGGCGGCTGCCCACCTCACGGGCGATGGCGCGGGCCATGCCAACGAGGCCGGCCTTGGACGCGGCGTAGTTGGCCTGGCCGGGGAGCCCGACGAAGGCCCCGACGGACGAGACGAAGATGATGCGACCTGCATGGGCGCGCAGCATCTTGGCGACGGCCCGCTTGGCGACCCGGAACGACCCGGTGAGGTTGGCGTCGATCACGTCGTGGAAGGCCGCATCGCTCATGCGCAGCATCAGGGAGTCCATGGTGATGCCGGCGTTGGCCACGAGGACCTGGACGGGTGCCCAGCGCTCCTCTACGGCGGTGAAGGCCGCATCGACCTCGTCGGAGTTGCGCACGTCGCAGCGCACGGCGAGAAATCGGTCCGGATCGGCGCCCTCGGGTGCCGTGGGGGGGTCGTCCGAACGGAACGTGGTGGCCACCTGGTCGCCGTTGGCCAGGAACCACTGCACGCACGCCGCGCCGATGCCGCGTGTGCCGCCGGTGACGAGGACGACGGCCATCAGCGGGCGTCGGGGACCCGGAGCCAGACGAGCGGCTGGCCGTCCTGGACCCGCTCACCGTCGGCCGCCAGCCAGCGGATGACCTGACCGGCGAAGGGCGTCCGTACCTCGGACACGCCCACGCGCCCCACGAGGTCGCCGACGTCCACGGCGGAGGACGGCCCGTCCGGGTCGACGTCCGTCCCCGGCAGGAGGCCGGTCCCCGGCGCGCTGAGGGAGACCTCGGGACTGAAGATGCCGCTGGAGGGGCTCACCACGACTCGTTCGGACATGTAGAGGTGCTCGCCCTGGTGCAGTGCCGGCTCGGCCCTCCAGGTGCCCGCCGCGCCGATCTGGTCCATGAGCGTGTCGAGGTCCTCCGGCTTGGAGACGGCCAGGGACTGGATCTCGGGCAGGCTGCGCTTGGCCAGCCCGCTGAGCACCCCGCCCGGCCCGAGCTCGACGAGCGACGTGAGCCCGAGGCCGGCGAAGGTCTCGAGGGTCTGTCGCCAGCGCACCGGACTGCAGAGCTGTGCCGAGAGCAGCCCGGGCCACTCGGCCGGGTCGTCGTGCACGTGCGCGTCCACGTTGGCCACGACGCGCACCTCGGGCGTGAGGAAGGTGACCTCGGCGAGCGCCTTGCGCAGGTCCGCCCGCGCCCCCTGCATCAGAGGGGTGTGGAACGCGCCCGACACCTGGATCGGCATGACGCGCTTGGCCCCGAGGGCCTTGGCCAGCTCGCCGGCCCGCGCCACCGCCTCGGGGGTGCCGGCGATGACCACCTGCCCCGGCGCGTTGTAGTTGGCCACCCATACGTCACCCTCGGCCCGCATGCAGGCCGCTTCGGCGTCGTCGTCCGCGATGCCGAGGAGGGCCGCCATGGTCCCCGGGGCCTCCTCGCCGGCCCGCGCCATGGCCTCTCCCCGGGCGACCACGAGCCGGATCCCGTCCTCGAAGCCGAGGGCGCCGCTGGCGACCAGCGCGGTGTACTCGCCGAGGCTGTGCCCCGCGCAGGCGGCGGGAGTGAGGCCGATCCGCTCGACAGCATCGAGCACGACCAGGCTCATCACGGTCGTGGCCAGCTGCGCGTTCTCGGTCTGGGTGAGCTCTTCGATCGGAGCGTGCAGGAGGAGGTGGGACAGGTCGCGCTCGGCTGCGGCCGACGCCTCCTCGACCACCTCCCACGAGGGATGGTCCACCCACGGCCCACCCATGCCGGCTCGTTGTGATCCTTGTCCGGGAAAGGTGAAGACCAACACGGTTTTCCGACGGCTCCCATCGACGGCGGGTGGAGGAGCCCCCAGTGTGGCATGCCGGCACGGGGGAGGCCCAAGTCCGACGCGGATTTCTTGCGGATCTTCGTACCTTTGGTGCGAAGATGAGAGGACCCTGAGAAGGTTTCGCTGGTTACCGGGCGGAAACCTGGTAGGACGCGAGGTACGACCAGACCAGTCCTCGGGCCGTGTGGACTCCGAAAAAGTGCTGAAAGGGGCGCCGCGGGCGCCTCGAACGACGCTCGGTCCGGGCCCACCACGGTCGCGCGCGACGCCGGCGGCACCACAAGGTCTCAGGCGGCGACCACTTTGCGACGAAACATTGTGTGATCGGACGAACACCCAGGGCGATGACTCCTCCACGACGGGAACACCGAGCTTGCCGAAAGCGGCCACGCCGCGGCGCCCCACAGGTCGCCGCGGCGCAGCCGACGCCGCCCCGGTGCGGCCCACGGCACCGTCGGAACCCGGGTTGCGCGGTGCTCACCGTTTACGCCTCTCACCTGGGCTCTCGCCTGAGCCAGCCGCCCGTCCGGGGGGCATTAGCCTTGCGGCTCTGAGGGGGATGACGAGCGTGGGCCAGGGTCGGCGAGATGTCCATCGGCACAGTGGCGGAACGGCGCATCGCTTTGCCTGCGCGCTCCTCGGTGCCTCGCTGACGATGGTCGTGGCGTTGATCTTGGCGGTGGCCGTGGGCGCGACCGGATCCTCAAAGGCCTTCGCTGCCGGGAGTGCGCGTGAGACGCTGCACGGTCATCAGGGCATCGTGCCCCCAGGAGCGACCCTCCTGGGGCCGGCTCCGTCGACGACCACACTCCCGCTCGAGGTCACCCTCCAGCCGAGGGATCCCTCGGCCCTGGCGGCAGAGGTCCAGGCGGTCTCCAACCCACGGTCGCCCGAGTACCGGCACTTCCTGACGCCCCAGCAGTTCGCACAACGCTTCGGCCCGACCCAGGCCACCATCGCGCAGGTGGCGTCCGCGCTCCGGAGCGAGGGCCTGACCGTGGGGACACCTTCATCGGGCGCGTTGTCGCTGCCCGTCTCCGGCACCGTGGCCCAGATCCAGTCGGCCTTCTCGACGCCGATCTCTCGTTACCGGCTGGCCTCGGGGAAGACGGGCTACGACAACCGGTCGGCCCCGGAGGTGCCGGTGACCGTCGCGCCACAGATCGAGGGCGTCCTCGGACTGGACACGCTGAGCCCGCCGCAGCCGACCACCACCGTCCCGCCGGCGAGCTCGTCCACCTCGCACCCGGCGGCCACCCCCGCTGCCTCGCCCGCCCTGGCGCCGGGGCAGCCCACACCCACCGGAACGAGCTGCACCAGCTCCATCAGCGGCGTCGAGAGCAACTACGGGGCGCTCGACGCGGACCAGCTGGCCCAGGCGTACTCGTTCGACCCGCTCTACACGGCAAACCACTACGGGGCGGGGTCGACGGTCGCGCTCGTGGAGATGTACGGGGCCGGGTACCGGCCGAGCGACATCTCGACCTTTGCCGCTTGTTATGGCATCACGAACGGTGGCGGTCAGGTCACGGAGAAGAACCTGCCCAATGGGGGTGCCCTGGGTGGCAACACCGTGGAGGCGGAGCTCGACATCGAGACCGTGTTGTCTCTCGCCCCCAAGGCCAACATCGAGGTGTACGAGGGGGGGCCGTCCGACGACCTGTACGACGTCTTCAAGCAGATTGTTGACGACGACACGGCCAAGATCATCAGCGCCAGCTGGACGAACGGCTGCGAGGCCTATGTGGGACAGGCCTACCAGAACTCGGAGAACTCGCTGTTCCAGCAGGCGGCTGCCCAAGGGCAGTCGATCTTCGTGGCGACGGGTGACGAGGGATCCGAGGGCTGCAATACGAACGGGGAAAGGACGGCTGCCACGGGCACCGACCCTGTTACGCAGGCTGTCGACCCCTCCACCGGCACCCTCTACATCGCCGACAAATCGAGCAACACGGTCACCGTGGACAGCGAAGGCAGCGCCAGCAACCCGACGGACTTCGCCTCAGCGTCGGGGCCGGTCCCGACCGGCTCCGGCCCCGACGCCGTGGCGCTGGACACCGCCGACGGGAAGGTGTTCGTGGCCAACTCCGGAGGCAGCCTGACGGTGATCCCGACCGCCACCTGCAACGCGGCCACGAACACCGACTGCAGCACGCCGACGCCGATAGCCGGGAATGGGCATCTCAGTGCCCCCGATGCGCTCGCCGTCAACGGCTCCACGTTGTACGTCGGCAACAGCAATGGGACCGTCGCCGTCTACGACGCGGCGTCCAACACGTGGGTAGCCACGGTCAACCTCCTCGCTTCCTCGGTGGCAACCGCTCTGGCCGTGGACGCCACCAACGGAACGATGTACATCGCCGACGCGAGCAACAACAGGGTCGAATACATCAACATCGCCAACTGCAACGCCACCATCAGCACGGGGTGCTCGGTGTCGCCCTCCACGGTCACGGGCACACTCGGGAACGATCCCGTGACCATGGCCGTGACCGCAGGCGACCTGTACGTGGGCAACGCAGGCGCGGGTGGTGGGATCTCCGTCGTCAGCCTGACCACCCACGGTGTGGTGAAGACCATCTCCACCGACGAATCCCTGGTCGACAACGGGATAGGCCTGGTCCAGTCCGTCGGCCTCTCACCGGACGGCACGAAGGTGCTGGCGATCGTGACCGGCCTCGACTTCCCGGGCGATGTGATGGCGACGATCAACCCGTCGACCCAGGCCATCACCGCGACCGTCGCGCTTCAGGACGGGACCGATTCCATGGGGCAATTGGTCAGCGACGGTACCCGGGACTACGTGTGGGCCCTCGACGAAACGAACCCAGGTGACATCATCCAGAATCTGAATCTCGCCGCCACGGACCCGGCGAGCCAGCCCTACGTGACGGCGGTCGGTGGCACCTCGGTCACGGCCGTTGGTCCGGCGCCAACCGAGACGGTATGGAACGACCAACTCCACTTCTCGGAGGGTGCCGGAGGCGGAGGCATCTCGCAGACATTCTCCATGCCGGCGTACCAGCAATCCCTCGGGACGGTGAGCGGCAGCAGCGGGACGCCGTGCGGAGTCTCGAGCGGTGACTGCCGCGAGATCCCCGACGTGTCCGCCGATGCGGACCCGAGCACCGGGTACGTGATCTACGACAGCTACAACTTCACTGCGCAGAACTCCTGGACGGCCATGGGAGGGACGAGCGGCGCAGCGCCACTGTGGGCCGCCGTGCTGGCCGTCGATGCCTCGGCCGACGGGAACACGGCCGGGTACGGCGCCCTGAACCCGGCGTTGTACCTCCTGGCGCAGCGGTCCGCCGGCACCTACCTCAACGACATCACCTCGGGGAACAACGACAACAACGCAACGGACGGTGGCAGCTACCCGGCCATGACGGGGTACGACATGGCGACCGGGCTCGGGACGCCCATCGCCTCGCAACTGGCGATCGGGCTCTCCGCGATCCCGCTCAACGTGGTCGTGTCAGGTTCGCAGTCTTACGGAAGCAGTGCCCCGACCTTCACGGGAACAGCCAACTATGCGGGCTCGGGGAGCGCTCCGTATGGCGTGACCCTCCACACCTCTGGCCTGAGCTGCAGCGAGGTCGACGGTTCGACGCCCATCGGTCCAACGCTGTCGGCAGGGAGTCACACCATCGGCGCCTCCACGTGCGGTGGGGCGACCCTCTCGGGAGCCGACGCGACCGACTACACCATCGTCTACACGAGCGCCGCGAACGACTTCACGGTCAACCCGGCCCCGTTGACGATCACCGCGTCGAGCCCGACGAGCACGTACGGCTCTGCGCCGGCCGTCACGCCCATCTACTCGGGCTTCAAGAACGCGGACAACGCCACGTCACTCAGCGTGCCGCCCACCTGTGTCACGACGGCCACCAGTTCGAGCCCGCCGTCGCCGCCGACGTAACAGTCCTCCTGCTCGGGCGCAGCAGACTCGAACTACACCATCAGAT
>PMPX01000302.1 GCA_003169235.1 Acidimicrobiaceae bacterium | reverse complement strand
CGGGGGCCGTCGAGACGCCGCGCTTCCTCCTGGACCCGGCGCTGCGTGCCATGACGCTGCGGCGCAACGTGATCAGCGACGACACCCGCTTCGAGCGCGCTGACGGCTCCCACTTCCCCGTCACCATGACGGCCTCACCTGTCGTGGGGGACGCCGAGCCGACGGCGGCCGTGATCGTGTTCCGCGACACGTCCGAGCGTAAGGCGTTCGAGGAGCAATTGGCCCGGCACGCGTTCCAGGACCCTCTCACCGGGTTGGCCAACCGCCGCCTCCTGCTCGACCATCTCGACCATGCCCTGCTGCAGGCCGACCGCACGGACGCCAGGGTCGCCGTGCTCTTCGGCGACGTCGACCGCTTCAAGGTCGTGAACGACAACCTCGGCCACCAGGTCGGCGACGAGCTCCTGCGCGTGGTGGCGGAGCGGCTTCGGCGTGCCGTCCGGCCCGGGGACACCCTCTCCCGCTTCGGTGGCGACGAGTTCGTGATCATCCTCGAGGGCGTGACCTCACCCGATGACGCGGGCCAGGTGGCCGACCGGGTGCTCGCCGCGCTCCATGAGCCGGTCATCCTCAGCGGGGGGCACGAGGTCACCGCCACCATGAGCATCGGCATGGCCCTGAGCGAGGATGGCACGTCACGCGACGATCTCCTGCACGATGCCGACGTCGCCATGTACCTGGCCAAGAGACGCGGCCGCAGCGGCCAGGTCACGCTGTTCGACGGCGAGCGGCACCGCTCGGACGGACGGTCGCCCGGACGGCTCGATCTCGATGCGGCCCTCCACCACGCCGTCGAACGCGACGAGGTCGAGGTCTACTTCCAACCCGTGGTCTCGCTGGACGACCAGCGGATCGTCGGCGCCGAGGCGCTCGTGCGCTGGGACCATCCCGAGCACGGGATCCTCTCCCCGGCGCAGTTCATGGAGCTGGCCGAGGACAACGGCACGATCCTGACGATCGGCAGGGTCGTGCTCGAGCAGGCGTGCCTGGGGGCGAAGGGGTGGTTCGACTCGTTCGGGCTGCGCCTGGACGTCAGCGTGAACCTCTCGGAGCGCCAGTTCCGGCAGGCGGCCCTCCACGAGCAGGTCGCGCAGGTGCTGCGCTCGACGGGCATCGACCCCTCCCAGCTCTGCCTCGAGATCAGCGAGAGCCTGGCCATGCACGACGTGGAGCTGACCTCGGCGGTGCTGACCAAGCTGCACGATCTCGGCGTCCGGCTGGCCATCGACGACTTCGGGACGGGTCACTCCTCCCTCGGCTACCTCGCCCGGTTCCCGATCGACGTCATCAAGGTCGACCAGAGCTTCGTGCGTGACATCAACCAGGACCCGGTGAAGTCCGCCATCGTCTCCGCCGTGGTCGCGCTCTCGCAGGCGATCGACTCGGTGACGGTCGTCGAGGGGGTCGAGACCCTGCCCGAGCTCGAGCAGATCCAGAGTCTGGGCTGCGACCTGGCCCAGGGCTTCTACTTCTCGCGACCGCTCCCGCCCGCCGCGTTCGACGACCTGCTGCGCAGCGCCCCGGACCCGGCAGCCGGCGGCGAGGTCGGCCGGCCGCACATGCTGCACCGCTAGGGCCGGCGCCGCTCAGCCGACGGCGGCCTCGTCGCGCTCGTGGCGCAGCGCCCGGTGGAGGAGCGGGACCACCTCGTGCCAGTCGCCGACGATGCCCAGGTCGCAGTGGGAGAAGACCGGGGCAGCCGGGTCGGCGTTGACGGCCAGGATCGTCCCGGCGGCACGGACACCCACCATGTGGTTGAACTTCCCGCTCAGGCCCAGCGCGACATACAGGCGGGGTGCGATGGACCGGCCGGTCAGGCCGATCTGGCGGGCGCGGGGCGCCCACCCGCGGTCCGTCACCTTCCGGGTCGCCGCGAGCTCCGCGCCCAGCAGGGCGGCCAACGGGCTGAGTTGCTCCAGCTCCCGGGGGCTGACCCCGGCGCCCACGCCGATCACCACCTCGGCCCGGGCCAGCGTCTCGACGTCGTCGTCGCGGCGCTCGCTCAGCACCCGGACGCGGCCCCGCGTCCCCACCGGCCGCACGGCGGTGGGTGCGTCGTGCCGTCGGGCCGGGGGTGCGGAGAGCACCCCGGGCCGCACGGTCACCATCTGGGTGGTGCTGCGGCTCGTGATGTCGGCCACCAGTGCGCCGGCGAACGCGGGCTTGGCCGCCACCAGCATCCCGTCACGCTCCGACAGGGCGACCGCGTCACCCACCAGCCCGCAGGCCGTGGCCGCCGCGGCGCGACCGGCCACCTCACGCCCGAAGGCCGTGCTGGGCGCGAGGAGCGCCCACGGCACCGTCTCGCGCACGTAGGCGACGACCGCGTCGGCGACATCCTCGGCGACGCGTGATCCGGCCAGCAGCACGGCGAGGTCCGCGCCGCAGTCGCCCAGGGAGCGCACGTCGTCGTCACCGGGGCACAGGGCGTGGACCACCGCACCGGTCTCCGGGCCGAGCCGGCCGGCGGCGCCGAGCAGCTCGCGCGCCACCTCGGGCCGTCCCGGCTCCACCAGGACGGCGATGACCCGGGGAGCCGCATCCGGGTGCGTCCCCGCGCCGTCCGCACCGGCGCCGGGGGAGGGGGCGGGCCGGGACGTGCCGGGGTCCAGCGCGCCGCGTTGGCGCAGCGCCCGCACCGCGGCGTCCACCTGCTCGGCGAGGGTCCCGTGCAGCATCCGGTTGGCGCGCGCGTGCCCCATCGGCCGTGCCGCGCCGACGACGGTGGGGCTTCCCGCGGTGCCCCAGGGGCCGGGGCCCAGCTCGTCGGCGGAGAGCCGCGTCAGGCGCGCCGCCGGGACGGCCGCCCTGCCGTCGGGGTCGACCTTGCAGGGGTCGCACAGGCGCTCGGCCACCGACAGGACGGCCGGCAGCGTGATCTCGACCTCCTGGGTCCCGTCGTCGTGCTCGAGCTCCAGGCGCAGCGAGGAGCCGAGGTCCCCCAGCCGCCGCACGCCGCCGCCGAAGGCGAGGTCGAGCAGCTCGGCCACCTCTGGGCCCACCTGTCCCGTCTCGCCGTCGATGGAGTTGCGGCCGAGCAGCACGAGGTCGAACGGGCCGGCGGCCCGGACCGCGGCCGCCAGGGCCCGCGCCGTCGCCAGCGTGTCGGAGCCCTCGAAGGCCGGGTCGCAGAGGTGCAGCCCGGCATCGGCCCCCCAGGCCACCGCCTCGCGCAGCACGTCTTCGGCGCTCGGCGGCCCGAGCGTGACGACGGTGCACGTGCCTCCCGTGGCCCGGGCCAGCGTGACGCCCTGGGCCACGGCGCGCCGGCAGTACGGGTTCATCTCGGCGCCCACGCCCCGGCGCACGAGCCTGCCGTCCTCGAGCCGCAGCGACTCCGCCAGGGGGACCTGCTTGACGAGCGAGACGATCCGGAGGGGCTCCCCGGCCGCCCGCGTCACGGGGCCGGGCTCACGAGGCCGGGCCGGCGCCGGTGAGGACGAGCTCGTCGGCCTCGGCACGCTCCTCGGTGGCCGGGGTGTACACGTAGCGCCCGCCGCGCATCCACGAGGCGGCGGCGGCGGCCAGGCTGGCGATGATGGCGAAGTCGAAGGCGGCGTGCAGGCCCGCCCGGAACGGGGTGGCGATGAGACCGGGGAAGAAGCTGCGCTGCTCCAGTGACGCCTGTTGCGCCGCGCTCAGGTGGGCGAACGTGCCGGCGCCGATGAGGTGGGCCACCGGGTCGTAGCCCAGGAAGGCCGCGAAGAGCGTCGAGATCGGCGGCAGGTGCGAGGCCCGGTCGGCGACCGGGGCCGGCACGCCGTGGCTCAGGAGTCCGGCCGAGACGTTGTGCGGCAGCGCCGAGGACAGGCCCACGATGATCAACGTGAAGAAGATGCCGATGGAGAAGACCTGGGCCGAGTTCTGGAACGTCGTGTTCATCCCCGCGCCGGCGCCGCGGTGCTCTGGCGGCAGGCTGTTCATGACGCCGGCGCGGTTGGGGGAGCCGAACGCCGCCATGCACAGGCCGGTGAAGAAGAGGATCACGCCGAAGACCCAGTAGGTGAAGTCGATCGGGAGCGCCTCGAGCAGCATGAAGCAGATGGCCGCCCCGATCATGCCGCCGGTGGCGAAGGGGCGGGCGCCGAATCGGTCGGAGAGGATCCCCGCCGTCGGGCCGGCGATGAGCATGCCGGCCGTCAGCGGGATCATGGCGATGCCGGCCCACAGCGGTGTGGTGGCGAACGAGTAGCCGTGCAGCGGCAGCCAGATCCCCTGCAGCCAGATGATGAGCATGAACATCAGCCCGCCGCGGCTGATGGCGGCCAGGAAGCTGGCGACCACGCCGCTCGTGAAGGCGCGGATCTTGAACAGCTCCAGGTGGAACATCGGCTCGCGCACGCGCACCTCTACGAAGCAGAAGGCCACGAGGAGCAGCGCGCCCCCGGCCAGCGCGGCGATCACCCTGGGGTTGGTCCAACCCATCGCGTGCTGCCCGTAGGGCTCAATTCCGTACGTGATGCCGATCATGAGCAGCACCAGCCCGAGGGCGAAGGTGGCGTTGCCCGGCCAGTCGATGTGGGCCGAGCGCCGCTGGCCCAGCTCCCGCAGCCGTAGGTAGCCCCAGATCGTGGCGAACAGACCGATCGGCACCGACACCAGGAAGACCAGGCGCCAGTTGATCGGGGCCAGGAGACCTCCCAGGATCAGGCCGATGAACGAGCCGCTGAACGCCGCCGCCTGGTTGATGCCCAGGGCCAGCCCGCGCTGGCCCTCCGGGAAGGCGTCGGTCAGGATGGCCGACGAGTTGGCCATCAGCATGGCGGCGCCGACCCCCTGGAAGATGCGCATCACGATGAGGTACATGCCGCCGGCCGGGCCGGTCAGCCAGGTCACGCTGAGGGCGAGCGAGAAGAAGGTGAAGACGGCGAACCCGAGGTTGTACATCCGCACCCGGCCGTACATGTCGCCCAGCCGCCCCAGCGTCACGACGAGCACGCTCGTCGTGACGAGGAAGCCCAGGATCATCCACAGCAGGTAGAAGCTGTTCCCCGGCAGGAGCGGGTTGAGGTCGATGCCCCGGAAGATGTCGGGCAGCGAAATGAGCACGATCGACCCGTCGATGGTCGCCATCAGCATGCCGAGGGTCGAGATGAACAGCGCCGTCCACTTGTAGCCGTCGGGGAGGGGCGCCGTTGCGTCCGGTCTCCGCAACCACCGCGGGATCACCGTGTTCGTGGGACCGGTGCGGTCGGCGGCGCCACGGGCGCCGACGTCGGCCGGCGTGGGGGCGTGCAGGGGCGGCGGGGTGAGGCGTTCGATGAGCCCACGCTACCGGCCGGGCGATCGGCGAGGGTCTCGTCCGGAGGGGGTTCAGCGGCCGATGGCGGCGCCCTCGGGGCTCCTCGGGTCCGAGGCGGCCACGAGGCGGCGGCCTCCCGCTCCGTCGCCCTGGACCGCGATGATCTGGGCGCAGCCCACCGCGACCGGGTCGAAGGCGCTGATCGCCCGGACCCGGTGGCCGCGTGCGACCAGCCCGCGCTCCCACGACCCGGGGGCGTCCGACTCGACCGCGACGGTGAGGTCCTCGCCCCACCAGAGGCGGAACGGGCCGGCGGACGGGGCGTCGAGGGTGAGCCGCGGCGCGGCGATGGCGGTCGCGGGGTCCTGGCCGGCGTGCAGGAGGCGCGCCAGGAGCTGCACGATGATCTGCGGCTGGGCGTCGCCGCCCATGGCGCCCACGAGATGCGTCAGGCCGCCGTCCCCGGCCGTGACGAGCATGGGGGAGAGGGTGTGGGGCGGGCGCCGCCCGGGACCGACCTCGGCGGGATGGCCGTCGACCAGCGAGAAGCCCACGCCGCGGTTGTGCAGGAAGACGCCGGTGGTGGGCTCAATCAGGTGGGAGCCGAAATCCAGCGCGTTGGACTGCGTCAAGGAGACGCCGAGGCCGTCCGCGTCCATGGCGCACAGGTGGGTCGTGTCCCCGTCGGCGAGCCGGCTGACCGCAGCGCCGGTCGTGCCGTGGCCCGGCGCGACGTCGGGTGGCGCGGCCCGCTCGTGGGCGACGCGTGCCGCCGCATCGGCGAGGCGGTCCCGGTCCACCAGCGCGTCCCCGTCGGCGCCGTCGAAGAGCACGGCGGGGCGGTCGTGCCCGACGGCCCGCCACGACTCGACGAGAAGATGGGCCCAGCGCGGGTCGTCGGGATCGGTGCCGAGCCCCGCCGCCTCGGCCACGAAGGCCCCGGCCAGCGTGAGGTAGCCCTGGGAGGGTGGGGGCACGGTCCACAGGTCGTGGCCCCACGCCGCGAGTTGCAGGGGACGGCGCCACTCGGCGGCGCTGGTCGTCAGGTCCGACGCGGCGAAGTGGCCGTCCCCGAGGGCCAGCAGGCCGCGGCCGAATTCGCCGGCGTAGAAGCCGTCGCGCCCGTCGCGGGCGATGGCGCGCAGGGTGCGGCCGACACCCGGGACCCGCACGCGCTGGCCGATCTCGAGTGGCCCGCCGGGGCACAGCTCGCCGGCCCCCGGGAGCCCGTGGACGAGGTGGCTCGCCAGCGCCAGCATGACGGAGGCCGCGAAGCCGTCCTCGGCCAGCTCCGTCGCCGGCTCCAGCACCTCGTCGAGCGGGAGCCGGCCGTAGCGGGCATGGAGGGCGAGCCAGCCGTCGACGGCGCCGGGCACCTGCACGCTGCGGATGTCACCGCGCAGCGGCATGGCCGTCATGCCCTCGCCGCGCATGCGGGTCGCGTCGGACCCGGCCGCCGCACGTCCGATGGAGAGGAGCGCCTCGGGTGGCGACCCGGGTGGCGCGACCATGGCGAGCATGTCGCCGCCCAGGCCGCACAGATGGGGCCCGACGACCGCCATCACGGCCCCGGTGGCCACGGCCGCATCCGCCGCCGAGCCGCCGCGGGCGAGCAGGCCGACCCCGGCCGACGCCGCGAGCTGGTCGGCGGCGGCCACCATGCCGCGCAGGCCGCGCCGGGGGCCGAAGGGGGCGAGCGGGAGGGCCATTCAGATGACGACGACCGAGCGCAGCACCTCGCCGCGCTGTATGCGGGCGAAGGCGGCCTCCACCTGGTCGATGCCGATCGTCTCGCTGACGAAGCGGTCGAGGTCGAGCCGTCCGTCGAGGTAGAGGTCGACCAGCATGGGGAAGTCGCGGGAGGGGAGGCAGTCGCCGTACCAGCTCGGCTTCAGCGCGCCGCCCCGCCCGAAGAACTCGATCATCGGCAGGTCGATGCGCATGTCGGGCGTCGGGACGCCGACCTGGACCAGCGTCCCCGCCAGGTCGCGCGCCATGAACGCCTGCTCCATCACGGCCGGGTGGCCGACGGCCTCGATGCAGACGTCGGCGCCGTTGCCCCCGGTGAGGGCCCGGATCGCCTCCACCGGGTCGCCGGCGCTGGCGTCGACCGTGTGCGTGGCGCCGAAGGACGTGGCGAGCTCGAGCTTCCCGGGATCGAGATCGACGGCGATGATGGTCGCCGCCCCGGCCAGCTTCGACCCGGCGACGGCGGCGCACCCCACACCGCCGCAGCCGAAGACGGCCACCGAGTCGCCCAGGCCGACCTGGCCCGTGAACATGGCGGCGCCGAGCCCCGCCATCACGCCGCAGCCGAGCAGCCCCACCGCCTCGGGCCGCGCCGACGGGTCGACCTTCGTGCACTGGCCCGCCGCCACCAACGTCTTCTCGGCGAAGGCGCCGATGCCGAGCGCGGGGGAGAGGGGCGTGCCGTCGTCCAGCGTCATCTTCTGCGTGGCGTTGTGCGTGGCGAAGCAGTACCAGGGCCGACCCCTCCGGCAGGCGCGGCACTCGCCGCACACGGCCCGCCAATTGAGGACGACGAAGTCGCCGGCCGCCAGGTCCGTGACGTCCGGGCCGACCGACTCGACGACGCCCGCCGCCTCGTGGCCGAGCAGGAAGGGGAAGTCGTCGTTGATGCCCCCCTCGCGGTAGTGCATGTCCGTGTGGCACACGCCGCAGGCCTGCACGGCGACGACCGCCTCGCCGGGCCCGGGGTCCGGCACGACGATCGTCTCGAGCGTCACCGGCGCCCCCTTCTCCCGCGCCACCACACCACGCACCTGCTGTCCCATGCGGGCACCTCCCCGTCGGCGAGTCCACATGATGCCCGATCGGCGGGCGCCGGCCCGCCACGCGGACGGCGCGGGCGCCTATCCCTGGGCCACGAAGATGCAGAAGGGATGCCCGTCCGGGTCGGCGTAGACGTAGAGGCGCTCCACCGGATCCGCCGACCGGTCCAGCAGCAGGCGAGCGCCCAGAGAGAGCGCTCGCCGGTGCTGCTCCGCCAGTGACCTTTCGTCGGGCACGGTCAGATCGAGGTGCAGCTGCTGGGGTGTCGCCGAATCCGGCCAGGTCGGGGGCGGGAGCTCGGCCACCTGCTGGAACGCGATGCGGGGTGACCCCGACGGGTGCACGAGGACCAGCCAGTCACGCCCCGCCGGATCGTCCTCCCCGCTGGGCGGCGGCTCGTCCCCGGCCCGGTACTCGTAGCCCAGGAGCTCGCGGTAGAACCCGGCCAGGGCCCGGGCGTCCGTCGTGTCCAGCACCACCTGCTGCAGCGAGGGGAAGGCGGCATCGGTCACGGTCGCGCCGCCGGCACCGGTCTCACGCCATCATTCAACCCGGAGGTGCCGCCCGACGGCAACGCGTCCTATCGTGACCCGCGATGCGAGGGGCCTACGTCGACCTTCCCGAGGGCTGGACCCGCCTGGGCGGTCGTGGCCTCGGCCCCTTCGTGACCCGTGAGGTGTTCCGCCGCCCGGACGGCACGCAGGTCGCCTGGGGGTCACGCTGGCACCGCAAGCACCCGGGGACGACGGCCGGCTCCACGTGGTGGGCGCCCCGCGCCATCGCGTGGTGGATCGGCGTGTTGTTCGCCATCGGGTCGATCTGCTTCGCGCTGGGCTCGTTCCCTCCCAACGCGACGGGCGTCGGCACCAACCCCGACGACCTCACCTACTTCATCGGGTCCATCTTCTTCACGACGGCCTCCTTCCTGGTGTACTACGAGACGGCCTCCACCCCGACCGCGCTCGGCGCGGCGCACCGCCTGGGACTGCGGTCGCTCTTCAGGGTCCAGCACCACCGAATCGACTGGTGGGCCGCGATCATCCAGTTCGCCGGGACGCTGTGGTTCAACCGCACCACCCTCAGCGCGCTCGTCGTCGGGCTGGGTGCCTCGCCCGGCCACCATCCGGTGTGGCGACCGGACGCCCTGGGGTCGGTGTGCTTCCTCGTCTCCAGCTGGCTGTCGTGGGCCGAGGAGTGCGACGGGCCGTTCGCCTGGCGCCCGTCGTCCATCTCGTGGCAGATCACCATGCTGAACCTGTTGGGCTCCGTCGCCTTCGGCGTCTCGGCCATCGCGTCCTACGTCAAGCCGAACGGCGACCTGGTGAGCCTGGCGTTGACCAACCTCGGCACGTTCGTCGGCGCCATCTGCTTCCTGATCGGGGCGGTCCTCCTCCTGCCCGAGCGGACCCTCGCGAACCCGTCGGCAGAGCCCCAGCCGGATCAGCGGGTCATCACGTCGACCTGAGGCTCACCCGTCGGCCCCGGCGACGTCGATCCGGTACGCCTCCAGGCGGTGCGCGAGCTCGGTGGGCCGCGCCAATGCCGGGAGATGCCCCCCGTCCATCTCGTCGGGCGTGATGCCCAGGCGCTGGCGGACCACGCGGCGCTGGAAGTCCGCCGGGAAGAAGCGGTCGTCGCGACAGAGGAGGAACCTGGTCGGGACGTCGGGCCACGCATCGAGCGGCCACGGCTTCTCGAACGGCGTGTCCGACTGGCGCCGGACATGGGTCGCGAGCTCCTCGGCCAGCTCCTCGGGCAGGTCGTGGGCGAAGACCTCCGCGGGGTCGAAGGGATCCGGGAACGTGTGACCCGTGTTCGTCCACCACTCGCCGGGCGACTCGCCGGCCCGGGGCACCATGGCCGCCACGAGGACGATGAGGGAGACGTCGAGCCGGTCGCAGACCAGCGGGGCGGTGAAGCCACCGAGCGACTGGGCGACCACGATGACCCCCCGGCCCGGCCCCGCGGCCTCGACGACGCAGTCGGCGTACTCGGCGAGCCCCGCCCCGTCGTCGTCGCAGGGAAGGTCGACGGCGACGACCTCGTGGCCCAGCGACGTCAGCCGCGGTGCCACGAGGTGCCAGTACCACGAGGCACCGCCGGCACCATGGATCAGGACATACGTGGCCACCCGCATCAACCTCGCCCGCCACGGTACCGGCATCGAGAAGGCCCCGCAGGCCCCGGACGCGCAATNNCTACGGGCTGACCAGGCTGAAGACCCCGCCGAAGGCGCTGACCCCGTTGCCGCTGCCGGCCGTGCCGTTCGTGATGAGGCTCGGTGGCGGCCCCGGGTCGACGAGGGGTTGCTCCTGGGCGTAGATGTACAGCGGCTGGCCGTGGTACGTGACCTGCTCGGTGCCGTCGGCCCTCCACACGACGCCCACCGCTCCCGGGGTGACGCCGGTGCCGAGGACGGGAGCCCCCACGGTCACGAGCGGGATGAACTCCCGGGCGCACGATCCGTAGCAGTGGCTGAAGTGCGAGTCACCGCTGAAGGTGTACACGGACACCGCCGCCCCTCCGGTGCCGGGCAGCATCTCGGTCGCCAGCTCGGTCGAGCTGTACGTGGTGCCGGCCTGGGGTGCCTCCGTCTCGATGGTGGCCGGTCCGGTGGCCGGCGTTCCCCACGGGGAGATCAGGAACCAGGCGGTGTTCCACGGCGGGAGCGGCTGGACCGTCTCGTAGAAGTTGGCGCCGAAGAACGAGGCCGGACCCGGGTCGAACAGGTACAAGGGGTGGCCGGCGTACGTCACCTGGAACGTGCCCAGGTCGG
>PMPX01000064.1 GCA_003169235.1 Acidimicrobiaceae bacterium | reverse complement strand
GGGGCCTGCGTCTCGTGGTACGGGGTGACGGACCTCTTGGGGCTGGTCGCGACGACCCACGACTTCGAGGCGCACTACACGGACCGCCTGATCGGCCCGCTTCCCGAGTCCCGATCGCTCTACGTGGAGCGTTCGCCGGTGAGCAGGGCCACCTCCATGGCTGGCTCGGTCCTGCTCCTCCAGGGGACGGAGGACGCGGTCGTGCCGCCGTCACAGGCTGCGTCCATGCGTGACGCCCTGGTCGCGGCCGGCGTCCGCTGTGACCTCCGATTCTTCGAGGGCGAGGGGCACGGGTTCCGCCGGGCGGACACGCTCAGCGCATGCCTCGAGGCCGAGCTGGGGTTCTACCTGGAGGAGCTCCGCCTCTGAGCGGTTCCGCCTAGGATCACCCCGGGGGTGCATTCCTGGGCGCACCCCGTGTGCGAGGCTTTTCCGAGAGACGCCATGCCGACCAATTCCGCCACGATGCCGAGCTGGACCGCCCCGATCGTCGACCTTTGGCAGCGGGGGTTGGAGCGCACGAAGCGGATCTCTCCCGAGGCCGGTGACGCGCTGCTCTACCTGGGCAGTGCCGTGTTCGCGCTCGTCACCATCTACACGTCGGCCAACGCGCTCTACCAGGTGTGGGGGCGCATGGCCCTGTCGCCCTTCGCCTTCGGCGCGCTGGCGTCGGCCGTCGTGGCGTGGGCGGTGCACCGGGCCCGCATGCGGCAACCGGACCACCGCCTGACCAAACTCCAGCACCGGCGCGCCTGGCTGGCCCGGATCATCGTCGCCGTCTGTGTGTTCGTCGGAGCGCTGGCGATCCCGCTCGGTCTCGAGATCCTGTGGCGCTTCGACGGTGTCGCCGGCTCCCACCAGCAGCCCGAGGTCGTGACCGTGGAGGTGGGCGGGCAGGACCTCGTCCGGGGCCAGGATCCCTACCACCCGCTGGTCCGGTTGCACCATGCCGTCAAGTACCACCCCCCAGGTGAGCCGGACTATGCGGGATTCCTGCCGTACCTGCCGCTGATGGCCGTGGCGGGCATTCCGAGCGAGATCTGGCCCAACAACGGGCTGAGCGACGCCCGCATCTTCTTCTGCTTGACCACGCTGGCGGTGGCCGCTGTGGCGCTCTACCTGAGCCGAGCCGATGGGCGACGAAAGATCCGGGCGCTCCAGGCGCTCGTCATCCTGCCGTTGGCGGCGTTGCCCCTGGCGACCGGGGGGGACGACATCCCGGTGGCCGCATTCCTCCTCCTCGCCATGGTGCTGGCGCAGCGACGAAGACCCTTCGCCTCGGGCATCGTCTTCGGCATCGCGTCGGCCATGAAGTTCACCGCATGGCCCCTGGCCGCGCTGGCGCTGTTCGCGGCATGTGGCCGCAAAGGCGAGCGGCGGCCGCTCTCCATGCTCGCGGGCATGGTCGTCGTGGCGGTGCCGACGATCTTCCCGTTCGCCCTCCGGGGACCTTTCGCCCTCATCGACGACGTGGTGCTGTTCCCGCTCGGCCTGAGTGCCATCCCGTCCACCGCGGCGAGCGCGCTCCCCGGGCACGAGCTGGTGACCGCCTTCCCCTCGCTGAGCCGGGCGCTTCCGCTCTCGGTCGGGATCGTGCTCGCCGTGTTGCTGGCCCGCCACCTGTACCGGCACACGCCGAGCACCGCATCGGAGGTCTGCAACATCGCGGGCGTCGTGATGTCGGCTCTCATCCTGCTGGCCCCGAACCCGCGCGTGGGCTACCTGCTCTACCCGATCAATTTCTTCGTGTGGGCGTACCTGCTGGCCGAGCCGGAGGACCGATTCGGCGTCCTGGTCGACGACGCGTTGGCGCCGGTGGGGCAGGCGGTCACGTCGTCGACGCGCTGAGCTCGCCGCACCCGCCGGACCGCTCAGGGGGAGTCGTCACTCTCCTGGAGCAGGCGGATGGTGAAGTCGGTCTGACCGCGTGCGGGGCCGCCCCGAGTGAAGGTCGTGGGTGAGATGGTCGCCCCCATCTCCCAGTAGTAGCCGTCGGAGCCGGCCAGCTTGCCCAGGATCTCGAGAGCTCCCGGATCGTTGGCTGCCGGGCCCCGGTCGAAGACCTGCCAACCCTGGAGCCGCATGTCCGCTGCGTAGAAGGCGAGCAGGGAACCCTGGGAGTCGCCGGAGCGGAAGACCACCTGTGAGTCGTACTGGCCGGAGTCGGCGGCGTTGTTCTGGTGCGAGACCCGGACGGAGCCGGCCGGGACGGACACGGCGTTGACGATGTTGGTCGGCGGCTGACCGCCGCCGACGATGGGGGAGAGCGCCGCGGTGGCCGGCTCGGCGCGGAGGGGCGTGCCGGCCACGGAGCTGGCTGCCGCCCCGCTGCGCACGGGAGCCGGGCTCTGCGACGACAGGACCCCGATGGTGACGAAGAGCGCGAGGATGAGCACGGCAAGACCGAGAACGATCATGGCCGGCCGCATGGAGATCCCCCCGGGCGTCGGCGGCCGGAGGGGGGCGACCGGTGCCTCGTCCTCGCCGAGGACCTCGGTGTCGGTGTCGTGCAGCGTCATGGGCGTGCACCAGCCTACGGTGAGGCGGACCACCCGAAATGGTCGAGTGGTCCGTGCCCCGCGCCCAGGTGCCAGGCGGCGGCTCCGGCCAGGGCCTGCGCCACGTAGGCCTTCGCCTCGGCGACCGCATCGGGCACGGTCGCCCCGAGGGCCAGGCGGGCGGCCACGGCGGCGGAGAGCGAGCATCCGGTGCCGTGGTCGTTCCCGGTGACCACCCGTGTGCCGGGCAGCACCACGACCCCGTCGGGGCCGGCCACGACGTCGTCGGCGGACTCGGTGAGGTGGCCTCCCTTCACCACGACGTAGCGGGCCCCGGTTGTCCTGAGCCGCTGCGCCACGTCGACCCGGGCGTCCAGTGTGGCGAGGCGCTCCACCGTGGTGTCGCCCAGGACGGCGGCCTCGCGCAGGTTCGGAGTGGCGACGACGGCATGGGGGAGGAGAAGCTCGAGATACGCCGTGATGCCCTCGGGCTCCATGAGACGGTGCCCGCTCGAGGAAACGAGGACGGGATCGACGACGAGCTGGGGCAACCGGCCGGCGGCGGCCAGGTCGGCGACCTCGCGGACGATGGCGGCGGTGGCGAGCATCCCGGTCTTCACCCCGCCCACTGCGAAATCGTCGAGCACGGCCTCGACCTGTTGGCGGACGAACCAGGGCTCGAGGGCCACGACGCCGCGCACCTCGGCCGTGTTCTGCGCGGTCACGGCGGTCAGGGCGCACGTGCCGTGCACGCGGTGGGCCGCGAACGTCTTGAGGTCGGCCTGGGCACCGGCGCCGCCGCCCGAGTCGGACCCGGCGATGGTCAGCGCCGTCGGTGGGGTCGCGTCAGGCACCGAGCCACCATAGGCGGGCACCGGGGTATCGTCGTCCGGTGACACCCAACGACGCCGGGGAGGCGACGACGGATCACCTGATCGTTGCCGGCGAGGTCCTGTCGTCGCGTCTCTTGCTCGGCACCGGGGGTATGACCAGCCTCGACGCGCTGCGCGCCGCGCTGTGCGAATCGCGCGCGGCGATGGCGACCGTCGCGGTGCGCCGGGTCGAGGCTTCGGGGCGTGGCGCGCTGCTGTCGCTGCTCGACGAACTCGGCGTACGGGTCCTGCCCAACACGGCCGGGTGCGCGACCGCATCGGAGGCCGTGCTCACGGCGAAGCTGGCGCGGGAGGCGTTCGGCACCGACTGGGTGAAGCTCGAGGTGATCGGCAACGACCGCACGCTGCTGCCGGACGCGGTCGAGCTCCTGGCCGCCGCGGAGCAGCTGGCGGAGGACGGGTTTGTCGTCCTGCCCTACACGACCGACGACCCCGTGCTGGCCTTCCGCCTGCAGCAGGTCGGGTGTGCCGCGGTGATGCCGCTCGGGTCGCCCATCGGCAGCGGGCTCGGGATCCGCAACCCCCACAACATCGCGCTGCTCCGGGAGGCCGTCGAGGTCCCCGTCATCCTCGACGCCGGCATCGGCACCGCGTCCGACGCCGCGCTGGCCATGGAGCTCGGATGCGACGCCGTGCTGGTGGCGACGGCGGTCAACCGGGCCCACGACCCGGCGGCGATGGCCCGGGCCATGCGCCTGGCGGTCGAGGCGGGATGGCAGGCTCGCGCCGCCGGCCGCATCCCGGTCCGCTTCCACGCCGAGCCCTCGAGCCCGCTGGAGGGGCGGGCCGACCTGGCGGGCGGGGGCCTGGTGCCCGACGCCTGAGCCGCGCGGTCTTGACGCTGTTCTGAGGGCACCCTAAAGTTAGGGCAACCTAACTTTCAGATGATGCAGGTCGGAGGGGTGTCCCGGTTCGATGCACGGCTCACGGAGGTGGTCGCGGGAGCGGTCGGTGCGGCGCGCTCTGACGGGCTGCGTGGCCGCCAGCCTCGGGGCGGTGCTCCTCACCGGCTGCGCCCAGGGGTCGGGCGGCGGGGGGGAGAGCCTCACGGTCTACAGCGGACAGCACGTGCAGACCACGGAGTCACTGGTGACCGCGTTCGAGAAGCAGACCGGCATCTCGGTGAACCTGCGCAGCGACGACGAGGACGTGCTGGCCGATCAGATCGTGACGGAGGGCTCCCATTCACCGGCCGACGTGTACTACACGGAGAATTCACCCCCCCTGCAGTACCTGGCCTCGAAGGGGTTGCTGGCCGGCGTGGACTCATCGACCCTGGCCAACACGCCGTCCCGTTTCAACTCCCCGGACGGGAAGTGGGTCGGCGTCTCCGCCCGGGTCAGCGTCATGATCTACAACACGTCGTTGCTCAAGGCCGACCAGCTCCCGTCGTCGGCCATGGACCTGGCGGAGCCGCAATGGAAGGGCAAGGTGGCCA
The DNA here is from genome assembly GCA_003169235.1 of Acidimicrobiaceae bacterium. Classification (GTDB taxonomy): domain Bacteria; phylum Actinomycetota; class Acidimicrobiia; order Acidimicrobiales; family RAAP-2; genus Bog-473. The sequence continues at coordinate 8,258 of PMPX01000064.1, read as the reverse complement.
TCGCCGGTTCCGAGACGGACTTCCAGCCCATCGTCACGTCCATCGCCCGCACCCACGGGGAGGCTGAGGCCCTGCGCTGGCTCGAGGCGGTCAAGGCCAACGCCGGCGGCCACGACTACCCGGACAACGAGACGGTCACCTCGCAGGTCAACAGCGGCCAGGTCGCGCTCGGCATCATCAACCAGTACTACTGGTACCGCGAGCGGGCCCAGGTAGGCGAGTCGGCGATGCACTCGGCCATCGCGTACTTCGCACCCCGCGACGTCGGTTACGTGGTCGACGTCTCCGGCGCAGGGATCCTCAAGTCGTCGACCCATCAGGCCACCGCCCAGCGCTTCTTGGCCTTCCTGACCTCCCAGCAGGGGCAGCGGATCCTCGCTCACAGCGACAGCTTCGAGTACCCGATCGCCTCGGGCGTCACGACCGCGCAGCCGGAGACCCGGTTCGACCAGCTGCAACCCAACGACATCACCGTCGCCGAGCTGGGCACGGGCGCCGAAGCGATCAGGCTGCTCCAGGAGGCGCAACTCTTGTGAGCGCGACGGGGGCGGTTCGCCGGCACCACGCCGGGAGGCGGCCCCTGCCGCTGCTGTTGACGTCCGTCGCCGTCCTGGTCTCCCTGGTCGTGCTGCTCCCACTGGTGTTCCTGGTCGTCCAGGCGGTCCAGGTCGGTTGGGCCCAGCTGCACGCACTGCTCTTCCGAGGCCTCACCGCCACGCTGATCTGGAACACGGTGTCGCTGCTGGTGGTGGTCACGGCGCTGTGTGCGGTCCTCGGGACGTCGTCCGCCTGGTTCGTGGAGCGCACCGACCTCCCGTATCGGCGACTCTTTGCGATCCTGGTGGTCATTCCGTTGGGTATCCCCGACTTCGTGGTGAGCTTCGGGTGGCGGGCCATCTTTCCTGGCATCGGCGGCTTCTGGGCCGCGGTCCTGGTGATGACGCTGGCGGTCTACCCACTGGTCTTCCTCCCGGTGGCGGCCAGCCTCCGTAGCGCCGACCCCGCGCAGGAGGAGGTGGCGCGCAGCCTCGGCCTCGGAAGGCTTCGCACCTTCTGGACCGTCACGGTGGGTCAGGCCCGTTCGGCCATCTTCGGCGGCTGCATCCTGGTCGGCCTGGTGGTGTTGGCCGAGTTCGGCGCGTTCGAGATCCTCGGCTACCAGACGCTGACCACGGAGATCTACAACGAGTTCCAGGTGGGCTTCAACGAGCCGGCCGCGTGCGCGCTCTCTCTCATCCTGGTCCTGCTCGGCGCCATGCTGCTGGCGAGCGAGGGCTCGGTACGTGGCCGTGGGCGCGTGTCGCGAGTGGGCGCCGGAGCCGCCTCGCGCGCCCGCCCGGCCCGGCTCGGCCGCGGATCGCCGTTGGTGTTGGCCGGCATGGCGCTCCTCGTCGTCCTGGCTCTGGGGGTGCCCGTGGGGGCGATCGTCTACCTGATCGTCCAGGGAGGCAACAGCACCCTGCCACCGGCCTCGCTCTTCGCGGCGACCGCGAACACCTTCGGCTACTCGGTCGCCGCCGGTGTCGTGGCGACCATGGCGGCCCTCCCGATAGCGCTGCTCTCGGTGCGCTTCAGCCGCCGCCGGGTCATGACCCTGGAGCGCAGCAACATGCTCGTCCTGGCCGTCCCCGGTCTGGTCATTGCGCTGAGCTTCACCTACGTCACCGAGCACCTCCTGCAGGGCGACTTCTACCAGACCAACCCGTTGATGGTGCTGACCTACGCCATCATGTTCTTCCCCCTGGCCGTCGTCGCCGTGCGTGCCGCCGTGGCCCGTTCGCCGGTCGGGCTCGAGGAAGTGGCCATGTCGCTCGGTGTGCGGCGTCGCTCCGTCCTATCGCGGGTGACGCTGCCCCTCATCGGGTCGGGCCTGGCCGCCGCCTTCGCGCTGGTTTTCCTGGAGACGGCGACGGAGCTCACCGCCACCCTGGTCCTCCACCCGACAAACGTGCAGACGCTGGCCACCCAGTTCTGGGCCTTCGAGTCCAACGGCTCCTACAGCCAGGCTGCGCCCTACGCCCTGGTGATGGTGCTGATCGCCGCGGTGCCCGGGTACATCCTCGGGCGGTGGTTCGATCGCCAACCCGAGAGAGCGGCCGGGGCCGGCGTTCCCCTCGCCGCGCCCGCTCCGGGCACACTAGTGGCGGCATGAAGGACCTCTCCGTCACCGGCGTCACCAAGGCGTTCGGCCCACAGGACGTGTTGCGCGGCGTGGACCTGGCTGTCCCGCACGGCTCGTTCACCGCGATCCTCGGGGCGTCGGGGAGCGGCAAGACGACGCTCCTGCGCATCGTCGCCGGGTTCGAGCGGCCCGACGAGGGGGAGGTCCGGCTGGGGGACGAGGTCGTCGACGACGCCGGCCACCGCTTCGTCCCGTGCCAGCACCGGCGCATCGGCTACGTGCCCCAGGAGGGCGCCCTGTTCCCGCACCTCAGCGTCGGCCGCAATGTGGCGTTCGGCCTCGGCCGGGGCCCGAGTCGAAAGGAACGGGTCGACGAGCTGCTCGAGCTCGTGGGCCTCTCGGGATTCCGGCGGCGCTACCCGCACCAGTTGTCCGGGGGTCAGCAGCAGCGGGTCGCCCTGGCCCGCGCACTGGCCATAGAGCCCGACATCGTCCTGCTCGACGAGCCGTTCGCCTCGCTGGACGCGGCCCTGCGCGCCTCGGTGCGCGCCGACGTGCTCGACGTGCTGCGGCTGGCGGGCACGACCTCCATCCTGGTGACCCACGACCAGGACGAGGCCCTGTCCATGGCCGACCAGGTGGCGGTCCTCCGCCACGGTGTCATCGCCCAGCTCGACACGCCGGCGGCGCTCTACGGGCACCCTGAGGACCCCGAGCTGGCGCGGTTCCTCGGAGAGTCGAACGTGCTCGAGGGGGAGGTCCGCGACGAGGTCGCGCTGACGGCGCTCGGCCCCCTCGACCTCGGGGGGTGGGGTGGTCCCGCGGCCGGAGGAAGGGCCCGGGTCATGGTGCGGCCCGAACAGATCGCCCTGGGCGAGGTGGTGGATGGTTCGGTGGAGGGCACGGTGGCGAGCTACGAGTACTTCGGCCACGACGCCGTGGTCCGGGTCCGGTCCGGGGCGGAGGGGCTTCCGGAGCTGGTGGTACGGGTGGCCGGAGGCGTGCCGCCCGAGCCGGGGCGCCGGGTGGGACTCTCCGTGCGGGGGCCGGTGGTGGCCTGGCCGATGGAACCGGCCGAACCCGCGGGATCTCCCGAATAACGCCTTCGTAACTACGTCCGTGTCGTCCGGCGTGCACTAGAGTGACGGCCCGGGAGAAGGCACAGGAGGTGCGATGGCCGAGGATTCCGCAGCCCATGTCGGAGGGTTTCACGGGCCGCAGGTATGCGGCCTGGTGGGGATCACGTACCGCCAGCTCGACTACTGGGCCCGTACCGGCCTGCTCCAACCGTCGCTGGCCTCGGCGAAGGGGAGTGGCTCCCGGCGCGTCTACTCGTACTCCGACGTGCTCGAGCTCAAGGTGATCAAGCAGCTGCTGGACGCCGGCGTGTCCCTCCAGTCGGCCCGCCGGGCCGTGGAGTGCCTGCGCGACGACCTGGGCTCGGACCTGGCGTCGGCCAACCTCGTGCTCACGGGGACCAGCTCGGTGCTGGCCCGGTCGAACGGCGAGGTCGTCGACCTGCTGGCCGGTGGCCAGGGCGTCTTCAACATCGTCCCGCTGGCGGGGGTCGTCGAGGCCCTCGACGCCGACATCGTGCGCCTCGACGCTCAGGTTCCGGCTGCGCCGGCCAAGGGGCGCCCGCACCGGGTACCCGTCGCACGGGCCGCGGGGGAGTGAGCGCGACGGACCCCGCGCGCAACGGTCGCACCAGCCATCCGGCCTGCGTCCCGGCCGGACAGGTCCGGTTCGCCCATCCCTCCGAACGCGTCTTTGCCGCCATGCTCGATCTCTCGGGTGAGCGCTGGCAGTACGAGCCGGTGGAGTTCCCGCTGGAGTGGGATGCGGAGGGATCGCCGGTGTCCGGCTTCCGCCCGGACTTCTACCTGACGGACCGTGGTGTCTTCATTGAGCTCACGACGGCGGATCAACGGCTCGTCACCCGCAAGAACCGCAAGGTGCGTCGCATGCGTGAGCTCTACCCGGAGGTGCCGATCTCCGTCGTGTACCAGCGCGACTTCACCTCGCTGCTCGCTTCGCACGGCTGGCTGACCGCCACCGCCGGCGCCGCCTAATCTGGCCGGGTGAGCGGCGGCGACGACGGGGGAGGCGCGCCCTTCCGGGTCTCACCGCTCCACGCGGCACACGTCGCGCTCGGGGCCAAGATGGTGCCCTTCGGCGGCTGGGACATGCCGCTGGCGTACCCGTCGGGCACGGTGGCCGAGCACCGGGCCTGCCGAGAGTCCGCCGTGGCCTTCGACGTCAGCCACCTGGGAACGGTCCGCGTGCGCGGTGGGGACGCCTTTGAACACCTGCAGCACTCGCTGAGCAACGACCTGCGACGCATCCATCCCGGGCGGGCCCAGTACACGCATCTCCTCGACGACGACGGCTCGGTCATCGACGACATCATCGTCTGGTGGGTCGACGACGAGCGGTTCGACGTGATGCCCAACGCCTCCAACACGAGCGAGGTGGTCGCCGCCATCGGGGGCAACGACGTCACCGCGGAGAGGGCGGTCATCGCGGTACAGGGTCCCGAGGCGCGAGCCCACCTGGCCGTGGTCTCCCCGGAGGCCGCAGCGGTGCACCGGTTCAGCGTCGAGCGGTTCGAGTGGGACGGGGTCGAATGCCTGGTCGCCGGGACCGGGTACACCGGCGAGGACGGCGTCGAGTGCTCCGTGCCCTCCGAGGCGGCGACGAGCTTCTGGGACGCAGTCCTCGCACAGGGCGTCGTCCCGGCCGGGCTGGGCGCCCGAGACACCCTGCGGCTCGAGGCGGGCCTCCCGCTGCACGGCCACGAATTGGGTCCGGGCATCACGCCGCTCCAGGCCGGGTTGGGCTGGGTGGTCGGCTGGGACAAGGAGGAGTTCACCGGTCGGGCCGCCCTGGAGGAGGAGCGGGCCAACGGTCCGGCCCGCCGTCTGCGGGGCTTCGTGGCCGACGGCCGGCAGCCTTTGCGCGACGGCTCGGAGGTCGTGCACGACGACGAACGCGTCGGCATCTTGACCAGCGGCAACTACTCACCCATGCGCGAGCGGGGCATCGGGCTCGGGTTCGTGGAGGCCGACGCCCGCCTGCTCGACGGCGACGCCGTGACGGTGGTCCAACGCGGCCGGGAGCTGGCCGCTCGCCTGGTCCGGCCACCCCTGTGGCCGGTGCGCGAAGAGAGCGACTAGCGCGGCACCAGCCGCCGAGTGCGCGGATCGGTGCCCTATAGTGGGACCACAACTGAATACGCCGATTGAACCGGAGCGCCAGAGTCCCCGTACCACGCAGGCGAGGGGACGCCGGAGGAGCAACTCTCCCCGAGAAACTCTCAGGCCGACATACCGCTCCGGCGAGGCAACTCTGGAAAGCGGCGCCCCGTGCGCCGCACCGAAGGTGGAAGTCGCTCACATGCGGCGAGACTCTCAGGTCCGATGACAGAGCGGGGAGGACATCCGACGAGCTCCGTGTGAACCACGGGCAGGTGAGGAGGCCTCCGTGAGCGAACAGCGTCAAGACGCAGGACCGGGCGAGCTCGAGCCATTCGAGGACTTCGTCCGGCGCCACGTCGGGACCTCGGACGACGAGCAATCGGGCATGCTCAAGGTGTTGGGTTACGAGAGTCTCGACGCTCTCATGGACGCCGCCGTCCCCGACAGCGTGCGGAGCCTCGGTGCACTGGACCTTCCACCGGCCGCCTCCGAACGGGAGGTGCTCGAGGAGCTGCGACGCCTCGCGGCGGACAACGTGATCGCNNCAACCCGAGATCAGCCAGGGTCGCCTGGAGGCCCTGCTGAACTTCCAGACCATGGTGTGCGACCTGACGGGTCTCGACACGGCCAATGCCTCCCTGCTGGACGAGGGGACGGCGGTGGCGGAAGCCGTCACCCTCATGCGGCGGCGGGCCACCGTCGCGACACACCGGGTCGTCGTGGACGCCGATTGCCTGCCGCAGACGATCGCCATCCTCGAGACACGCCTCGCGCCGCTCGGGATTGCAGTGGACGTGACCGACCTCGCCGCCGGGTTGCCCGAGGGTGACTACTTCGGCGTGGTCCAGCAGTACCCCGGATGCTCGGGCGCCATCCGTGACTTCGCCGCTCTGACGGAGGACGCACACGAACGGGGCGCCATGGTCACCGTGGCCGCCGACCTGCTGGCACTGACGGTGTTGAAGCCGCCGGGGCACTGGGGGGCCGACGTGGTGGTCGGGTCCTCACAGCGTTTCGGGGTGCCGCTGTGGTACGGAGGTCCGCACGCCGCGTTCATGGCGGTCAAGGCCGGGCTCGAGCGGGACCTCCCCGGTCGCCTGGTCGGCCTGTCGGTCGACGCCGAGGACCGGCCGGCCTACCGGCTGGCCTTGCAGACGCGCGAGCAGCACATCCGACGCGAGAGGGCGACCTCGAACATCTGCACCGCACAGGTGCTGCTGGCCGTCGTGGCCTCCATGTACGCCGTGTACCACGGGGCGGACGGCCTGCGCGGCATCGCGGATCGCGTCCACGAACGGACCGTCGAGCTGGCCTCGGCGCTGCGTGGCGCGGGGTTCGCCCTCGAGCACGACGAGTTCTTCGACACCGTCGTCGTCAGGGCACCCGGACGAGCCGCCGAGATCGTGGCCGCCGCACGCGCCCGCGGCGTCTTGCTCCGTCCGGTCGACGGTGACCGGGTCGGTATCTCGTGCAGTGAGACCACGACGGCGGCGCATGTCGGGGCGGTCCTCCATGCCTTCGGAGCCTCCGGTGGCGGAGCGGGTGGTGCCTCGGCGCTCCCCGAGGCGCTGCGGCGCCGGGGGCCTATCTTGAGCCATCCCGTGTTCTCGGAGCATCACTCCGAGACCGCCATGCTGCGCTATCTCCGACGGCTGTCGGACCAGGACTTCGCGCTCGACCGCGGCATGATCCCGCTCGGGTCGTGCACCATGAAGCTCAACGCGACCACCGAGATGGAGCCGGTCGGCTTCCCGGGGTTCGCCGACGTCCACCCGTTCGCCCCACTGGACAGCACCCCGGGCTACTTGACGCTGATCGACGAGCTCGAGACGTGGCTCGCCACCGTCACCGGCTACGCCAAGGTCTCGGTCCAACCCAACGCCGGAAGCCAGGGCGAGCTCGCGGGTCTCCTGGCCATTCGTGCCTACCACCAGTCCCGCGGCGAGCCCGGGCGCGACGTGTGCCTCATCCCCTCGAGCGCACACGGCACGAACGCGGCGTCCGCCGTCATGGCCGGCATGCGCGTGGTGGTGGTGGCCGCCCTCGACGACGGCACGGTCGACCTGGTGGACCTTCGTGCCAAGTGTGAGGAGCACGCCGGCGATCTGGCGGCGATCATGGTCACGTACCCCTCGACGCACGGCGTCTACGAGGAGCACATCGGCGACATGTGTGACGTGGTCCATCAACACGGCGGGCAGGTCTACATCGACGGGGCAAATCTCAACGCCCTGCTGGGTCTCGCCAAGCCCGGTCAGTTCGGCGGCGACGTGTCGCACCTCAACCTGCACAAGACGTTCTGCATCCCGCACGGCGGAGGAGGGCCGGGCGTGGGACCCGTGGCGGTGGCAGAGCACCTGGTGCCGTTCCTGCCGTCGCATCCAATGCACCCGCGTCCCGAGCAGCGACAGGGCATCGGCCCGGTGAGCGCCGCGCCGTTCGGCAGTGCGGGGATCCTCTCCATCAGTTGGGCCTACGTGCGACTGCTCTCCGGTGCGGGCCTGACCCATGCGACCAAGTCGGCCGTCCTGGCCGCCAACTACGTGGCCGCCCGGCTCGCGCCGTCGTTCCCGATCCTCTACACGGGCAAGAACGGCTTGGTGGCGCACGAGTGCATCGTGGACCTGCGCGCGCTGACCAAGGCCACCGGCGTCACCGTCGACGACGTGGCCAAGCGACTGATCGACTACGGCTTCCACGCGCCGACAGTGAGCTTCCCGGTCGCCGGCACCTTGATGGTGGAGCCGACCGAGAGCGAGGACCTCGCCGAGCTCGACCGGTTCTGCGAGGCCATGATCGCCATCCGGGGCGAGATCGACGACGTGGCTGGCGGGCGCTGGGCCGTCGAGGACAGCCCGCTGCGCGGCGCTCCTCACACCGCGCTCGCACTGGTGTCGAGTTGGGAGCGCCCCTACGACCGAGAGGTGGCCGTGTTCCCC
>PMPX01000287.1 GCA_003169235.1 Acidimicrobiaceae bacterium | reverse complement strand
GACCGCACCCACTCCTGGCTGGCGAACCTGAACCCGGTCATGGTGAAGGGCCTGGTGACGGGCATCGCCATCGTGGTGATCGACATCACCGACCGGAAGCAGCTCGAGGAGAGCCAGGCCACCCTCACCAGTGCCGTGGTCCGCGCCCTCGCGGCATCGGTCGAGATGCGCGATCCCTACACTGCCGGTCATCAGGAGCGCGTGGCGCAACTGGCCGTCGCCATCGCGAACGAGCTCGGTCTCGACACCAGCGAGATCGACCAGATCAGCTTGGCCGCCAGGATCCACGACATCGGCAAGCTGTCGGTGCCGGCCGAGCTCCTCACGCGGCCGGGCCGGCTCAGCGACACCGAGATGGCGGTGGTCAGGATGCACTGCCAAGCCGGGTTCGACATGCTCAAGAAGGTCGCCTTCCCCGACCACGTGGCGGAGATGATCCTCCAGCACCACGAGCGCTCGGACGGTTCCGGGTACCCCTACGGCCTGCGCGGCGACCAGATCGCTCTCGGCAGTCGCATCATCGCCGTGGCGGACGTCGTCGAATCGATGGCGTCGACCCGACCGTACCGTGCCGCCCTCGGCGTCGACGCCGCGCTCGACGAGATCCGGAGCGGTGCCGGCACGCGCTTCGACCCGGACGTCGTCCGGGCCTGCGTGCGCCTCGTGGCGGGCGGCACCGTGCGGTTCGACGAGGAGGGGTCGCTCGTCCCCGCCTGCGGCCTCGGCCCGCTCCCTAGCCCTCCGAGGCCGGGACGAAGCTGAATCGAACTCGGCGCCGCGGGTTGTCGGCGTTGAGGTCCACGAGCACCACCGACTGCCAGGTCCCGAGCGCCACCCGACCATTGAGCACGGGAAGCGTGAGCGACGGGCTCACCAGGGCCGGCAGCAGGTGATCGGCCCCGTGGCCGGGCGATCCGTGGGCGTGGCGGTACCGGTCGTCGCGCGGGAGGAGCCCTTCGAGCGTGTCGACGAGGTCGGCGTCCGATCCCGAGCCCACCTCCATGAGGGCGAGTCCGGCCGTGGCGTGCGGCACGAAGACGTTGACAAGCCCGTCACCGAGACCGGCACAGAACTGCGCCAGCTCCGCGGTGAGGTCGACGGTCCGGGCCCGGGAGGTGTCGACCTCGATCTCGAGTGACCGCATCGACCCCAGTCTGCCGCTCCGACGCCCAGCCGCGCCCGCCGGTCGCGGTAACGTCCGCGCCCATGCGCCTCGCCGCGGGCCCCGTACGGCAATGACCGTCGTGCTGGTCCACGGCGGCGGCACGACCGCCCGCTTCTGGGACCGTCTGCTCCCCCTGCTCCCGGTCGGGACGATCGCGGTCGACCTGCCCGGACGGGCCGACAAGCCGGCCGACCTGGCCACCTTGTCGGTCGACCAAGAGGTGGCGTCCGTGGTGGCCGACATCGAGTCGGGCTCCGGCGACGAGCCGGTCGTGCTGGTCGCGCACTCCTCGGGCGGCCTGGTCGTCCCCGGCGTGGTCTCCGCCCTCGGCGGCCGGGTGCGCTCCATCGTCTTGAACGCCGCACTCGTCCCGGCCGAGGGAGGCTGCGGCATCGACTGCATGAGGCAGCGCCACCGTGAGGGCCTGGTGCTGGCCCTCGCCGCGGCCGAGCGTGACGGGCGGACCATCACCCTGCCCGCACCCGCCGCGGATCCCGAGTCGTTGCGCCACGCCTACGGTGGCGACCCCCTCGACGACGAGACCCTGCTGTTCGTGGCCGATCCCGTCCGCTGCGTGGAGGACACGGTGCACCACTACCTCCAGCCCGTGCACTGGTCGGCCGTCACCGGAGTCCCGACCACCTACGTACTCAACGAACGGGACCGCCCCGTGCCTCCGGAGACGCAGGAGGAGATGGCCCGGCGGCTCCCGGAGCCGGCGACGGTGATCCGGGCCGACTCGGGCCACCTGTTCCCGGTGACCTCACCCGCCGCCTTTGCCGGGTTCGTCACCGCCGTCACGACCTGACCGGCCGCGACCCGCCAACTCGCGCCCACGGGGCGGTGGATGGTCGGCCCGGCGTCGGCTCGGCTCGTCGCCGCGTCAGGACAGTCCCTGCAGGAGTGGCACCCAGTGGCCGAGGTCACGCACCACGAGCCCCTCGACCTTCCCGCTGTCGTCCGCCCGTCGCAACGCCACGGCCGCCGGCGCCAACGGCAGCGCCCCGAAGGCGGCCACCTCGTCGGGCGACATTGAGCCGCCCTGGTTGGCGAGCGACGCCACGCTGTCCGACGCCAGCTCGGCCCCGTAACCCGGCTCGGTGGCCACCAGGTAGCGCTTCGCCTGCACGTGCAGGGCCACGAGGTCTGCCACCCGGTCCCCCAACGCAGCCCGCACGGCCTCGGCCGCCGCCCCGGCGTGCGCATCGTCACCGACTCCGGGCACGAGGTGGCCGATGTCGTGCACGAGCCCCGCCGCCAGCAGCTCGCGATCGTCGGGGGCCTCGCGCTCGAGCAGGGCGGCCGTCTGCAGCGCATGGTCGAGTTGCGAGACGGACGACCCGTCGCGCAGCGGCCGCGCTGCGCCCGTGGCCAACAGATCGACGATCTCGCCGACGCCCAGGCCTGTCGCGCTCTCGCCCACGGGACCATTGTCCCCCATCCGACTCCCCGTGCGCCTCCCCCGTTGCGGGTACGGTGACGCCCCATGCCCTGGGAGCCACCGCCACGCAGCCCGTGGACCGACAAGATGGTCTCGCTCGGTCGCGGCCTCGGCGACGACGGTCGTTCGCTCATTTCGCTCGACCCCGACGACCTCCGCGCCGCCGCTACCGCCACGACGGGCCTCGACGACTTCGGCGACGACTGGTGGGAGGAGCCGTTCCGTCGCCTCTGCACGTCGCTCGAGACGGAGGCCCGCCTGCACCTGCCCGGGCGGCTGCGCACACGGGGCGAGATTCAGCTCATCCTCCAGAACCGGCTGCGCATGGTCGACCTCTGGGCGCGGGAGCCGGCCGTGCTGCGCGAGCCGGTGCATGCGCCGATCGTCGTGACCGGCCTCGGACGTTCCGGGACGACGCTGCTGCACGAGTTGCTCGCCTGCGACCCCGACAACCGCCCGCCGCTGCTGTGGGAGCTGCTCTTCAGCGTCCCCTACGAGGACGCGTCCGGCGACCTGTGCGACGACGAGATCAGGCTGATGGACGAGATGGTCCCCGCCTTCACCGCCATGCACGAGAACGGTGGCCGCCTCCCCACCGAGTGCATCTTCTCCTTCGCCCACCAGTTCTCGAGTGACATGTACACCGGGCTGTACAACGTGGCGGACTACACGATGTGGCGCAGCGGCGTGGACCAGGCCCCGATCTACGACTGGCACAAGCGCCAGCTGCAGACGCTGCAGTGGGTGACCGAGCGGCCGACGACGCGCTGGGTCGTCAAGGCGCCCTCCCACCTCTCCGCCCTGCCCCTGGTCTTCTCGACCTACCCCGACGCCCGCGTGGTGATCACCCACCGAGACCCGCTGCGCGTCATCGGCTCGCTGACCGACCTCATGGCGACCCTGCACTACATGCACTCGGACCACGTGGACCACTCCGTCCTGGTGCAGTTCATGGCCATGGGCTTCGAGATGCAGATGGACCACGTGACGGCGGAGCGCGACGCGGGCGACATCCCGAACGACCAGATCGCCGACGTGGTCTACCGCGACCTCGTGGCCGACCCTGTCGGGGTCGTCGAGGGGCTGTACGACGGGTGGGGCCTCCCGATCAGCCCCGAATTCCGCTCCGCCCTCGAGGCGTACCTGGCCGCCCGCCACACGGCGCGCCGTTCGGGTCACGACTACTCGTTCGCCGACACCGGGCTCGACCTGGCCACGCACCGGGCGTTGGTGGCGCCCTACCAGGAGCGGTTCGGGGTGCCCTCGGAGGTGTCCTGACCCCAGCTCGGCCGAATCGGCGGCCCCGGCGGGCACTCGACCCACTTTGCGACCGAGTCGCCGGGCGCGGGCGCACCCGGTAACTTCGGGTCGTGACCGACACCGCGACCGAGACGGCTGCCACCGACGAGTTGCTCGAGGAGCTCCGGGGCTGGCTGGGAGACAACTGGGATCCGGAGCTCACCGTGGCCCAGTGGTGGGAGCGGCTGGGGCTCGCCGGCTGGGCCGCCCCCGGTCTTCCGACCAACGCCTACGGGAAGGGCATGGCACGGTCCGACGTGGTCCTGGTCCAGCAGGAGATCGCCGCCTCCGGTGCGCTGGGCGCCCCCGCCGGCCTCGGGCTGCTGCTCGCCGCCCCGACGATCGCGGCGCACGGCACCCAGGAGCAGATCGACCTCTACGTGCGCGACATCGTGACCGGGCAGAAGGCCTGGTGCCAGCTCTTCAGCGAGCCCCAGGCGGGCTCGGACCTGGCCGGGCTCCAGACGAAGGCGGTCAGGGACGGAGACGAGTGGATCGTCAACGGCCAGAAGGTGTGGACCTCGGGTGGCCAGTACGCCGACCTCGGCATGCTCCTCGCCCGCACCGACCCCGACGTCCCCAAGCACCAGGGCATCTCCTACTTCGCCTTCGACATGCTCCAAGACGGCGTCGACGTCCGACCCCTCAAGGAGATGACCGGGCACGCCCTGTTCAACGAGGTGTTCATCACCGACGCGCGGGTGGCCGACTCCGCCCTCATCGGCGGGGTCAACAACGGATGGGCTGCGGCCAACACCACGCTCATGAACGAGCGGGCGGGCCTCGGCTCGGGTGGCGGCAACGCCGCGGGCGGCGGCCTGGCCCAGCCGGGCACCGTCATGGGCTTCCTCGGCCGGCGGGTCGGCGACCTGGTCGCTCCCGCTCCCGCGCCCGGCGCCAAGAAGTCGCAGCAGCCCGGCGGCGCGCTCGGCGCCATGCGTGGCGGTGCCAGCCTGCTGATCAGCCTCGCCCAGGCCCGGGGCGTCAACGAAGACGCCGGAATCCGCCAGGACCTGGCCCGGCTGTACACGCTCGGCGAGCTGGGCCGCTTCAACGGCCTGCGCGTCAAGGCCGTCAAGGAACAGGGCAAGGACATCCCCGGCATGCCCAACGTGGCCAAGCTCTCCATGAGCATGATCGTGCGCCTCACCCGTGACCTCGGGCTGCGCATCTCGGGTCCGGCCGGGATGCTGCACGCCTACGACAACGACGACAAGGCCGCGCTGAAACACGCCACCGGTGACCCCTTCGCCGGAGGCATCAGCGAGATGGCGCTCTTCGCGCAGGCGCCTCCCATTTACGGCGGGACGGACCAGGTGCAGCGCAACATCATCGGGGAACGGGTGCTGGGCCTGCCCAAGGAGCCCAACAACGACCGGGTGACGCCGTTCTCCGAACTGCCCAAGAACGCCTAGCCGGGCGCGCGGCAAGGGTCGAGTCGGGACCGGGGGGTCGTCGGGTGGAACGGGCGGACCGGACACTGCGGGGCGCCGCGGCGATCGTGGGCGTCGCGGACGACGTGTCCCCCACCGGCGAGCTCGACCGTACCGGGCGTGAGCTCGAGGTGGCCATGGTCCTCGACGCCCTCGAGGACGCCGGCCTGACGCTCGCCGACGTCGACGGCGTGTGCCACGCGGAGTCGGCCGTGGCGTTCGCCGAGTATCTCGGCATCCACCCGGTGTTCATGGACTCGACGATGACGGGTGGCTCCAGCTACGAGGTCCACGTCGAGCACGCCGCCGCCGCCATCGCAGCGGGTGTCTGCGACGTCGTGGTGAGCGTCTACGCGTCGACCCCCCGCAGCGACCGTTCGCGACGGCGCCCGGCCGCCCGCCGCGTCCCGCCGGGCCCCAACCCCACGGTCGAGTGGGACCTGCCCTACGGCCTGCGCACGCCGATGGGCCCCTACGCGCTGGCGGCGGCCCGCCACATGCACGTGTACGGCACCACGTCCGAGCAGCTGGCACAGATTGCCGTCAGCACCCGCGAATGGGCCGCGCTGAACCCCCGGGCCCGCCACCGTGACCGTCTCACCGTCGCCGACGTGCTGGCCTCGCCCCTGCAGGTCAGCCCGCTCCACCTGCTGGACTGCTGCCTCGTCACCGACGGGGCCGGCGCGTTCGTCATGACGAGCGCGGAGCGGGCCCGCACCCTGCGCAAGCCGCCGGTCTACGTGCTCGGCACGGCGTCGTGCACGGATCACATGGGGATCAGCCAGATGCCCGATCTCACCACGACGCCCGGCGTCGTCTCGGGCGCCCGTGCCTTCGCCATGGCCGGCCTGTCCGCCTCCGACGTGGACGTGCTCATGGGGTACGACAGCTTCACCATCACCGCGCTGCTCCATCTGGAGGACCTCGGCTTCTGCCAGAAGGGGGAGGGCGGCCCCTTCGCCGCCGAGGGCACGCTCGGCCCGGGCGGTGGCCCGCTGGCCATGAACACGAACGGCGGCGGTCTGTCGTTCACCCACCCGGGCATGTACGGCATGTTCCTC
>PMPX01000270.1 GCA_003169235.1 Acidimicrobiaceae bacterium | reverse complement strand
CCTGGGCCCGGTTCAGCCGGCCGACGCCGACTCGGCGCAGCAGCACGCTCAGCATCCGCTCGGTGACCTCGAAGTCGGTGATGGCGCCACCCCGCAGCGGGCGCTCGGCCACGATGTAGCCCGGCGTCCGGCCGATCATCTGCCAGGCGTCGGTCCCGATGGCGAGCACCTCGCGACTGCGGGAATCGAGCGCCACCACCGTCGGCTCGTTGAGCACGAGGCCCTTCCCCTTGGCATAGACGAGCGTGTTGGCCGTGCCNNGTGCCGAGATCGATGGCCAGGTCGCGCGACATAGGGGCCTCATGGTACGGCCGCCCCGTCGCGCGACGGCACCTTCGGGCCCTTTCTCGGTATCGTCGCCCAGGTGAGCGACACGCCCGAGCAGCCCGACGAAGGCGAGCCGGGCCCCGAGGAGGGTGGTGGTGCCGGCCCGGACGAGCCCGAATCACCGCTGCGCGGCTGGATCGATCCCGACGACCGGCTCTGGCGCCACCCGAGCGAGGTCACCGCAGGCGGCGCCGGCCCGGGTCCGGCCGGGAAGGCGGGCGGGGACCGGCCGGTCCTGCTCAACGCCCCGCCCCGGCGCGCCTACCGGAGCACGGCCATGGTCCTGATCGGCGTGGCCGCCGTGGTGGCGGCCGCCGCCTGGGTCGTGGTCCTGCTCTCGCCGGCCTCGCAGAAGCCGCTCTCGAGCGCCACCGGCGGCACGGTCGCCGGTGCGCCGCTGACCACGCTGGCCGGGCCGGAGAACGCGGTGCCCGCGGCAGCCCAGGCCGCCGGGCGCTCCATGGTGGAGCTGCGGGCGACGACCGCCCACGGGACGGTGGTGCTCATCGGCGTGGCCGTCGCCGAGGGGGGCATCGTCGTGACCACCGCCGACCTCCTCGGCGGCGTGCGCCGCATCGTGATGGTCGGCCCCGGGGGCAAGCTCGAGCCGGCCTCCATCGTGGCGAAGGACGCCACGTCCGACGTGGCGCTCGTGGACGTGCCCGTGGACGTGCCGGTGGCACCCTTCGCCAACGACACCGGCCTCAACGGGGGGTCACCCGACCTGCTGTTGAGCTTCGTGCCGGCGGGGACCGGATCGCTGGCGCTGCACTGCACGCCCGGGGCCGTGACGGGCGTGGGCACGGCCATCGCCGGCGGTCCGGCCGGTGGCATGCCCGCCATCACGTCGTCCGCGGCAACGGCGACCGTCGCCGCGGGGGACCCGCTGTTGGACTCGAGCGGCGGGGTGGTGGGGATCCTCTACGACCCCGACCCGGGGACGTCCTCCCCCGTCGCCTTCCTGCCCAGCGACCTCGTGGTCGGGGTCGCCGACGACCTCCGCTCGAGCAACCGCGTCGTGCACGGATGGCTGGGAGTCTCGGGCACCGACGCCCCGAACGGCGGCGGGGCCACGGTGGAGTCGGTGCAGGCCAAGGGCCCGGCCGCCGGACGGCTGCAGTCAGGCCAGGTCATCGTGGCCGTCAACGCCCTGCCCGTGCACACCATGGCCGAGCTCCGGTCCCGGCTCTACGTCCTGGCCCCGGGCGCCGCCATCGCACTCTCGGTCCAGCAGGGGTCGGACACGAAGGTCGTGGACGTGACCCTGAGCGCGTCCTCCTAGCATGCAGGGGTGAGCATGTTCGGTTCCAGCGACTCCGACAACCCGATGGGAGGCCTCCTCGGGGACCTGCTCAAGGTCATCGGCTCGGGGCCGGGGGCGGGCGACAGCTGGTTCGAGGCGGCCCGCACGCTGGCCTTCGGCGTGGCCACCGACGGGGGCCAGGACGAGAACCCCGACCCGCTGGTGCGCATCGCGTTCGAGGAGCTGGCCCGGGTGGCCGAGCTCCACGTGGCCGACGCCACGGGGATCGCGTCGCCCGGGGGCGGCGGCGTCTCCTTCGAGGCCGTCGGGCCGGGACAGTGGTCCTTCCGGGTGCTCGAGGCCTACCGCCCCGTCCTCAAGTCGATGGTCGACGCGCAGCAACAGGGTGCGGCCGCCGTGCCGGCGTCCATGGACCTCAGCGAGCTCGATCCCGACGACGCCGGCGGCCTCAGCGGCCTGCTGGGCCAGTTCGCGCTCACGCTCGGGCCGGTCTTCCTCGGCATGCAGTTCGGCTCGGCCGCCGGCCACCTCGCCCGGCGGGCGTTCGGCCAGTACGCGCTCCCCCTGCCCTGGCCCGAGTCGCCGACCTTGCTGCTCGTGCCGGGCAACGTGGCCCGCTTCGCCGAGGACTGGAGCCTGCCGCTCCAGGAGGTCCAGCTCTGGGTGTGCCTGCGTGAGCTGACGATGCACGCCGTGCTCACCCGTCCCGGTGTCCGGGCCTCGCTGACGACCCTGCTGGGCGACGCCTCGGCCCACGCCGCGGCGGCCCAGCGATCCATCGTCGAGCGCCTGGGGGACGGACTGGGGAACCCGGCGGCCCTCGAGGACGCCCTGGGGGACCCCGAGGCGCTGCTGTCGGACCTCATCAGCCCCGAACAGCAGAACATCTCGAGCGCACTCACCGCGCAGACGACCGCCATCGGCGCCTACGTGGACCACGTCACGGCGGGCATCGCCGAGACGCTGACCTCCTCGCCCGCCGCCCTGCGCGAGGCCTGGTACCGCTACCGGATCGAGGAGGGCAAGGGCGAGCAGGCCTTCGCCGGCCTGTTCGGGCTCAACGTGGGCCAGGACGAGGTCGACCGCGGGCGCACCTTCGTCACCGGGGTGGTGGAACGTGCCGGTGAGGACGCGCTGGCCCGGCTGTGGGGCGACGAGCTCGACCTGCCGACGCCGGCCGAGGTCGACGCGCCCGGGCTCTGGCTGGCCCGCATCGGCCTCCTGGACTGAGGTTCAGCCCACCCGCGCCAGCACGCGGTGCTCGAGCTCGTAGCGAGCGAACGCCGTCGTGACCCGGCCACCGAGGAGGAGCATCTCGATGCCGCCATCCCAGTCCGGTGCGATGGCGTAGACGTAGTCCGCCATGGCCTCGTCGCCCCGGATGGTGGCCAGCAGGTCGACCAGGTCGGCCAGGTGCTCGACCATCGCCGTCTCCGGCAAGTCCGCCGGCGTCAGCGTGCGCATCAGCGCCGCCTCGTCCTCGGTGACCTCACCGACGAGCTCTCGGATGTCCCCGACGACGGATGCGTCGTCCAGGTTGGTGATTTCCCCCATGGTGCCCTTCCCCTCCGGCGGACCTCCCGGGACCGCCGCTCGGTGACTCGAGAGCAGCCCGACGACCGCTCCGAGCGCAGCTTTCACCACGTCGGTGTCCGCCGAGTGGCTCCCGGGATGCAGATTGGGTGCGGCACAACGCCGGCCCAACGGGGCCGCCCACGGGCCGGGCGCCGCTCAGGCCTCGGCCGGCTCCCCGTAGTCGAGGACCCACTCGAGGGCCAGCTGCTCGCGCTCGGCGTCGCGCACGACCCGCTCGCTGTTGCGCCGGAACTGGGGGTCGTGCGGGGGGAGCAGCACCAGGCGGGCCAGGACGCGATCGCGGAACTGGTCGATCACCTCGGGCGGGCCGTAGTCCGACTGGACCTCCCAGTGGGGGGCCACGGGGCCGAGATACACGACGCGCACATGCCCGATGGGCTCGACCGGCTCACCCTCTTCGACTACTTCCTCCACGGTGTCCGGGGACATCGCACCTCCTGGCATCGGCGATCGGCGCCAGCGTAGCCCCAGGGGGGCGGGAGGCATCCTCCCTGGTAGAGCGAGGATCGGCCCGGGCATTCTTACGAACTTCCTAACCGAAGACCCTATTTCCGGGACGGTACCTCCCGTAGAATGGTGCGTGAAAAGGGAGTGAAACAATGAATACCGAATGGATGGCCCGGGGGAAGTGCAAGGAAGTTGCTCCCGACCTCTTCTTCCCCAATGACGGGATGGGCGTGCTGGTGGCGCAGAGGATCTGCGCCGAGTGCCCCGTCGCCGAGGCCTGCCTCGAGTACGCGCTGGAGAACCACATCGACCACGGGGTCTGGGGTGGTGCCTCCGAGCGTGAGCGCCGCCGGATCCTGCGCCGCCGTCGCCTCTCACACGCCGTCGCCGCCAAGTAGCACGCCCCACCCGGCCGGGTAGCGGCCCGGGGGCACGGCGGAACACCGCCGCAGGCAGGCTCACCCGGGGCCCCGGGACATCCGCCGCACGTGTCACGCTGGCGCCGTGATCGGTGAGTGCCCGTGATCGGTGAGTGCCCGTGATCCTCGAATGCCCGTGATCTTCGAATGTGTGGTCAACCTGAGCGAGGGCCGCGACGACGCCGTCCTGGCGGAGTTGGCCGGTGCCGCCGGGCCGTCCCTGCTCGACCAACACCGCGACCCGGACCACAACCGCTCCGTGCTCACGCTCGCCGGGCCCGTCGACACGGTGGTCGCGGGTGCCCGGTCACTCGCCGCGGCGGCCGTGGAGAGGCTCGACCTCCGGACGCACCAGGGCGTCCATCCCCGCCTGGGCGTGCTCGACGTCGTCCCCTTCGTCCCCTACGAGCCGGGTGCCCCCGCCCCCCGGGACCTCACCGAAGCGGTGGTGCTCCGCGACGAGTTCGCCCGTTGGCTGGGCACCGTCCTGGGCGTGCCGAGCTTCCTCTACGGGCCCCTGCCCGGCGGCCGGACCCGGACGCTGCCCGACATCCGCCGCCACGCCTTCGGGAGGGACGGGTCACCAGGCGAGCCCCTGCTGCCCGACGAAGGGCCGGCGCGGGCGGACCCGCGGACCGGCGCCACGGCGGTCGGTGCCCGGCGGGTCCTCGTGGCCTACAACGTGTGGGTCTCCTCGGCCGCGGTGGCCAGGCGGGTCGCCCCGCTGGTGCGAGGGCCCCATGTGCGCGCCCTCGGCCTGACGGTCGGGCGCCGGGCCCAGGTGTCGTGCAACCTGGTCGACCCCGACCTCCTTGGGCCGGCCCGCCTCTACGACGACGTGGCGGCGCGGGTCGCCGAGGCCGGCGGGGATGTGGAGGGGACCGAGCTGGTGGGTCTGATCCCCGAGACGGTGCTCACCGCCGTGCCCCGCTCGCGCTGGGCCGAGCTTGGTCTCTCGGACGAGGGCACGGTGGAGAGCGGTCTGGCCCGCGCCGGCCCCTGAGGAGGCATTCGCTCTCGGGCAAGCACGAGACCTTCCTCAGGTGTACGGTCGACCTGCCCCCAGAGGCTGGCAGCAAAGGAGCGTCGAATGCTCGCACGAACCCTTCGACCCGTCTTCCTGAGAAGCGCCATCCTGAGAAGAGCCGGCCTGAGAACCGCCGCCCTCGGCGCGGCTGCAGCTGCGCTGATAGCCCTGGCGCTGACCGGGTCCGCCCCCGGGGCGGCCGCGGAGCAGCCATCGGCCGCTCCGCTCCTGGTGCCCATCGCAGCGGGACCGGCTGCCGGTTACTGGCTGGGCGCCTCCGACGGCGGGATCTTCGACTACGGCCCCGGCGCCGGGTTCTTCGGCTCCCACGGCGGGTCGCCGCTGAACAAGCCCATCGTGGCCATGGCCG
>PMPX01000086.1 GCA_003169235.1 Acidimicrobiaceae bacterium | reverse complement strand
TCGGGCTGCGGCAAGACCACGACATTGCGCATGACGGCGGGCCTGGAACTGCCGACCTCCGGTCGCATCCTGCTCGATGGTGAGGACGTCACCGCGCTGCCGGCGGCGGAGCGCTGCCAGCGCGGCGTGAGGTGCCACTTGCCGACGGCCAGTGAGGAGTAGCCGGCGTCGCGCAGCAGCCGGGGGAGCGCGGCGGCCGTCTTCGGCAGGCGCGCGTGGTAGCCGGGGAAGGCCAGGGGGATGTCGGCCAGGAACCCCATCCCGACCGCGTGGTGGTTGCGGCCCGTGAAGAACGAGGCCCGGGTCGGTGAGCACAGGGACGTGACGTGGAACCGGTTGAAGGGTGCACCCCCTGCTGCCAGCGAGTCCATGTGCGGCGTCCCGATGTCGGAGCCGAAGGCACCCAGGTGGCCGAAGCCCGTGTCGTCGAGGACGATCACGACGACGTTCGGCGCGCCGGCGGGGGGCTTCGGGTCGTGGGGGAAGCGGGGCGTCGACTCGGCCGCCGTGAAGCCGATCTGCTGGGGTTCGTCCATGGACCGAGGGTAGACCGTGGGCCGTGGCCGGAACGCAGGGCCCGGGTAATCTGGTGGCCGATGCAGGGCCACGTTCCCGGACCGCCGCAGCCCCACTTCCCGGTGGGCCTCGGGCCGTTCATCGGTTACGTGGCCACCCGCGAGCCCCGTCCGTTCGGCGACCGGCCGCCGGAGGAGCCGGCGTGGGGGGTGAGTGACGACGATGCCCTGGACCAGTTCGCCGATGTGGGCGACTGGGAGCCGGTGCACCGTCCCCTCGTCAAGGTGACCGCCGTGGTCCTGTCGATCTCGCTCGTCGTGGCCGGCGTGGGGACCGTGTTGGAGCTGCTGCTCTCCGCTCGCTAGCGGCGCCGGCGGAGTCGCGCCACGAGGAGCCAGATCAGTCCGCCCACGACCACCAGGCCACCGATGACGGCGGCCACGATGACCCCCGTGTTCGACCCGCCCTGCCCGGAGGGTGTCGAGGTCGTAGTCGTAGTCGAGGTCGAGGTCGAGGTCGAGGTCGNNGTCGAGGTCGAGGTCGAGGTCGCCGTGGTGGACGTGGTCGTCGACGTCGCGCCCGAGGGCGCCGAGAAGGCCACCACCCGGTCGGCCGAGGGTGCCAGGAGGAGGCCGGCCCCCACGCCGGGGGTGGGGAAGTGGTTGGCCGGGGTGCCGACGCTCGTCTGCTCCTGGACCGAACCGGTGGTCGGGTTCAGGCCGTAGAGGTCGCCGTTCTGACCGATGGTCCAGATCAGGCCGGCGGCGACGATGGGCGGCCCCCCGCCGGCCGACGAGCGCCACAACATGCGGAGCCCCGCCGGTGACGACGACGCCTGCACGGCGATGGTGCCGCTCAGGCAGGGCAGGTAGACGGTCGTGCCCTCCACGGCGACGCCCCCGTCGATGTCCTCGCCGCAGGCATCGGTCAGCGAGGCCTGCTGGCCACCGATCCCTCCCAGGGAGGACCCGTTGAGCAGGTACACGATCCGGGCCTTGCCCGCCCCCACCACCTGCCCGTCGGCGAGGAGCGCAGGCGCGGTGGACATGTCGAGGTCGTGGGAGTTGTCGGTGGCCCACGAGGCCGGCGCGAAGTACTGCAGCAGGCTCAGCGCCGACGAGAGCTCGAGCACGGAGTCGCTGTCGTCGTACGCGTGGCTCGACGAGTACACCGATCCGTTGCCGGCGCTCACCCAGATGTTGCCCTGGGCGTCGACGACCGGGGCCGCGCCGCCCATCCAGATCGCACCCTGACTCTGTCCGGATCCGGCGTCGACCGCGAACTCGGCCGCTGTGCCGCCGGCCTCCGGCACCGAGATCACCCAGCCCCGGTAGGAGGCGCAGTCGCCGTAATTCCCTCCGTAGCCGAAGACGACACGCCCGGCGTCGAGCGTCAGGCCCGTGCGCTGCAGCAGTGCGGACGGTGTGGCACCTTTCGGGTCGACGTCCTGGGTCACCTCGGTCTTTCCGCTCGTGGCGTCGAGCCCGACGAGTTCGTGCGCCGGGCTCCCTTTGACCTGCTCGTCGGCCACCACGAAGATCTCGGCCCGGCTCGCGTCGATGACGGGCGTGCCCGTGATGCCGACGGTGGGGGAGATGTCGCCGCAGGGCAGGGACCCCGACGGGACGGGCGTGCCGAGGTGGCTCGACCATTCGACCGCGCCGGTGGTGGCCGACAACGCGTACACGGTGTCGTTCTCCGTGGCCACGAACACGTGTCCGTCCCACACCAGCGGCTCACCGTAGAGCTGGCCGTCGAGGGCCGGCGAGGTCCACGCCGGCGACGAGAGGGAGACGGACGACACGGACGCGGCGACGCCGTTTCCTGCAGGGTCCCCGTGGTACACGGTCCACGACGGGGTGTTGGGAGAGGGTGTCGTTGTCGTCGTGGCCGCCAGCGTTGGTCCGCCGCCGCCGCCGCCAAGTGCGAGTGCGAGCAGGGCTGCCGCGGCTGCCCAGGCGCCGTGCCACGCCGGCTGCACCCGCCTCACCCCGCCGAGGCTATTGGCCGCCGCGGCGTCAGGCTCCTGCGCCGCCGCGGCCGCGCCGCCGCAGGGTGGAGTCGACGGCCACCGCCACGATCAGGACCACGGCCGTGGCGATGTCGGTCCCCGCCGTGCTGATGTTGAGCAGGGCCAGGCCGTTGGTGAGCGTGGCGATGACCAGGCCGCCGAGCAACGGATGGATCGGCTTCCCGTAGCCACCGAAGAGACTCGCCCCGCCGATCACGGCGGCAGCGACCGCGTAGAGCACGTACGTGCCGCCGTCGAAGCCGACGGAAATGGAACCGAGACGAGACGCGTACACCACCGCCGCCAGGCCGGCCGTGAAGCTGCACAGCGCGAACGCGAAGGTCCGGATCCGCGCCACCTTGATACCGGCCCGCCGGGCCGCTTCGGGGCTGGCACCGATGGCGTAGATATAGCGACCGAGGCGCGTCCGGGCGAGCAGGAAGGACTGGGCCACGAGGATCAGCACGACGACGGGGATGACCCACGGAACGCCTCGGACAGGGGCGGTGGCGATGCCCCGATTCAGGTTGCAGACGTACACCAGGACAACCCCGGCGAGGCCGGTCGCGCCGACGGTCAGGAGCGTGATGCCCAGCGGGGGCACGGTCAACCCCTGTGCGTGGCGCCGCGCTGAGCGCAGGACCGAGTACAGCGCGTAGAGCCCGACGACCACGACGAGCAGGATCCAAGCCGCCGCCGGCGTCATGGTGCCGCTCACGAGGTCGTCGATGACGCTGTTGGAGATCGTGATCACCCCGCCGACGGCGCCCTTGTCGACGTCGAAGACGTAGATCAGGACACCCTGCCAGCCCAGGAGGCCGGCCAGGGTGACCACGAACGAGGGGATCCTGAGCCTTGTGATGATGGTGCCCTGGAAGGCTCCGATCACGGCGCACGCGGCCATGCCCACGATGATCGCGGCCCACCAGGGCCAGTTCTGCGGCGAACTCATCAGTGCCATCGCGATGGCGGCGCCGACCGCGCCGACGAAGCCCACCGAGAGGTCGATCTCGCTCAGAATCAGGGCATACAGCTCGGCCATGCCGAGCAGGATGATGAAGGTCGCCTGCACGAACAGGTTGACGATGTTGGTCGCCGTCAGGAAGGCGCTCGACTGCACCTCGAAGAAGATGCAGATGACGATGAGCCCGATGATGATGGGGAGCGCCCCGCTCTCGCCGCCGCGGATGCGCTTCAACCACGCTCGCAGGTAGTCGCTGAGGGAGTTCGCCAGGACGTCGGGCGCCAGGACGACGAGCTCGTCGGGCTCGATGGCGCTTCCGGGGGTGCCGGACGCGTCCACCGTCTGCCCACTCGGGCTCTCCCCTGAGGACACTGGGTCGTCGATGGTGTCGGTCATCGCCTCGTCACCCCGCCGCGGCCCGGGTCGACTCGCCCGAGGTCATGTAGTCGACGACCACCTGGCGGTCGAACTCATCGGCCGGGCCCGATGCCACCATGCGGCCCAAGTAGAGGATGGAGATCTGGTCGGCCACCGCGAACACGTCGTTGAGGTTGTGCGAGACGACGACCACCGCGGTGCCCTGGCTCGAGAGCCGCTTGATCAGCTCGAGCACCTGGATGGTCTGGGCCACACCGAGAGCGGCTGTCGGCTCGTCCATGATCACGAGCTTGGCCGACTGCATCACCGCCTTCGCCACGGCGACCGACTGGCGTTGGCCGCCCGAGAGGGACTGGACGGGCTGGCGGATGGAGCGAATCGTCGTCACGTGGAGATCGTCCAGCGTCTTGCGCGCCGTCTTCTCCATGGAGGATTCGTCGAGCAGTCGATGGCGCACCCTCTCGTGCCCAAGGAACATGTTCTGCACGATGTCGAGGTTGTCGCAGAGCGCAAGGTCCTGGTAGATCGTGGTGATCCCGTGCGCCTCGGCGTCGTTGGGAGTGTGAAGGTGCACCGGTTCGCCTTCCCACAGGATCTGCCCGTCCGTGGGTGCCCACAGGCCTGACACGGTCTTGATCAGCACCGACTTCCCTGCGCCATTGTCGCCGGCCAGGGCGGTGACCTTCCCGGCGGGTACCGTGAAGTCCACGCCATCAAGGGCTCTGACCGCTCCGAACACCTTGCTGACGCCCCGCAGCTCCAGCAGCGGTGCACCCTCCGTCATGTTGGTCTCCCCCTGTGCCGACAGCAGTGATGAGGCACGGACAGGCTCCCAGTGACCGACCCCCCATCCCTGGAGGGGACGGGGGGTCGGTCTGGAAGTACTTCGATGCGCCGACACTACCCAGACTGGGCGGTCGGTCCAACCACTGCGACTGCGAGGGCTACCCCGAGATGCCCGCCGCGGTGCAGTCGGCTGCGTACGAGCCGGTGCAGAGCTGCGAGGCAGGCACGAAGTTGTCCTTGATCACCGTGGCGTTCATGTTCTTCGTGGTGACCCACTCGGGGGTCTCGAGGACCGACGGGACGTTGGTGCTCGAGGTGGTGTCCGCGGTGCTGCCGTTGACCAGCGACTTCGGCGGCGTCTTGCCGGCCCGCAGGTACAGGGCGAGCGCGACGGCCGCCTGTGCCTCAAGGTAGATCGGCTTGTACGCCGTGCCGCACTGGTAGCCGGCCAGCACGTTCTGCAGGCCCGTGAGGGTGGCGTCCTGCCCGGTGGTCGGGAAGGTCTTCGGCTTCACGTGCAGGGACTGCAGGTAGGTGATGACCGGTGCGCCGGTCTCGTCGTTGGGGATCAACGCCGAGTTGACGTTCGGGTGCGCCGTGTACACGGCCTGGAATTCAGTTTCTGCCGTCGGCGGGTCCCACGTGCCTGCCGTGTGGGCGACAGCGGTCCACTTGCCGCTCTTGAAGAGCGGGTTGAGGACCGAGTCGTAGCCCTGGGCGAAGAGCGTGGCGTTGTTGTCCGTCACCGCGCCGTGCATCACGACGACCTGTGGCTTCTTGACGTGCCAGGCCGCGACGCAGCTCACCAGGCCCTGCCCGATCAGCTTGCCGACCGCCACGTTGTTGAAGCTCACGTAGTAGGCGCGGCTTCCGCCGAGGGTGAGGCGGTCGTAGTCGATGACCTTGACGCCTCGTGCCTTGGCGTAGCTCTCGATTTGCGCGCCCACGCCCGAGTCGAGCGGGTCGACCAGCAGCACGGTAGCTCCGTTCGAGATGTCGGTCTGGGCGTCGGTCAGCTGCGTGGCGTCACTCCCGAGGGCGTTCTGCACCACGTACTGGGACGAGCTGAGGCCGGCCGTCGACAGGGCCTTGGTGATGTCCGGCTGGTCGAACTCGACGTAGCGCGTCGAGCTCACCGTGTCCGGCAGGATCGCCGCGACCTTTCCCTTGCCGGCCGCGGCCAGCGACTTGAACTGCTTCATGGCGGTGAAGCTGTTGGTGAACGAGGTGGTCGAGATGTTGGTTGGCACTGACGTACGGACTGAGGCCGAGGCCCCGCCGCCAGCCGCGCCGACCAGCATCGCCGACATCGCGAGGGAGAGCCCCCCGAACATGCCTGCCCTGCTTAAACGCACATTGTCTCCTTTGGTCCGGGCCGCCCGGTCAAGCGGTCCCCTGTACGGCTCACCTACCCCAATGGGTGTAGGTGTATTGCAGTTTTGTTGCAGCTTCTTGAACCTTATAGAGGCCAAGGTCCCTTTGCTGGGCAGGGCCTGTGGGCCGTCGTACGGCCAGGTGAGCGCGGCGCTCAGGCCTGCCCCGTCGCGCCAGGCCATGCCGCGGCCCCCGCCAGTCCGGCGTCGTCGCCCAACGCGGCGCGCACGATGGTCAGATCGACCGGATGGTGTTCGGGCCGGCCCATGACCTGGTCGCGGAGCGGGCCGAAGAACGCCGCTCCCCGGCCGAGCCCACCGCCGATGACGACCGCGCTCGGGTAGAAGGCCATGACGAGGTTGGACACGCCGGCTGCGCAGGCGGAGATGGCGCCCTCCCAGAGGGCGATCGCCCTGGCGTCGCCCGCCGCCGCCGCCGTCTCGACCCCCCGGGCGTCGAGAGGCCCGAGCCCCACCTGGCGGGCCATGCGGGCGAGGCCGCTGCCCGATCCCAGCTCCTCGAGCGTGGAGGGCGACCCCTCCTTCCACGCTCGCCAGTCGATGACGGTGTGGCCCACCTCGGCCAGCGACCGGCGGCCCCGCAGGAGGCGACCGTCGTGGACGACGCCGGCCCCGATGCCCGTCGAGATCGTGAGGTAGGCGACGTCGGCGATCCCGGCGCCCGCCCCGAAGGCGGCCTCGCCCACGGCGGCCAGGTCGGCGTCGTTGGCGATGTGGGCCCGGAGGCCGAGGCGGGTCGACAGCTCCTCGTCGGACAGCTGGTCGGGCCATCGCTCGGGGAGATGGGGGGCCCACAGCAGCCGCCCGGCGTCGTAGTCCACGGCGCCGGGCAGGCCCACCACCGCGTGCGACGCGGCGCCGTGCGCGCGTTCGGCACCGACGGTGAGGATGAGATCGATCAAGGCGGCCGGCACGTCGGCGTCTCCGGGTGTCGCGGCCGACCGTCGCACCAGGACGTCGCCACGGTGGTCCACGAGGGCGGCGCGCATCTGCGTGCCGCCCACGTCGGCCGCCAGGACGGGGAGTGGCGTCACGCGGGCGTCCTCATCGTGCCAGTCTCGCTCGGCGGGCCGACCCGGACGTCGCCAGCCAGGATGTCGCGGGTCACCAGGTCTCGACGGCGTACGCCTCCGGCGCGCGCTTCAGATACTTGCGGAGGTCTGTTTCGCTCAGCAGGCCGGTCTGCGAACCGACCTCCTGGACGACGCTCATCGCGTTGACCGGGGCCCAGGCCAGGGCCTCGCTGAGTGGGAGCCCCTTGACGAGCGCGGCGATCAGAGCCGAGGCGAACGCGTCCCCGGCGCCGGTCCGCTCCTTCGGCGGGAAGGGGTCGGGGTACGCGGGGACCCGGTAGCGCTGCGACCCGTCCGAGGCGTAGGCGCCCTCGGGACCATCCGTGACGACGACGGTCTTCGGCCCGAGCCGGTGCAACGACTGGAGGATCTCCGAGAGCTGCCCGTGATCGCCGCCGCCGATCTCGACCGCCTCCTCGCGGTTGCAGATCAGCACCTCCGCCCGCCGGTACAGGCCCTCCATCGCCTCGGTCCCCATGGCGATCTGGAACGTGCCCGGTTGGAACGCGAACCGGACCGAGGGTTCGGAGTCGAGCCAGCGCTCAATCTGGCCGTAGTACTCCGGGGCGTCCGAGCCGACCGAGCTCAGGTAGAGCCATCGGGGGATCTCGCGCGGGCTGAGGTCGGGCCAGTGGTAGTCGAAGAGCTCGTGGCGGACGAGGATCGTGCGGTCCTGTCCGAACCAGAGCACGAAGTTGCGATTGCTCGGCTGGGCGGGGTCGAACCGCATCAGATGGGTGGCGACGCCCTCGTATTCCAGCGACGCCTGCATGGTGCGGCCGATCTCGTCGTTCCCGACGTGGGCCGCGAGTGCCGTCGAGAGGCCGAGACGCGAGAACCCGACGGCGGCGTTGGCCGCATTCCCGCCTGCGTCGACCGTCACCGCGTACTCGAAGGGGACCTTGCCACCGAAGGGAAGGTCCATCCAGTGCCCGTGGCCGTCCTCCCATATGCGGATGTGGGTGTCGGACAGTCGGATGAACACGTCCGTGGCCGTGTCGCCCACGCTGAGCACGTCGAAGAGCGCCATGTGGATATGTGTACGGGAGATCAGGGTCGCCCGACAGGGCATTTGGTCATGATGCGTCCCACAGGGGGCGCAATGGCCCCACCTGGCCCTACGCCGGCACCTCGTCGGGCCCGTAGCCGGCCTTCTTGAGCAGGCGGCGCAGGTTGGCCAGCTGCTCGGCATCGATGTCCTTGTGGCGGCCCGGGTCGAACGTCTCGGTCTCGCCGTCCATCGTGACCAGCAAATTGCCCTTGTGGGTCTCCTCGACGGTCCCCACCGCATTCAGCAGCGACACGACGGCGTGCCATTCGATGTTGTGGCTCAGGGGGTGTCGGAAGATCTGTGCCAGCGTGTCACGATGATGGCTGTTCAGGTGCTCGGGCGCTGCCACGTTCGATCCTCCAGTCTCGTCGTGCCCCGACGGCCCGACCGGGCCATCCTGGCACTGCGGAGAGTGTGCGTGAACGGCGACACCCACAGGAAGTGCCGAAGGACCCCAATTGCCGTCCACCATTGCCGAGGAGGACGCGCCCGTGGTCGGCCGGCCGACAGGCCGGACCTTTGGCCCTATCACCACCTGGTTCGGGGAATGGAGACTTGGGGCGGATGTAGGAGAGCGTTGGCGCCAGAGGAGGCCCGCACATGAGCAGTGACGACGAGTGGTCACCGGACGAGGCGCTCGACACGGAGACGTTCCGCCAGGGTGACGTCGCCGAGGACGAGGGCGAGCGCATCTCCCCGTCCTTCCGTGAGGCACTCGAACAGGACCCCTCCATCGACCCGAGCCTCGTCGCCGACGAGTTGGAGCTCGAGGAGCTGGGGGCGCAGCTCGACGATCCCGAGCTGCTCGTCACCCTCGAGGGTGGCATCGACGACCCGGACGGGATCGACACCCCCCGCCCGCGGCGTGATCCCGAGGTCGATCAGGGGTGGGACCTCAACGCCCCCCTCGTGGCCGACGAGGAGGACGAAGACGGCGACGTGGAGGCCGAGCCGACGCCGGGTTAGTCGAGCTCGCTCAGCCCGAGCCTTCCACTGGCCT
>PMPX01000185.1 GCA_003169235.1 Acidimicrobiaceae bacterium | reverse complement strand
GCGCGCCCGGGGGTCGGCCACCTGCTCAATGAGGAGCTGCGCCTGCGCGTGCTCCGAGCGCCCGAACAGCTCGGCGCAGCCGTGCTCGCTGACCACGGCCGAGTGCTGGAACGACGTCACGGGGTTGGTCAGGACGGGGACGACCGTCGACGAGTCCGTCTTGTCGTGCCAGGCGTGCAACGCCACGATCGCGTGCCCTCCCCTCGAGTGCAGGGCCCCGGAGACGAAGTCGGGTTGCCCGCCGAAGCCCGAGTGGATCCGCCCGTCCACGAAACTGGCGTTGGCCTGGGCGAACAAGTCGACCTGCATGGCGGCGTTGATCGAGAGCATGCAGGGGTGGGCGGCGACGCGCCCCGGGTCGTTCACGGTCTCGGTCCGAAGCATGCGGAGCTGCTCGTTCCCGTCCGCCCAGCCGTAGAGCTCGGGCGAACCGATCAGGAACGAGGTGTAGATCGGCGCCTCCCGGTCGAGCGCGCCTGCGTGGTCCAGGTCCATGACCCCGTCACTGATCATCTCGGACCANNCAGACCCCGGTGGCCCGACATCATCCGGGCCGCCACGGTGGGAATGAGCCCGATGCCGAGCTGCAGCGTGGTGCCGTCGGTCGCGAAGGCGGCCACACGCTCGCCGATGGCGGTTGCCGCCTCCTCCGATCCGTGTCCGGCGGCGGAGGTCAGCGGCTGGTCGACCTCGAGGAGCCCGTCGATCTGGTCCAGCGGGATCTCGCCCGCCCCGAACGTGTAGGGCATGTGGGGGTTCACCTGCGCCAGGACCAGACCACCGCGGGCCCGGGTCTGCTCTATGGCGGCCGGGAGCACGTTGACCTCGATCCCGAGGGAGACCTTGCCGTCCCGTGGCAGCGACGTATGGAGCAGGACGGCGTCCGGCCGGCGCACGGTGTCGAAGAGGCGGGGCACCAGGGAGAGCCGCATGGGCAGGTAGTCGAGCATCGGACTGTGGCGCATGCCCGGGCCCACGAATGGCGTCTCGCAGATGAAGGAGCGATGGGCGGCGAAGTCGTACTGGGCGTTGAGCTGGAACACGCGGCAGGTCTCGAGCGCCTCGGTGAGGGCCCGGACCAACACGAACGGCGTCGCCGAGTTGCCGGAGATGACGATCCGCGGCTCCCGCCCGCCCAGAGTACGGATCCGCGCGACCACCTCCTCGAAGGTGAGCGTCTGCATGCCCCAAGTGTCACAGAGGCCAACGGCCGCAAACAGGGACATTCGACCCTATCGGCATGCCTCTTGATCAGGGACGATCGACCCAGGTGGCGCGCCAGGCGCAGTTGCGGAGGTATGGGTCGTGCAGGAGATTCGATGGTTCGACGAGATCGGGCTCAAGGACACGGGCTCAGTGGGCGGCAAGGGGGCCAACCTCGGTGAGTTGACCGCGGGAGGTCTCCCGGTCCCACCGGGATACGTCATCACGGGCGAGGCGTATCTCGACGCCATGGGGCGGGCGGGAATCCGGGAGCGGCTCCAGGCGATCCTGGCCGAGGCCCGCACCGCATCGCAGGACGATCTCGATCGGCTCGCCGGCGAGGCCCGCGATCTCGTGCATGCCGTCCCGATCCCCGAGGATCTCGCCAAGGGGATCATCGAGGCCTACGGGCGGCTGGGCGCGGACATCCGGGTGGCCGTGCGGTCGTCGGGCATCGGCGAGGACGCCGAAGGCACCTCGTTCGCCGGCATGAACGAGACGTTCACCAACGTGGCCGGCGAGCAGGAGCTCCTGACCCGAGTGGTCGACTGTTGGGCCTCGCTGTGGGGGGCTCGTTCCATCTTCTACCGGGGCGACAAGGAGCTGACGGCCGAGCCCGCCATCGCGGTCGTGGTGCAGGAGATGGTGCCCTCGGTGCGCTCGGGCGTCATGTTCACGGTCGACCCGTCCACGGGCGAGACGGACCACATCGTGATCGAGGCCGCCTTCGGGCAGGGTGAGGTCGTCGTGAGCGGCCTGGTCGAGCCGGACACCTACGTGGTGGCGAAGGACGGGCCGCGACTGCTGCACGCCCGCGTGGGAACGCAGAACTTCGAGATCGTGCGCGGGCCCGACGGCGAGGACCAGCGGATAGACATGGATGCCGTCGAGGGCGGTCGCCGTGTGCTCTCCGACGACGAGGTGATCGAGGTGGCGCGCATCGGTCTTGCCGCGGAGGCCCACTACGGCTCGCCCCAGGACACGGAGTGGGCCATGGCCGGCGGCCGCACGTACATCGTGCAGTCACGGCCGGTGACGGCCGTGGGCGGCGGGACTCCGGCCTCGGCCGCAGAGCAGGGCGCGCTGCTCGTCCAGGGCCTCGCGGCCTCGGCGGGCCGCGCGTCAGGGGTCGTGCGTGTGCTGCAGACGCCTGACCAGGGCGATCGTCTCCAGGCCGGCGAAGTGCTGGTGGCGCCGATGACGAGCCCGGACTGGGTGCCCACCATGCGGCGGGCCGCAGCCATCGTCACCGACGGGGGTGGCATGACCTGCCACGCGGCCATCGTCTCGCGCGAGCTGGGCGTTCCCGCGGTGGTGGGGGCCCGCAATGCCACGACGGTGCTGCGGGACGGCGAGCTCGTCACGGTCGACGGCGCCCAGGGCACCGTGACCGAAGGCGCCCAGGCCGCGTCGGTCACGATCTCGGCTCCGGCGGCGGATCTGCAGCCGGCAGGCCTCAGCGGGCCGGGCGCGCTGGCCACGAAGATCTACGCCAACCTCGCGTTCGCCGACCACGCCGAGGAGGTGGCGGCCATGCCGGTCGACGGCGTGGGCCTGCTGCGCGCCGAGTTCATGGTCACCGACGCCCTGAAGGGGGTGCACCCGCGCAAGCTCCTCGAGCGTGGGGAGGAGAAGACGTTCGTCGACAGCATGGCCAAGTCGCTCCTGCGCATCACCCGGGCCTTCGAGCCGCGGCCCGTCGTGTACCGCAGCATCGACTTTCGGTCCAACGAGTTCTCCAACCTCGAGGGCGGTGACGAGTTCGAGCCGCACGAGGAGAACCCCATGATCGGCTACCGGGGCTGCTACCGCTATGTCCGCGAGCCCGACCTCTTCCGGCTCGAGCTCGACGTGCTCGCCCGGGTGTTGCAGGAGACGGAGAACATCGTGCTGATGATCCCCTTCGTGCGCACGGCGTGGGAGCTCGAGGCCTGCCTCGAGGTCGTCGACGCCAGCCCGGTTGCCGGCTCCCTCCCCGTGTGGGTGATGGCGGAGGTGCCCTCGGTGGCCTACTGGATCCCGACCTACGCCACCATGGGGATCCAGGGTGTGTCGATCGGCAGCAACGACCTGACCCAGCTGATGCTCGGGGTGGACCGCGACTCGCAGATCTGCGCCGACGTCTTCGACGAGGCCGACCCCGCAGTGCTCGACGCCATCGGCCGCATCATCGACGGCTGCCAGGCCTCGGGGATCACCTCGTCCCTGTGCGGCCAGGCGCCGTCCAACCGGCCCGCCTTCGCCGAGCACCTGGTCCGCAAGGGCATCACCTCGATCTCGGTGAACCCCGACGCCGTGGCGGCCGTCCGCAAGACGGTGGCGGCGGCCGAGTGGCGGATGCTGCTGGAGGCCACCGTCCCGGGCCGGCCTCAGATGTCGGGCGGTGTGGCGCCCCGCCACCCCTTCGGCCACCGCCGGTAACGCCCCTCAGAGTCTGGGGCACGTCCAGAGTCTGGGGCACATCGCCCCGCCGTCCCGTGTGCCGTCCCGTGTGCCGTCGGGGACTGCTACGACTCCTCGGGCACCATCTCGATGGCCCCGCAGGGGCATTCCTGTACGCAGAGCCCGCACCCCTTGCAGAAGTCGTAATTGAACCGGTACCCGTGGGCCTCGTCGACCTTCATCACCGCGTTGTCGGGGCACACGCCGAAGCAGTTGTCGCACTGGAAGCAGTTGCCGCAGGACATGCAGCGCCGTGCCTCGAAGAGCGCGGTCGACTCGTCGAGGCCGCCGACGACCTCGTCGAAGGTGGAGGTGCGCCGCGCCGCGTCGAGGCGGGGACGGACCGCATGGGGAGCGTCGGCGTAGTACCAGGTGTTGAGGCGCTCGGGCGTGGCCAGCGCGTGACGGGCCGGGCGTTCCAGTGTGTGGCCGGCCATCCACGCATCCATGGCCCGGGCCGCCCGCTTCCCGTGCCCTATCGCGTCGGTCAGGGTGCGGGCGCCGGCCACGATGTCGCCGCCCGCGAAGATCCCGGGCCGCGCCGTCATCATGTCGGCACCGACCGCGACGACCCCGTCCGCCACGGCGACCTCGGGGATCGTGGCCAGGAGCGAGAGGTCCGCCTCCTGCCCGAGGGCCAGGACCACGGTGTCGGCCCGCAGCTCCTCGATCTCCCCCGTGGGCTGCGGGAAGCCGTCGGCGTCGAGCTCCATCCGCTCGATCGTGAGGACGTCGCCCTCCGTGCCGACGATGGTCGAGAGCCACTTGAGGCGCACGCCTTCGTCGACCGCGTCCTGCACCTCCTCGACGTTGGCCGGCATGCGCTCGCGGGTGCGGCGGTAGACGACGACGGCGTCCTCGGCGCCGAGGCGGCGCGCCGTACGGGCGGCATCCATGGCCGTGTCGCCGCCGCCGTAGATCACGACGCGTCGGCCGAGCGCCGGCGGCTCGTGATCCTCGGTGTCGTGCAGCAGGGTGACGGCGTCGAGGATGCGCGCCGAATCCCCTGCGGGGATGTCGGCGTGCTTGCCCCGCTGGGCCCCGACGGCGAGGAACGCAGCGTCGAAGCCCTCGTCCCGCATGGTGGCCTCGAGGTCGTCGACCGTGCGCCCGCACACGATCCGCACGCCCATCGACTCGATCCGTGCGACCTCGCCCTCCACGATCTCCCGGGGCAGCCGGTAGGAGGGGATGCCGTAGCGCATCATGCCCCCGGGCAGTGGTGACGACTCGTACACGACGACCTCGTGCCCGAGCAGGCGCAGGTGGTAGGCGGCCGAGAGGCCTCCCGGGCCGGAGCCCACGACCAGCACCCGTTTCCCCGTGGCCGGGCCCGCCGGTTCGGGCGACCAGCCCTCGCTCAGCGCACGGTCGCCCAGGAACCGCTCCATGGCGTTGATTCCCACCGTCTCGTCCACGGCGGCCCGGTTGCAGGCTGTCTGGCAGGGGTGGAAGCAGGCCCGCCCCATGACGGCCGGCAGCGGGTTGTCGCGCATGATCTGGCGCCACGCCGCCTCGTAGGAGCCGTCCTCGGCCAGGTACAGCCACTGCTGAATGTTCTCCCCGGCCGGGCACGCGTTGCTGCACGGTGGGAGGCGGTCGACGTAGACGGGACGCTCGACCCGCCACGAGCCGGTCTTGTTGGCCAGGCTGGACCCGATCTCGAGGGTGATGGCGAAGGGCTTCACCGTCACGAGGACGACACCTCCTCCTCGATGAGGCCGTACTTCGCAATGTTGCGGTCGGCCATCGCCTGGAGGTGGGCGATCACGTCCGGCCGCGCCGGGTTCCCTTGGCCGTCGAAGAGATGGGCGTAGCGGGTCTGGAGCCTCAGGTAGTCCTCGACCGGTGCCGGCCGGCGGATGGGGGACGACCGCACGACCTCGCCGTGCTCCGCCTCGAAGACGGGGAACAGACCCGTCTGGGTGGCCAGGCGGGCCACCCTCACCGTGTCGCTCGGTGCCGAGCCCCACCCGAGCGGGCACGTCACCAGGATGTGGATGTACCGCGCGCCGCGGAATTCCATGGCGCGCGTCACCTTGTCCTCGAGATCGTGGAGGTCGGCCACCGTGGCAGTCGCCACGTAGGGGATCCCGTGCGCCATCGCCAGCTCCGGCATGTTCTTGCCCTGGCCGAAGGGGTTCCCCGGGTTGGCGCCGACCGCCTCCGTCGTCGCCGTGCGCGCCGCCGGCGGAGTGGCCCCCGACCGCTGCACCCCGGTGTTCATGTAGGCCTCGTTGTCGTAGCAGATGAAGAGGACGTCGTCGTTGCGCTCGAACATGCCCGAGAGGCACCCGAAGCCGATGTCGACCGTGCCTCCGTCGCCGGCCTGCCCGATGACCCTGGTGTCGCCGCGTCCCTTGACGCGCAGGGCCGCGGCGACGCCGGTGGCCACCGCCGGAGCGTTGCCGAACAGCGAGTGGAACCACGCCAGCTGCCACGATGTCTCGGGGTAGGGCGTCGAGAACACCTCGAGGCAGCCGGTGGCATTGACGGCGACCATCTGCCCTCCGGTGGCGCGCATGGCGGCGTCGAGGGCGTAGCGGGCGCCGAGCGCCTCGCCACAGCCCTGGCAGGCGCGGTGTCCCGAGGTCAGGGAGTTGGCGCGCTCGGCATCCGACTGGACGGTGCGGTCGGAGCGGTTCGCCAGGCGGTTGCCGACGGCGAAGCTGCCTACCTGGTAGAAGCGCACGGCCATCGCTCAGCCGATCCTCGAACCGGTGACGCCGAGGTCGCGCAGCATGTTCTCCGCCGTCGGCCCGGAGCGGCGGTGCAGTGCCATCCGCTCGAGCTCGCGTTCGACCAGGCCCCGGTTGAGGTCGAGGAAGGTCAGGGGCGCCAGCTGGTCCCCGAGCGCCGCCTCGAAGACATCACCGAGGGACGTCTTGGTGATCGTGCGGCCGCCCAGTCCGGCCACCACGGTGGCGACCGGCACGGGCAACCCGCTGAGCGTCATCGCCACGTCGGTCGAGAGCACCCCGCCGAAGCCCACGCTGATGGCCTTCTCGACGACGACGACCCGCCGTGCCCCCTTGAGCGCGTTCCGGACCGCGTCAATGGGAAAGGGCCGGAACGAGGTGATGCCCAGTGCACCGATCCGATGCCCGGCGGCGCGCTGGGTGTCGATGACGTCCTTGATCGTCCCGAGCACCGATCCCATGGCCACGACCACCACGTCGGCGTCGGCGCTGCGGTACGGGTGCACCAACCCTCCCGAGTCGCGCCCGAAGGCCTCGGCGAACTCGGCTCCGAGCTCACCGATGCGGCCCAGGGCGGTGAGCTGCCGCGCGTGTGCCAGGTAGCGCACCTCCTCGAACGCCTCGGGGCCGACCATGGAGCCGATGGAGTACGGGTCAGCGGGGTCGAGGACCTGGCGTGGCACGTAGGGCGGCAGGAACGCATCCACCTGTTCCTGGGTGGGGAGATCCACCCGCTCGGTGGCGTGGGTGAGGATGAAGCCGTCCATGCAGACCATGACGGGGACGGACACCTCCTCGGCCAGGCGGAAGGCCTGGATGTGCAGGTCGGCGGCCTCCTGGACCGTCTCGGCGAACAGCTGGACCCAGCCGGCGTCGCGCGCCGCCATGGCGTCGCTGTGGTCGTTCCAGATGTTGATGGGGGCGCCCACGGCGCGGTTGGCCAGCGTCATGACGATGGGGAACCCGAGCCCACTGGCGTTGTAGACGGCCTCCATCATGAACAGGAGACCCTGGCTCGCCGTGGCCGTGAAGGCGCGGGCACCGGCGGCGGATGCCCCGATGGCGACCGACATCGCGGCGAATTCCGATTCCACGTTGATGAACTCGCACGGGGTGAGCTCGCCCGTCTTCACCAGCTCGCCCAGCGCCTCGATGATGTGGGTCTGGGGCGAGATCGGATAGGCGCACACCACTTCGGGCCGGCACAGCGCGACCGTCTCCGCCACGGCCCGCGAGCCCTCAATCTGGCGGAGCACCGAGCACCGCCCTTCCGTTGGCCGTCATGAGCTGGCGAGCCTGCTGGAACAGCTCGGCGGCCGCGGCCACGTTGCGCTCGGCCACCGACGGGTTGCGGTTGAACCGCTCGCGGATGGCCGAGCTGACGGCCTCGATCGTGACCTGCGCCGTCAGGGCGGCGAAGCTCCCGAGCAGCGCGGCGTTGGGGAGCGGCCGGCCGATCTGGCGCTGCGCCACCTCGGTCGCGGGCACCGTGAGGAGGCGTTCGGGCCGGAAGCGATCCGCCAGCGACCCCAGACCGAGCTCGTGGAGGGTGCGCGTGGAGTTGACGAGCACGTAGCCGTCCGGGCCGAGCCCGGCGAAGAGGTCGACCTGGTGGACCAGGGTCGGGTCGATGACGATCAGGCAGTCCGGGGCCACGACCGGTTCGCGGGTGCGGATCTCGCGCTCCCCGAGCCGGCAGTACGCCACGACGGGTGCACCCATGCGCTCGGAGCCGAAGCTCGGGAACGATTGCGCGTACCGGCCCTCCTCGAACGCGGCGAGCGCCAGGAGGTCCGCCGCGGTCACGGCGCCCTGCCCGCCCCGGCCGTGGAAGCGCACTTCGAACACCGCTCCAGCGTGCCCCGGACCCTCAGGTGCGAATAGAGCCAAAGGTCCCCGGTGCCCAGCTGGTGCAGGTGACGGAAGTCCCTGGTGCCCGGGGCCCGGAGGGGCATCAATTGGCGTGAGGGACGGTTGGGCCCCTGGCCCGCCGCAACAGGAGGAGAAGACGATGAGGATCGAACTGACGGACGCGCAGATGGCGGACCTGGGGGACCTGCTTCGGGGAGCTCTCAGCGACTTGAGCTCGGAGATCGCGGCGACGGACAACCCGGCCTACCGCGACGGCCTGCGTGCCCGCCGGGCCTCCCTCGAAGGAGTGCTGGCGCAGCTCGGGTCGGGGGTCAACGCATGAGAACGCAGGATCGGGGACCTTTGGCACTACTGCACACCCGGTGCCGATGGGACCATCCAATTCCGTGGGGCCGCGTGGTCCCCGTGGGCCTCTGGAGGCGTCGACGATGGCAGTGAGAGTCGCAATCAACGGGTTCGGACGGACAGGGCGCGCCTTCCTTCGGGCCGCCATCAAGTCACCCCATGACATCGAGGTGGCCGCCGTGAACGACCTCGGCGACCCCACGGCGCTCGCCCGGCTCTTGGCGCGGGACTCCGTCCACGGGCACTTCCCCGTGCCGGTCTCCGTCGAGCACGACACCATGATGGTCGGCTCCTCGCCCGTCACGATGCTCATGGAGCCCCACCCCGCCGAGCTGCCCTGGAGGGAGCTGGGCATCGACGTCGTGATCGAGAGCACCGGCCGGCTGACCAGCCGGGAGAAGGCGGCCGCCCACATTGAGGCGGGCGCGCGACGGGTGATCATCTCGGCGCCGGCCAAGGACGCCGATGCGACTTTCGTCGTGGGCGTGAACGAGGACTCGTTCGACCCGGGCCACGACTTCGTGGTCTCCAACGCCTCCTGCACGACGAACTGCCTGGCCGTTCTGGCCAAGGTTCTCGACGACGCCTTCGGCATGGAGCAGGGGTTCATGACGACGGTGCACGCCTACACGGACGACCAGCACCTCGTCGACGCACTGCACAAGGACCCCCGGCGCTCGCGGGGCGCGGCGATCAACATCGTGCCCACGACGACGGGTGCCGCCCGGGCGACGGGTCTCGTCCTCCCTGACGTGGCGGGGCGGCTGGACGGCCTGTCGCTGCGGGTCCCTGTGCCCGACGGGTCGATCACCGACCTGGTGGCCACCGTGCGGGCGACGCCGACGGTCGAGGAGATCTGCGACGCCTACCGGTCGGCGGCCGAGATCGGGCGTCTGGCGGGCCTGCTCGAGTACTCCGAGGACGACCTCGTGTCGACCGACATCGTCGGCTCTGCGGCCTCCTGCATCTTCGACTCCAAGCTGACCATGGCCAGCGGCAACATGGTCAAGGTGCTGGGCTGGTACGACAACGAGACGGGCTACTCGAGCCGCCTCGTCGACCTGGCCACCGTCGTCGGCGCCGCGGTGGAGCGCTGAGCAGGGGCCCAGAGGGCGGCATGGTCGTCCGGCGCCGTGCGCGCCGCGGCCCACGCGCGGCGTAGGTTGGGCTCAGTGCACGCCGGAGACGATGCGGTCATCGACGTCGGGGGACTCGACCGCCTGATCGTGCTGCTCGGCGAGCGCGGCTACCGGACGGTCGGGCCCGTGGCCCGCGATGGCGCCATCGTCCACGGCGAGCTGGGCGGAGCCGACGACCTGCCGGCGGGCTGGCACGACATCCAGGCCCCCGGCCGCTATCGGATCGAACAGGAGGGCGACGCCGAGCTCTTCGGCTGGGCGGTCGGACCGGCCTCGTGGAAGTCCGAATTCTTCAAACCGGAGGAGACGGTGTGGCGCGCCACCGTGTCCGCCGGCGCCGTCACCGTGCAGCTGCCGCCTCCACCCGAGCGGCCACTGGCCATCGTGGGTGCCCGTCCGTGCGAGTTGGCGGCGCTGGACGTGCTCGACCGGGTCCTGGCCGGCGGTGACGTCCCCGACGACCGCTACACGGCCCGGCGCACCGGGTCCCTGATCGTCGCCGTGGAATGTGGGAGGCCGTCGTCGACCTGCTTCTGCACCTCCATGGGCACCGGTCCCGACGCGGGGCCGGGATACGACCTGGCCCTGACCGAGTTGCTCGCCGGGACCCACCGCTTCTACGTGAAGGTGGGATCCGAGACGGGGGCTGCACTTCTGGAGGGCGTCGGTTGGACCCCGGCGACCGAGTCGGACCGGGGCGCGCGTGAGGAGGTGGTCGAGGGCGCGCGTGCCGGTATGGGACGCTCGCTGCGGACGGACGGGCTGGCCGCGCTGCTGGCCAGGAACCTCGAGCATCCGAGATGGGACGAGGTGGCCGAGCGCTGCCTCTCCTGCGGGAACTGCACCCTGGTCTGTCCGACCTGCTTCTGCGCCGACGTCAAGGACGTGAGCGAGGTCGATGGCACGATCGAGCGCCGGCGGTCGTGGGCGTCGTGCTTCGACATCGACCACTCCTACCTTCACGGCGGGGCGATCCGGCCCACAACCTCGTCGCGCTATCGCCAATGGCTCACCCACAAGCTGTCGACGTGGTGGGACCAGTTCGACACATCCGGTTGCGTCGGTTGCGGGCGTTGCATCGCCTGGTGCCCGGTCGGCATCGACATCACCGAGGAGGCAGCGGCCATCCGGGCGAGCGACGGGGCGGTGGCGGAGGTGGACGTCGCGTGAACGAGGCGGTGCGCAGCCTGCTGTCGGGCCACCCCTTCCTGGCAGGCTTCCCTCCCGAGGCCGTCGAGCTCGTCGCCGAGCGGGCGGAGGTCGTGACCTTCCGACCCGGCGTGCTGCTGTTCCGTGAGGGGAGCCCGGCGGACGTCGCCTATCTCGTGACGGCGGGGCACGTGGCGATCGAGGTCCACGCGCCGAGCCGGGGGCCGATCGTCGTCGAGACCATCGGTGAGGGACGCGTGGTCGGCTTGTCCTGGGCCGCGCCGCCCTTCCGCTACCAATTCGACGCCCGCGCCATCGACGAGGTGGAGGCGGTCGCCATCGACACCGCGCCGCTCAGGGTCGCGCTGGCGGAGAACCCCGTGCTCGGGTTCCTCTTCCTGGACCGCCTGGCGGCCGTGATGCTCGAGCGTCTCCAGGCCACCCGCATCAGGCTCCTCGACCTGTATGGGACGACCGATGCTGGCTGAGGCCGTCGCCCCAGCCGGGGCCGCTGGAGCGCTCGTCCCCACGCCGTACGTCGTGGTGGAGCGTCGGGAGGAGGCCGCCGACGTGGTCACGCTCGCGATCGAGCCGACGGAGGGATCCGCACCCACCTTCCGGCACGGGCAATTCAACATGGTGACGTCGTTCGGCAGGGGAGAGGTCGCGGTGTCGATGTCCAGCGCCCCGGGGGCCCCGGGACCGGTCGAGCACTCCATTCGTCGGGTGGGTGCGGTCACCGCCGCGCTCTGTGCGGCGCCGGTGGGGTCGTTCGTGGGCATCCGCGGTCCCTTCGGCACCTCCTGGGGCGTCGACGAGGTCGAGGACGGTGTGGACGTGGTGGTCATGGCGGGTGGCATCGGTCTGGCGCCGCTGCGGGGCGCCGTGCGGGACCTGGTGGCGCGCCAGCAGGCCGGGCGCGGGCGTGTCTTCGTCCTGGCCGGCGCCCGGTCACCGGACCAGATCCTCTTCGACGAGGACCTCCGGGCCTGGGAGCGGGCCGGTGTCCATGTGGGCGTCTCGGTCGACGTCGGTGCGCCGGGATGGACGGGGGTGGTGGGTGTCGTCACCGCGTTGCTCCCGGGTGCGCCCTTCGAGGCGGCCGGTGCCCTGGCCCTGCTGTGCGGCCCCGAGATCATGATGCGCTTCGGTGGCCGAGCCCTGGTCGACCGGGGGGTCGATGCCGGGCGCGTGCGTGTGTCCTTGGAGCGCAACATGCAATGCGGTGTCGGCCTGTGCGGCCACTGTCAGCTCGGGCCCCTGCTGGTCTGCCGGGACGGACCGGTCGTGCGCTACGGCGGGCTGGCCGACGAGCTGTTCATGGAGCGCTACCGGTGACCCCGGACACCCCCACCCTGGCCGTCTGGAAGTTCGCCTCCTGTGACGGCTGCCAGTTGAGCCTGCTCGACTGCGAAGACGAGCTGTTGGCGCTCGCCGGTGCGGTGCGCATCGCCCACTTCACCGAGATGACTCGGGCCCATATCGACGGTCCCTACGACCTCTCGCTCGTCGAGGGCTCCATCACGACCGCCGAGGACGCCGAGCGGATCCTGGCCATCCGCGCTGCGTCGCGCCGGCTGATCACCATTGGCGCCTGTGCGACCTCGGGGGGCGTGCAGGCGTTGCGCAACCTGGCCGAGGAGGGCGAATTCGTGAGCGCCGTGTACGCCCACCCCGAATACGTGTCGTCGCTGTCGACCTCGACGCCGATCTCCGCCCACGTGCCGGTCGACTTCGAGCTGAACGGGTGCCCGATCGACCGCCGCCAGCTGCTCGAGGTCATCACCGCCTCGCTCGTGGGGCGGCGGCCGGTCATCCCCGACCACACGGTCTGCCAGCAGTGCAAGGGCCGTGGTGCGGTGTGTGTGCTGGTCGCGCACGGGACGCCCTGCCTGGGCCCGGTCACCCGGGCGGGATGCGGCGCGCTGTGCCCCTCCGTGGGCCGCGGCTGCTACGGCTGCTTCGGGCCGGTCGGCGGGGCGAACACGAGTGCGCTGGCCCGGGAGCTGCTGAGCCAGGGCATGGCCCCCGTGGACGCGTCGCGGCTCTTCTCCACCTTCTACTCGGGCAACGAGGTGTTCGCCCGCCAGTCCGTCACGCTGCGCGCCCGCGCCACGACCGGGGAGGGCGAATGACACCCGCCGACGAGCGTCGACGCACGGTCTCGGTCCAGGGACTCGCACGCGTCGAGGGCGAGGGATCGCTCCGTGTCGAGGTGCGCGACGGCCGGGTGGAGGACGTCGAGCTGCAGATCTTCGAGCCGCCCCGCTTCTTCGAGGCCTTCCTGCGCGGTCGGCGCGCCACGGAGGCGCCGGACCTCACCGCTCGGATCTGCGGCATCTGCCCGGTGGCGTACCAGATGAGCGCGTGCGCGGCGGTGGAGGACGCACTGGGCATGCGCGTCGATCGCGGCATCGCGGACCTCCGCCGGCTCCTCTACTGCGGAGAGTGGCTCCAGAGCCACTCCCTGCACGTCCACATGCTCCACGCCCCCGACTTCCTCGGATGCCAGGACGCGGTGGAGATGGCGCAGCAGCACCGTCCCGCCTTCGAGCGGGGGCTGGCGCTGAAGAAGATGGGCAACCGCATCATGGAGGCGGTCGGTGGCCGGGCCATCCATCCCGTGAACGTGAAGGTCGGCGGGTTCTACCGCGCTCCCAGCAGGGCGGATGTGGCCGCCCTCGCCGGCCCGCTCACCGACACCCTCGACCTCGCACTGGCCACGGTGGCATGGGTCGCCGGGTTCGACTTCCCCGACGTGCAGGGCGACTACCGCTTCGTCGCCCTGCGCGACGCGGGCCGTTACCCGCTCGAGTCGGGTCGGGTCGCATCGTCCGACGGCTTGGACACCACGCCGGGCGGCTTTGCCGATCTCGTCGTCGAGGAGCACGTGGCCCGATCGACCGCACTCCACGCCCGCCTGGAGAACCGGCTGGAGTACCTGACCGGTCCGCTGGCCCGCTACGCGCTCAACTCGGCGGAGCTTCCCGACGTGGCCGCCCGTGCGGCGAGCGAGGCGGGGCTCGGACCCGCGTGCACGAACCCCTTCCAGAGCATCATCGTGCGGGCCGTGGAGATCGTCTTCGCCTGCCACGAGGCACTGACCCTGGTGGAACGGTATGAGCCGCCCGATCCGCCGACCGCCCCCGTGCCCTCGGGGGGTGGTGAGGGTACCGGGGCGACCGAGGCGCCGCGGGGACTGCTCTTCCACCGTTACCGGATCGACGAGGGGGGAGTGATCTCCGCCGCGCAGATCGTGCCGCCCACGTCCCAGAACCAGATCACGATTGAGTCCGACATCCGCCGGACCGTCCAGGCGTCACTCGACCTCAGCGACGACGAGCTCACCTGGAGGAGCGAGCAGGCGGTCCGCAACCACGACCCGTGCATCTCGTGCGCCACGCACTTCCTCGACCTCACCATCACGCGGCAGTGACCGGGGCGGGTCCACCCCATGTCGTCATCGCGGCCGTCGGCAACCCGCTCCGGCGGGACGACGGTGCCGGTCCCGCCGTCTTGGAACAGCTGCGCGGCGAGCTGGGGGATGCCCTGGTGCTCGGCGCGCTGGCCTCCCCACTCGACCTGCTCGGGGCATGGGACGGCGCCGGATTGGCCGTCGTGGTCGACGCCGTCGGCGGCGACGTGGTCCCGGGGGAGGTGCGCGTGGTCGAGGTGGACCTGCGGGACCCGCAGGGCGCGCCCACCCGGACGGCCGCGACGGCGAGCAGTCACGGTCTCGGAGTGTCGGAGGCCCTCCGCCTCGCGCTCGCCCTGGGCTCCATGCCCGCACGCGTGGTCCTCGTGGGCATCGGGGGTGACGACTTCGGCGAGGGCGTGGGTTTGAGCCCGTCCGTGTCGGCCGCGGTGGAACGGGCGGCCCAGGTCGTGACCGGTCTCGTGGCGGAGGGGCTCGCGGTCGTCCGTTAGGAGGGGGAGACACGCCCAGGGACCATCGGCTCTAGCCCGTGCGGTGGGTACGGGAGACACTGCAGATGAGGCCGAGGAGGTCGTCATGAGGTTCCGCGATCGGGTGGACGCAGGTCGCCATTTGGCCGAGGTGGTGCAGCGTGCCGACCTCGGGGACGGCGATGTCGTGGTGCTCGGGCTCCCTCGCGGCGGCGTGCCCGTCGCCTTCGAGGTGGCTCAGGCTCTCGGCGCCCCGCTCGACGTCATCGTCGTGCGGAAGCTCGGGGTGCCCTTCCAGCCCGAGCTCGCGATGGGGGCCATCGGCGAGGAGGGAGTGCGCGTCGTCAACGAGGAGGTGCTGCGCTCCTCCGCCCTCGACATGGACGACATCGAGGCGGTCGAACGAAGGGAGCGGGTCGAGCTGGAGCGGCGCGCCCGGGAGTACCGGGGTGACCGGCCGCGGCTCGAACTGAGCGGTCGATGCGCCGTCATCGTCGACGATGGGATCGCCACGGGATCGACGGCACGCGCCGCCTGCCAGGTGGCGCGTGCGCACGGGGCGGCACGGGTCGTCCTGGCGGTGCCGGTCGCCTCGCGCCTCGCGGTTCTCGGTCTCCGGGACGTCTGCGACGAGATGCTGTGTGTCGACGTCCCCGAGCCCTTCTACGCCGTGGGCGAGTGGTACCGCGATTTCTCGCAGACCACGGACGAGCAGGTCGTCGAACGGTTGCGTCTCGCGGCCGGACGCGACCTCCACCAAGCCGCGCCGGATCCTCCCGACGACGATGCGCTCGGCCGCGACGAGGAGGTCGGCATCCCCGCGGGGGACGTGACGCTGACCGGTCGTCTCACGGTGCCCGCCCGAGCGATCGGCACGGTGATCTTTGCGCACGGGAGCGGCAGCAGTCGCCACAGCCCGCGTAACCGCTACGTGGCGAACGTCCTGAACCAGG
The DNA here is from genome assembly GCA_003169235.1 of Acidimicrobiaceae bacterium. GTDB lineage: Bacteria > Actinomycetota > Acidimicrobiia > Acidimicrobiales > RAAP-2 > Bog-473. Next base: position 686 of record PMPX01000185.1, on the reverse strand, counting down.
GCGGTCTGGCCACGCTGCTGATCGACCTGCTGACGGTGGAGGAGGAGTTGGATCGCTCCCACGTCTTCGACGTCCGGATGCTGGCCGACCGGCTGGGTGATGCAACCCGATGGGCCAGGCGACAACCTCAGGTTCACGGAGCGATCGGCTTCTTCGGGGCCAGTACCGGCGCAGCGGCCGCGCTCTGGGCGGCCGCCCAACCCGACTGCGACGTGACCGCCGTCGTCTCCCGCGGCGGGCGCCCCGACCTCGCCGGTCCACTGCTGCCCGCGGTCACCGCACCGACGCTCCTGATCGTTGGCGGATGTGACGAGGTGGTGCTCGAACTCAACCGGGAGGCACAGGCGGCGTTGCGGTGCGTCAACCACCTGACCATCGTCCCGGGAGCGACCCACCTCTTCGAGGAACCGGGGGCGCTGGAGTCAGTCGCCGAGTTGGCTCGCGACTGGTTCGTGAGAAGCTTCCGACAGGCGCTCCCGACCCCGCCGCGCCCATGAGGGGTAACGACGAGAGGCGCCCGTCCCACGTACCCGTACGGGGATCGAGCGCCTCGTTCAATTGTTCTCCGGACGACGACACCGGAAGGAGTGGATCTCAATGAGCCTTGAGGGCCCTTTGCCTCTGCAGCGCTCTGCTCAAGCAGAGCCGCCTGCCTGGGAACATGAGTCCTCACCGATCCCACTCGG
>PMPX01000322.1 GCA_003169235.1 Acidimicrobiaceae bacterium | reverse complement strand
GGGTCCTCGAACACGTCCTCGTCTCGATTGGCCGAGTTGTAGAACATGATGACCTTGTCGCCCTCGTGGAGCTCGACCTCGCCCAGCACCGTGTCCGCCGCCACGGTCCGGCGCATCCAGATCACCGGCGAGCCCCAGCGCACGATCTCGTCCACGCCGGTGGCGGCGATGCCGGCCGGGTCGGCCTGCCAGAGCGCACGCTGGTCGGGGTGCTGCGTCAGCGCCAACAGGCCGTGGCTGATGGCGTTGCGGGTGGTCTCGTTGCCGGCGACCACGAGCAGGATGAAGAACGAGGCCAGCTCGGTGTCGCTGAGCGCCTCGCCGTCGACGTTCGTGTTGACCAGGGCGGAGGTCACGTCCTCGGTCGGGTGCTCGCGCCGGAAGGCGGCGAGGTCGGTCATGAGCAGGTTCAGCTGCTGCGCCGCGGTCATGAAGGCCACCAGCGTGTCGGCGCCCTCCTCCACGTACTCGGGGTCACCGTTGGAGAGGATGACGTTGGAGGCGTGGAACACGGTGTCGTAGTCCGCCGCCGCCACCCCCATCATGTCGCAGATGATCTCGAGCGGCAGGCGGGCGGCGACCTCGGTGACGAAGTCGCACCCGCCGAGCGGGGCCACCCGGTCGATGACGTCGTTGGCGACGAAGTCGATGCGGTCCTCTATCGACTTGATCATGCGCGGGTTGAACGCGGCGGACACGATGCGGCGGAGCCGGGCGTGGCGCGGGTTGTCCATGTTGATCATCGATCCGAAGAAGTCGAGCATCTCCGCCGGCATGTCCATCATGGAGGTGGCGCCCTGGCCGGACTGGAAGATCTCGGGGTGCCGGCTCGCCTCGGAGATGTGGGCGTGACGGGTCAGCGCGTAGTAGCCGGGGCCCTTCGGGATCACGTACGCCAGGGCCTCGGGGATCTCGGGCTCCTTGTAGAAGGGCATGGGCCGCTCGCGGCGCAGCGTCTGGAACGCGCCTTCGCGTTCGTCCCAGGGCCGGGCCCAGAACTCCATGTCGGACAGGTCGATCTCGTCGAGGGCAAGGACGGCGCGTGGTTCCACGTCGTTCACGTTAGCCACGGTCCCTACACTGCGGGCATGTGCGACACGCTGTGCGCCCCGGGTGCCGCCGGCATGGTGTTCGCCAAGAACTCGGACCGCCCGCCCGGCGAGGTGCAGATCGCCTGGCCGTTCGGCCGGCGGGCCTCGGCCGGCTGCACGCTGCGCACCCAGTACCTGTCCATCGGCGACACCGGCGCCCACGCCACGTTCCTGTCCTGCCCCACCTGGATCTGGGGGGCCGAGCACGGGGTCAACGAGCACGGCGTCGCCATCGGGAACGAGCGGGTGAGCACGACGCACGACGCCGGGGCGGCGAAGCCGGCGCTGATCGGCATGGATCTCGTCCGCCTGGGCCTCGAGCGTGCCCGCAGCGCCGCCGAGGCCGTCGACGTCATGACCGGGCTCCTCGAGACGTACGGCCAGGGCGGCATCGCGGACGCCGCGCACCAGGACGCGTACGACTCGTCGTTCCTGGTCGCCGACCCGGCCCAGGCCTTCGTCCTCGAGACCGCGGGGTCCGACTACGCCGTCGCCCCGTTCCCCGCCGGGACCGCCATCTCGAACCGCATCAGCCTCGGCACCGAGTGGACCGGCGCCTCGGGTGCCCTGGCGCCCGGGGAGGACTTCGGGCGGTTCCGCGACCCGCGGGAGGACACGGCCTTCGCCGACGTCCGCCTGGCGGCCAGCCGCCGCTTCCTCCGGTCGACCCCTCCCGGCGGGCTCACGACGGCCGCCACCGCAGCCCACCTGCGCGACCACGGGTCCGGCCCCTGGGGCGCCCCCGCCGGCGACGGCGTGGTCCGCCCGCCGCCGGCGGCGATCGGCGAGGACTTCGGCGGCGTCAGCGTCTGCATGCACGTGCGCGGCCTGTGCGTGACCGCGGCGTCCATGATCGCCGAGCTCCCGCTCGGCCTGGCCGACGGCGCGCCGCTGCGCACCTACGTGGCGCCGGGGAGTCCCTGCGCCAGCATCTACGTGCCGGCCTTCCCGAGCACGGCCACCGGGCCCCCACCGTGCATCCCCCTGGAGCTCTCGAGCCAGGACTTCTGGCACGCCGCCGACGCCGTGCGCCAGCTGGTCGAGGACGACCCCGCGGCGCTGCCGGCCGTGCGCGCGGTGCTCCAGCCGGTCGAGGACGAGCTGTGGGCCGAGGCCGACGACGTCCTCGAGGACCCCGCGCGCTGGGCCGAAGCGGGCGCCACGTGGGGCGGACGGGCCCTCGAGGCGCTGCGCTCCTGCATCCCCTGATCGCGCCGGCGGCGGCGGTACGCTGCGCCGACACGCAGTGCAACTCCTACTCGCCAAGGGGGGCCTCATGACCTATGTACTCAGCGACGACGACATCGCCGTGGGCGACGCCGTCAGCGTGGCTCTCGAGAAGATGTGGGGCTGGTACCTGGCCTTCGGCATCCTCTCGATCATCTTCGGCTTCTTCGTCATCAGCTACCGGCACGCCAGCGTGTACGCCATCGTCTACCTGGCCAGTGGCTTCTTCATCGCCGTCGGCGTCTTCGAGATCTTCGGGTCGATCAGCGTGGCGCGGCAGCGATGGCTGCACCTCGTCTTCGGGTTGATCTGGATCGGTGCGGGCGTCGTCGGCTTCGTGTGGCCCCACATCACGATCTTCATCTCCGCCGTGATCATCGGGTGGGCCTTCCTGGTGCTCGGCATCTTCGACATCATCGAGTCGGTCCGGCACCACCACCTGCCCTACTGGTGGCTGTACCTCGTCCGGGGCCTCGTCGCCGTGGCCATCGGCTTCCTGTGCATCCGCCACCCCGGTGCGCCGCTGACGGCACTGGTCGTCCTCATCGGGATCCTCGCCATCGTCTTCGGCGCGGTGGAGATCGTCGGTTCGTTCTCGGCTCGCCACGCCACCAAGAACTGGGACGCCTACAAGGCACAGCTGCGCTGAGCCGGCCGGCGTAGAGCGGTGCGGCTCGTCAGCTTCTCCCTGNNGGTCCCGACGGGCTGGAGGCGGCCGGCGCCGCCGTTGCCGGGGGAGCGGCCCGCCACGCGCTGGCCGGGGTGCGGCGCCACGCGCCGGTGCCCGACCCGCCCGCCATTCTCGCCATCGGCATGAACTACCGGGCCCACGTGGCCGAGATGGGCCGCGAGCCACCCGAGTGGCAGTACTGGTTCAACAAGCAGCGCACGTCCATCGCCGGGCCCGGCGACGACATCGTGCTGCCCGCGGTGTCGGACATGGTCGACTACGAGGGCGAGCTCGCCATGGTGATCGGCCGCCGGTGCCAGCACGTGCCGGCCGACCGGGCGCACGAGGTGGTGGCGGGCTACACGATCGTCAACGACGTCAGCGCCCGCGACTGGCAGTGGCGCACGCCCACCTTCACCGTGGGCAAGTCGTTCGACACGCACGCCCCCTGCGGCCCCGAGCTGGTGACGGGCGACGAGCTCGGAGACCCCGGCGCCCTGACCATCCGCACCTGGGTCAACGACGAGCTGCGCCAGGACTCGACGACGGCCGACATGATCTTCGGCTGCGCCGCCATGATTGCGTACCTGACGACGGCGTTCCCGCTCGAGCCGGGCACGGTCATCGCCACCGGGACGCCCGCCGGCGTCGGGGCCGGGCTCGACCCGCCGCGGTTCCTGTCCGGCGGGGACACGGTGCGGATCGCGATCGAGGGGATCGGCGAGTTGTCGAACCCCGTGGTGCAGGGGGGGCGGCCGGAGCCGGTCGGCCTGGACTGATCCGGCCTTGGCGCAGGGCGCGCCCGGGTGTCGCTCAGGAACCGCCGCCCTGCACGGCGCGCAGGCGCTCGGCCAGGCTCGACATGACCTGTAGGGCGAACGTCGGTGTCTCGTGCACGAGGAAGAGGAACCGGCGCTTGTCGATGACGGCCAGCTTGGAGTCCTCGACCGCGACCGCCGTCGCGCTCCGGGCGGACGCGTCCACCAGGGCCATCTCGCCGAACGTGTCGTCGGGGCCGATGGCGATCGCCCGCCCGTCGCCCAATCGGAGCTCGACCTTGCCCTCCACGACGCCGAACATCTCCTCGCCGGTGGAGCCCGCCTCGAAGATGACCGTCCCCGCCGGCACGTCTCTCGTGTCGGTGGCCGCCCTGAACACGCCCAGAACCTTGCCGCTCATGGATCGCCCTTCTCCGTTCTGCCGGTCGTGACCGGTTCGCCCTGCACTGGCGTCCGGATCCTAACCCCCGTGCCGATTCGGCCGGCTGCGGTTCACCTGGTGGTCACGCGCGGCGTCGCGCACGGCAGAATGGGGGAGTGACCGACGCCCCCTCCCAGCTGAGCGACGCCGACCGGGCCGAGCGCCTCGAGAAGTTGCAGGGGATCATGGACCTGATGCGGCCGGCCGTGCAGGCCGACGGCGGGGACCTCGTGCTCGTGCGGGCCGACGTCGAGACCGGTGTGGTCGAGGTCCAGCTCCAGGGTGCCTGCAGCTCCTGCGCGGTCAGCTCCGCCACGCTCTCGGGCGGGGTCGAGCGCATCCTGCGCGACCGCCTGCCCTGGGTCACCGAGGTCATCGGCGGCCTCGACGACTCGTTGAGCCTCGACGAGAGCGCCTCGCTGGGCTCGGGCGGCTACGTCCCCAGCCTCTGAGCAGCGGCCACCCCCCGAGACCAGGCAGCCCGGGCCGGGCCGGCGCCCACGGCCGTTCGACGGACCGGGGGCGATTGATTAGTTAGCTCAACTAACTATAATGGACGCATGCCCGTGCCGCCCGTCCAGTCGACCGACGAAGAGGTGGCGGGCCGCCTGCGCATGGCGGTCAACCGGCTGCAACGTCGCCTGCGCCAGGAGTCCCTCGGGGGGCTGTCGCCGGCGCAGGCCTCGGCGCTCGGCTCGGTGCACCGCCACGGCGGCCCGACCCTGGGCGAGCTGGCGGCGATGGAGCAGGTGCAGCCGCCCACCATGACCAGGATCGTCGCCAGCCTGGCCGAGGCGGGCATGGTGACCCGCGTGGCCGATGTCAACGACCGCCGGAGCGCGCGGGTGCGTTCGACGCCCCTGGGCGAGCGGACGCTCGAGCGCATGCGGACCCGCAAGAACGCCTTCCTGGTGCGCCGTCTGGGCGAGCTCGGACCCGACGAGCAGCGCCAGGCCGCCGAGCTCGTGGCGCTGCTCGAGCACCTCCTGGAGGAGCCGTGAGGCGCCGGATGAGAGAGGCCGGGCGCCGCACGTTCCGCGCCATCTCGGTGCGCAACTACCGGCTCTACTTCACCGGCCAGGTCATCTCCGTGTCCGGTACCTGGATGCAGACGGTCTCGCAGGCCTATCTCATCCTCTTCCCGTTGCACGGCACCGGGCTGGACGTGGCCATCGCCACCAGCCTGCAGTTCCTCCCCATGCTGCTGCTCGGCCCGTTCGGTGGCCTGCTGGCGGACCGGCTCGACAAGCGCAAGGTGCTCTACGTGACGCAGGGCACCGCCGGGATCCTGGCCCTGATCCTGGGCCTGCTGGTGGTGACGCACTCGGAGACCCTGTGGCAGGTGTACGCGCTCTCGGCGGGCCTCGGGTTCGTCAACCTGTTCGACAACCCGGCCCGGCAGACCTTCGTCTCCGAGATGGTCGGGATGGAGCTCCTGCCCAACGCGGTGAGCCTGAACAGCGTGCTGATGAACTCGGCCCGGGTGATCGGGCCGGCCATCGGTGGCGTGCTGATCATCACCGTGGGCGTGGCCGCCTGCTTCTTCCTCAACGCGGCCTCGTTCGCCGCGGTGATCGTGGCGCTCTCCATGATGCGCGCGTCGGAGCTGTACCGGCGCCCCGGCGTGGTGCGGGCCAGGGGCCAGGTGCGCGAGGGGTTTCGCTACGTCTGGTCCACGCCCGACCTGAAGGTGCCGTTGATCTCCATGGCGATCGTCGGCGTCTTCGCGTTCAACTTCACCGTGACCCTGCCGCTGCTGGCGAAGTTCACCTTCCACGGCGGGGCCGGCCTCTACAGCTGGTTCCTGGTGGCCATGGGTGCGGGGGCCGTGGCCGGCGGCCTGGGCACCGCGTTCCGGAGCCGGCCCTCCACCCGGCTGCTGGCTTTCATCGGCGTGGTCTTCGGCGGCGCGATCCTGGCGGTCGCGCTGTCGCCGACCGAGACCTGGGCGATCGCCCTCCTCATCCCGATGGGCGCGGCCAGCATCTCGTTCGTGGCGACCAACAACGCCACCCTGCAGCTGCGGGCCGATCCGTCCATGAGGGGCCGGGTCATGTCGCTCAACGCCATCGCCTTCCTCGGCAGCACGCCGATCGGGGCGCTCTTCCTGGGCTACGTCAGCGACGCCACCAACCCGCGCCTGGCGCTGGCCATCGGCGGCGTGGCAACCCTGGTGGCCAGCATCCCGCTCTTCGTCCTCGGCGCCCGCCAGCGGCGGAGCGGCACCGAGGGGCTGGTGATGGCGCCCAGCGGGGACGAGGGGGCGCCTGCCGCCGTCGCGCCGACCAACGTCGTCCCCCTCCCGGTCGCCGGGGCGGCCGAGGAGCGCCGGGAGCGCCGCAGCAGTTAGCCGCAGCAGTGAGGCGTCAGCCCGGGTGGACCAGCTCCTGGGCGACCGGGGACATGACGGCCCCGAACTCGACCACGAGCGAGACCAGCAGGTCGTCGACCGAGATGATGCCGGC
>PMPX01000371.1 GCA_003169235.1 Acidimicrobiaceae bacterium | reverse complement strand
CCGGAGCGTCGTGTAAACCCAGAGCGGGATTCCGGTCCGACGTGCACGCCGATCACCATGGACACCGAACCACCCGTAGAGCACTGGCTCATCCATGCGGCGGCGATCTTGCGACGGGTTACAACCGCGGAGACCCGGTTCTCGGCGTCGATGAGAATGAGCCGCGTCACCATGTTGGCGGCGGCTGATGAGCTCGACACGGCCACGAGTGAGGCGATGGGGTGGATGGTGGGACATCCTTGTCCTGATCCGGAGTTGGATGGTCACGTTGCCCTCATGCTGAGCACCTGCGCTGCGGTCGCCGCAACCGCCCAGCGAGCCCTCATCCATCCATCAGGCAACATCGAGGCGGCTTTCGGCCGCCTGAGCGACCTCCTGGCGGCCTTCGACTTCCATTCGCAGACACTGGGCGCCTGGTAGCCGAAGCCGTGTCGTGATGAACCCATTTACGTCGGGCATGGCGAATGCTTCTGTGAGATATGCACGGGATAGCGGTGGAAGAAAGTGGACCTCATCGACTTGCTCTGTCGACGAGTGGAACGGCGTCAGTGTCGTCAGGAACCACCCCGCGATGATCGTCACTGGAGTGCCTTCGGAGCAGTCCGATAGCTTCCCACGAAGGGACGACACAAAGACACGATCTCTTCCCTCATCAGTGGTCTGCCAGCGCTTCAGTGCCGATCGCATCCCCGAGCTCTTCGAGTGCAACATGGAGTGCGTCGACGATCAGCCAGGGGTCGGGAACGCTGACAGGAGAACCAAGCAGGGAGACACCCAGCGCATGTTCGTAGCTCCAGGCGGTGATGTTCAGTCCGATTCCTTCGAGGATGGGACCCACCGAGTAGAGAGCCTCGAGCTCGATGGGACCAAAGAAGATCCGCTCCCGCGGTCCAGCGACGTTGGACAGCACAACGTTGAGGGGTGGGTGGACCCGGTCCGCAATGTGGGACCGGGTCCAGAGTCGCACGGCCGAATGGTAGATCTGCGGCGGAACAAAATCGGCGCGCTGCTCAAAGAGATCGTGACCCAGCACGCTGCGAACCTCCTTGGAAGCTGCCGTCATGCTCCGGATATGTTCGAGGCGCAGGACAGGGTCGGCGATGTCGGTCCCGATGCTCACATAGAGGTTGTCGACTCGGTTGCCCGACATGCGGGCCACATTCGGGTCGGTCGAGACCGGGACACTGGCGACCAAGGGGCGTGCAGGTAGTTCACCGGCGTCCAACAGGTAGCGCCGCAGTGCCCCTGCGCATACGCAGAGGTAGACATCGTTGAGAGTGGTGCCCGCGGTGCGCCGGATGGACTTGAGATCTTCGAGTGGGAGCTTGGTCATTGCAAAAGTGCGCTCGGATGTGAGCGACACGTTGAACGACGTCTTGGGTATGTGGTGAAGAGGAAGAGGAGGCTTGACCGCGAAGCTGCGACGCCTCGCTTCCGACGCTCGTCCCTGTCGCGCCGATTGCACCACAAACCGCGGCAGGCCTTTCCACCGGAGGACATGGTCGTGTGCCGCCATCCTCAGTAGTTCGCGACGCGTCGGGAGCGGCTCTGGACACCACGAGTCCGCATCGGGTTCCCCTGACGGCTGGACGCCGGCGCCCTGCACCACGTTCTGGAGCAGGGCCACGGCGGCGGACCCGTCGGCCACCGCGTGGTGGATCTTCGCCACAACCGCGATGCGGCCGCCATCGAGCCCCTCCACGACCAACAACTCCCACAACGGCCGATCGCGCGCTAGTCGGATGCCCGCGAAATCAGCCACCACGGCGGCGAGCTCGCGATCGCCCGCCGTGCCGGCGAGCACCCGACGGCTGATGTGATGCTTCAGGTCGAACTCAGGGTCCTCCACCCACACGGGATGACCCAGTCCCCACGGGACCGGCACGACCCGGCGGCGGAACGGCGGGAGCCTGCAAAGTTGGTCCGCGAGGATCTCGGTCAGGGCGTCGTAGGAGAACTCGCCCTTCAAGGCAGAAACGTCGGCCACGACGACCTTCACCGTGTGCATGTGGGCCGTCGGTGTCTCCGAATAGAGGAACTTCGCGTCCAGCCCGGTCATCGTCTCCATGAGTCAGCCCTCGGAACTTGGGGATCGGCTGGTCGAGACCTGACGCAGCGAGCTGACGAGAAAGTCGGCCACCTGTTTGGACCACAAATAGCCTACGTGCCCCCCCGAATACCACGAGATGCGGGGCTGATCCCAGTGCTCCCAGAGGCGTTGGGCCTGATCCGGAAAGGCCAGCCGGTCGCCGTAGCCGGCGAAGATGAACCGGCCGCGCTTGGGCACCTTGGCCGCAAAGGACAGAGGCGACACCACTCGGTAGACGTTCTCGGCCGGGCCGCCCATGATCTTGTGCTCGATCGATCGGGCACGGATGTCGTGGGGGCTGTGCCGGTGGAACAGGCCTGGGAAATCCGATACCGGGATGCCCGCCACCACGCCGTCGATGCCTTGCGCCAGACCGGCGAGGAGCGACACGGTGTACGCGCCCAGTGAGACGCCGTACAGGCTGATCGATGTGGCTCCTTGCTGACGGATCAGGGTGATGAGGCGCCGGATGTCCCACACGGCCTGCGTCATGCCGTGCACCGCGTTCATCAGCTCGAAGGAGAGGAACGGCTCCCCACTCACCAAGGTGACCCGGCGCGGCCCATGGAGCGGCAGCGCCGGGAGGGCCACGTTCATCCCCAGCTCGTGGTGGAGCCGGTTCATCTGGAGCCCCTGAAAGTCCATGAACGGGAAACCCATGCAGAAGCCGTGCACAGCGATCACCCAGGGGCGGAGGCCGTCTGGGTGGCGCACGATGACGGCCGAGGCGGTCCGGTTCGGTTCGAACGCCATCCACCGGTCGGCGCCCGGCTCGCCACGATGGGGGGTGAACCCGCTGTCCCAGTCCCACCGGTCGTAGCCCAGCCCCATGGCCCATCCCCGGCTCGTCGTCACGTCGGATTCGAAGAGCTGCGGCGGGGTGCGGTGATAGGAGTCGGGCTTCGCGATCCAACCTTCCCCTGTGTACAAGGATTCGGCCTCGGCGAGCTCGCTCGACACCCTCGCGTAGTCCCCGGGTAGCGGGAACCTCCGGGGCGTCATGGCCATGGCCAGCAGCGCCTCGTCCATCGCCACCTGGGCCGCAAGGCCGAGCGACAGGTGCGGCGCCGGCACCGAGTCGCTCACTTCCCCGCTCAGCAAGGCCGAACCCATGTAGTGCAGCGTCCGGGGCAGGGCGCGGGTCGCCCGGGCGAGCGCTCGCCGGTTCAAGAATCCGGCAGCAGCTCGGAAGAGCCCGGTGATGCGATCTATCCCCGGAACCGAGATGCCCGGCTCTACGCTCTCGGACAAGATCTCCGTAGGAAGGACTCCGTTCGGGGGGTCAATCCACTCGCCGGCGGGACCATGCGCAACCTCCCCCATCCGGCCTCCTCGCGTTCCGTGGCGCCTCGCCCCCAGACAGAGGGCAGACCCGACTGTGATACTACGTCTGGCATTCAGATCAACGGCAGGGCCTGAAGGCCCAAAGTCGGGACCAGGGAGGGCTATGGAGTTCAACCTTGCCGATCTCTTCGAGAGCGTGGTCGACCAGATCGGGAGTCAGACGGCGATGGTCTCGGGCTCCCGGAGGCTCACCTACACCGAACTCGACGGGCGGGCCAACCGCCTCGCCCACCACCTGGAGGGCGCCGGCGTCGGACCCCGTGACACGGTGGGGCTGCAGCTGGTCAACGGCACCGAATACATCGAGAGCATGCTGGCGTGCTTCAAGATTCGTGCGGTGCCGATCAACGTCAACTACCGCTACCTGGCGGGCGAGTTGGAGTACCTGTACAGGGACGCCGCGCTGGTGGGCCTCATCTTTCATGACCGCTTCGCCCCAGCGGTGAAGGGTGCTCTGAACGCCATGCCCGAGACCAGGGTCGTGCTGGAGGTCTGTGAGCCGGTCGGTCCTCACCCGACCGTGGGTGAGGACTACGAGAGTGCCCTCGCCTCGGCGCCCGACACCCGCGAATTNNAAGGGCGTCATGTGGCGCCAGGAGGACATCTTCTTCGCGGCCATGGGTGGCGGTGACCCACTGTCCTTGGGCAACCACATCGCCACCCCTGGCGAGCTTGCCACGCGACTCCTTCATCCGGGAATCACTGCGCTCGCCGTAGCTCCGTTCATGCACGCGGCCGGGCACTGGTTGGCATTCTCCACGCTGTTCGGGGGCGGGACAGTCGTGACGACCGGAGGGGGTGTCTTCGACGCCACTGAGGTCTGGCGTCTGGTGGAGACGGAGAGGGTCAATGCGATCGCCGTGGTGGGCGACGCCATGGTCCGGCCGCTGCTCGACGTGCTGGCTGCGCAACCCGATCGCTACGACCTCTCGTCGCTGATGGCAGTGGGATCCGGGGGAGCGGTGCTCTCGCCGTCCACCAAGGCACAGCTGGCCGAGCTCCTCCCCGGGCGGATCGTCGCCGACCGATTCGGGTCGTCGGAGACCGGCCAGATCGGTGGTGAGATGCCTCCCGAGGACCCGTTCGGGCCGCCACGCCTGCGGGTTGACGAACGCACCGACGTGCTCGATGCCGATCTCCAACCTGTCCCACCAGGCTCTGGGGTGATCGGGAACCTCGCCAGGGGCGGCCATGTCCCGATCGGCTATTTAGGCGACCCACCTGGGTCCGCCGCCACCTTCGTGGAGGCTCGGGGCCAACGCTGGGCGCTCCCCGGCGACCTGGCGACGGTGAACGCCGACCGGAGTATCGTCGTCCTCGGGCGCGGTTCGCTGTGCATCAACACCGGCGGGGAGAAGGTCTTCCCCGACGAGGTGGAGGCCGCGCTGAAAGACGACCCCGACGTCCGCGACGCCATCGTTGTCGGCGCACCCGACGCTCGCTTCGGTGAGCGGGTGGTCGCGCTGGTACTGCCCCGAACCGGGCACGAGATCGATGCGGAGGCAATCCGCCAGCACGTCCATGCGAGGCTGAGCGGCTTCAAGGTGCCCCGAGAGGTCATCGTCGTCGATGACTTCGTTCGTTCACCCAGCGGAAAACCGGATTACCCCTGGGCCCGAGCGGTCGCCGAAGCGACGATACGAGCCAGAACGAGGATTGAGGAATCCGACTAACCGAGAATCGGAAAGCGGCGTTCAGCGGCCAATCGATCGAGCGTCGTCTGCATCGTCTCGGTGAGCTCCTGGTAGCAACGGCGAACGATCGATTCATCCTCCGCCGCCTCACACCCGTACCGAGACGACCAGTCGATTGGTGGGCCCAGCTCCACGGTGATCTTGGCCGGAAGAGGCCACGTGGGAATGCCCCCTGGAACGACACCGAAGGGGGGTCCCAGCACCAGGGGCATCACTTTGATGCGGAACATGCGGTCGAGCCTGAGCCACTTTGCGACGCGCTCTCCTCGGCCGAGGACGATCAGCGTCTCGTGGGCGCCGACGGAGACTGCGGGGACCACAGGTACTCCGGTTCGCAATGCGAGGCGAACGACACCGACGCGACCGCCGAACTCGATGCGGTTTCGCTCCCACCAGGGTCGGAAGACCTCTGAATCACCACCCGGGTAGTCGATCAGGATCCCTCCGCCCCGAAGTACCGCCTCCGCTTCGGCTGGCCCGGCTTCGACCGCGCCGGCACGCTTCATGACAGGACCCACTCCTGGAAGCCCGAGGAAGAACGAGTGGAAGAGTGCGTAGACAGGTTCGTCCTCGCCCCGCTCACGCCACCACGCGGTGAGCAAGACCGGTAGATCCGGGGGTGTCTGGCCACCGGAATGGTTCCCAACCACAAGGAAGGGTCCGCATTGGGGCAGGCGCTCAAACCCCCTCACCTCTGGCCGGAAGTAGGACACATAGCGTTCCAGGACCGGTCGAGCGGCACGAAGGAATGCCGGGGCACGGACCGACCCCGCCGGGTCAGGTGCGGCTTTGCGGCTGTC
>PMPX01000058.1 GCA_003169235.1 Acidimicrobiaceae bacterium | reverse complement strand
ATGCCCATCTTGGACATCACCTTGAGGACGCCCTTGCAGGCCGCCTTCATGTAGTTCCGGCGCGCCTGGCGCGGGGAGACGCCCTCGAGGAGGCCCTCGGAGATCATGTCGTCGATCGCGTCCAGGGCGAGATACGGGTTCACGGCCGCCGCGCCGTAGCCGATGAGCAGCGCCATGTGGTGCACCTCGCGGGCGTCACCGGTCTCGACGACGAGGCCCACCTTGGTGCGGGTCTTCTCGCGCACGAGGTGGTGGTGGACTGCGGCCGTCAGCAACAGCGACGGGATCGGCGCCCAGTCGGCCGTCGAGTTGCGGTCGGAGAGGACGATGATGTTCGCCCCGTCGGCGATGGCCGCCGACACCCGCTGGCGCACCTCTTCGATCGCCCGCCGGAGCGCCTCGCCGCCCGCGGCGGTCGGCGCACCGGCCAGCCCCGCCTCGCGCACGTCGAAGAGCCCGTCGATGGCGAAGGCCTTGAAGCCCGGTGTCTCGCCGTGCTCATTGACGTACATCAGCTTGGCCAGGTCGTCGCGGTCGATGACCGGCAGGGGCAGCAGGATCTGGCGGCACGAGCCCTGGGAGGCCTCGAGCAGGTTGGCCTCCGGCCCGATGGTGGCCGCCAGCGAGGTCACCAGCTCCTCGCGGATGGCGTCGAGCGGTGGGTTGGTCACCTGGGCGAACAGCTGGGTGAAGTAGTCGTAGAGCAGCCTGGAGCGATCGGAGAGGACCGCGATCGACGTGTCCGAGCCCATGGAGCCGATCGGCTCGGCCCCCGTGCGGGCCATGGGCGCCAGGATGACGCGCGACTCCTCGGTCGTGTAGCCGAACAGGCGCTGCTGGGCGACGACGCTCCCGTGCTGGGGCGTGAGCATGGTCCGCGCCGGCAGCTCGTCGAGCCGGATCTGGTCCGCCGCCAGCCACTCCCCGTACGGGTGCTCGGCCGCCAGCTCGGACTTGATCTCCTCGTCCTCGACGAGTCGGCCCTTGCCGGTGTCGACGAGGAACATGCGCCCCGGCTGCAGGCGGCCCTTGCGCACGACGCGCTCGGGGGCGATGTCGAGGACGCCGACCTCGCTGGCCAGGACGACCAGGCCGTCGTCGGTGACCCAGTACCGCGCCGGCCGGAGGCCGTTGCGGTCGAGCACCGCGCCGACGACGGTGCCGTCGGTGAAGCAGACCGCCGCCGGGCCGTCCCACGGCTCCATCAGCGACGCGTGGTAGCGGTAGAAGGCGCGCCGGTGGCGGTCCATCGTGGTGTGGTTCTCCCACGCCTCGGGGATCATCATCAGGACGGCGTGCGCCAGCGGGCGGCCGCCCAGGTGGAGCAGCTCCAGGACCTCGTCGAAGCTGGCGGAGTCGCTCGCCCCGGGGGTGCAGATGGGGAAGACGCGGGTCAGGTCGCCGTCGATGAGCGGCGTCTCGAGCAGCGCCTCGCGGGCACGCATCCAGTTGCGGTTGCCCGCCAGCGTGTTGATCTCGCCGTTGTGCGCCAGGTAGCGGTAGGGGTGGGCCAGGGGCCAGCTCGGGAACGTGTTCGTCGAGAAGCGGGAGTGCACGAGGGCCAGGCCCGACTCGAAGCGGGGGTCGCGCAGGTCCGGGAAGAACTCGCGCAGCTGCTCCGAGGTCAGCATGCCCTTGTAGACGATCGTGCGGGCCGAGAGCGAGGGGAAGTAGAGGCCGTCGACCGCGTGCTCGGCGCGCTTGCGCAGCACGAAGGCCCGCCGTTCGAGCGCCATCGTGTCCATGCCCTCCGTGGCGGGTGCCAGGAAGAGCTGCTCGATCTGTGGCATCGCACCCAGCGCGGTCTTGCCCAGGCCCTCGGGCTCGGTCGGCACCGTGCGCCAGCCGAGCACCGTCAGGCCCTCCTCGGCCGCCGTCTGCTCCACGACGGTCCGGGCCTTCAGGGCGTCGTCGCGATCGCCCGGGAGGAACGCGAGTCCCACGGCGTAGCCGCCGGCCTCGGGCAGCGAGAACCCGGCGTCGGCCGCGGCCGCGACGAGGAAGCGGTGCGGGATCTGGACCAGGATGCCGGCCCCGTCGCCGGTCTCGACCTCGGCCCCGGAGGCGCCGCGGTGGGCCAGGCGCTCGAGCACGGTGAGGCCACGGTCGACGATGTCGTGGTCGGGCCGGCCGTGCAGATCGGCCACCATGCCGACGCCACAGGCGTCGTGCTCGTAAGCCGGGTCGTAGAGGCCAGTGGCCATCGGCATCCTTCCGAGTGGGGAGAAGTGGAACGGCTACCGGGACGACGTTGGCCCGAAAGTGGAAAGAACAGGATACACGACACCGCTTCTAGGCTTGGCACCGTGGCGTCGTCCGTGCACATCGTAGGTGGCGGGGTCATCGGCCTGAGCTGTGCGTGGGAATTGTCACGCGACGGTCATGATGTGACGGTCGTCGCCCCCGCTCCGGGGCGTGACGGCGCGTCGTGGGTCGCCGCCGGCATGCTGGCCCCGGTCACCGAGGCGCAGTTCGGCGAGTCGGCCCTCACGGCCCTCCTGCTCGAGGGTTCGCGCCTGTGGCCCGGCTTCGCGGCGGTGCTCGAGGGCGCGACCGGCCAGACCATCGGCTACGACGCCACCGGGACGGTCACGGTCGCGCTCGATGCGTCGGACCGCGCCAGCCTCGACGACCTGCTGGCGTACCAGCACTCGCTCGGCCTCAGTGCGCAGCGGCGCAGCACCAGCGAATGCCGCGGCCTCGTGCCCGCGCTGAGCCCGGCCCTGCGCGGCGGGATCGAGGTGCCGGGCGACCACCAGGTGGACAACCGCGCCCTGCTCGGAGCGCTCGACGCGGCCTGCCGTGGCGCGGGCGTGTCGTTCGTGGAGGCCGCGGTGGCCGCGGTGGCCGCCGGGCCCGAGCTGGTCCTGGCGGACGGCCGCCGCCTCCGCCCCGAGCAGGTCCTCCTGGCGCCCGGGACCGGGTTGCCGGGCATCCGTGGCCTCGAGGCCACCGGGTTGCCCGCCGTGCGCCCGGTCAAGGGGCACATCCTGCGCCTCGGTCCGCCGGTCGCCGGCCACGGCGAGCCGCCCCCCCTGCTGGAGCGCACCGTGCGCGGCCTCGTGCACGGGCGTTCGGTGTACCTCGTGCCGCGACGCGACGGCTCCGTGGTGGTGGGGGCGACCGTGGAGGAGCGCGGCGACGACACTGCGGTGCGCGCGGGGGCGGTGCACGAGCTCCTCTGCGACGCCCGGGCCATCGTCCCCGGCATCGACGAGCTCGAGCTGCGCGAGGCCGCCACGGGGATGCGGCCGGCCACGCCCGGCAACACGCCCTGCATCGGCTGGACCGCCCTGGACGGCGTCGCGGCCGCCATCGGCCACTCCCGCAACGGCATCCTCCTGTCGCCCCTCACCGCCGCCGCGGTGGTCGACCTGCTCGGCCGGCGCCCGGTGACCCCGCTGATCCGGGCCCTGGCACCGACGTGACCGTGCTCGCCCTGCGCGTGAACGGCGAAGCCGTCCGGGTGGCGGCTGGGACCACGATCGCCGACGTGGTCACCGGCCTGCTGGGCGGGGACGACCCCAAGGGGGTGGCGGTCGCCGTCGACCGCTGTGTCATCCCACGTTCGGAGTGGGCCTCGACGCCGGCCCGCGCCGGGTCGCTGGTCGAGGTGGTGACCGCCGCCGCCGGTGGGTGAGTGTCGTTGTTTGGCACACCCCGGCGGTGCCAGAATCGAACGATGCCACCCACCCCCCGCACCGGGCCCACCGCGTTCGTCCTCGCCGGCGGGGGCACCAAGGGCTCGTTCGAGGTGGGCGTGCTGCAGTACCTGGTCGGCGTGGAGGGGATCACGCCGGACATCGTCACCGCCACCTCCGCCGGGGCCATCGCCGCCACCGTTCTGGCCCAGGCCCGCACGCTGCCGGAGTTCGCCCAACGGGTCGACGAGATCGAGGGCGACGTGCTGGCCTGGACGCAGACCGAGCACGTCTTCGGCAAGCAGGCCTGGCTGGGCGCTCTCGACGGGACCGCACTCGGCCGCGAGATCCACAACGAGATCACCGAGGGCACCCGGCCACCGTTCCCCCTCGGCTCCGCCGGCGCCCTGGCCGACAGCGAGACGGTGCCGCCGGCCACCTCGGGGCGCCGCGAGCGGCGGCAGGCCCGCCGGGCCCGCCGGAGACGGCAGCGCCACCTCCTGCACCTGGCCGCCGGTGCCGGCTTCCGGCTGCCCCGAGTGCGCCGGCACCTGCGCACCAGCGGGAGCTCGGTCCTGAACCTCGAGCCGCTGGCCGAGGCGCTCCGCCACGGCCCCGGTGACGGCGTCCGCCCCGTCGACCCGGCCCTGGTCCGCCGACCGGGCCTGCACCTGCGCCTGGCCGTCACCGCGTTGCGCGCCGGGGTCCTGCGTTTCGTCACCGAGGACGGGACCATCGTGGAGTCCGACGCCCGCACGCCCGCGCCGGGCGCCGCCGCCGGTCCGGTGGACCTGGTCGACGGCGCCATCGCCTCCGCCAGCGTGCCCATGGTCTTCCCACCGCGCCCCTTGGCCGACGACGACTACGTGGACGGCGGGGTCATCGAGATCGTCCCCGTCCGGGCGGCGGCCGACCTCGGCGCGACGCGCATCTTCGCCGTGGTGGCCGTGCCGCTGACGCTGGCACGTGACGAGCGCGACTACGCCGCCGCGCCGGCCGGCTACATCGGTCTGCGGTCCATGGGGATGATCGGCGTGGCGGAGCGCCAGATCGCCAATCTCAACGCCAACCTCCCCGCGGGCGTGACGCTGACCACGATCGACCCCGTGGTGGACGTGGTCGGTCTCTTCGAGGTGCAGCCCGGTCTGCTGCGCATCAACAAGGACTACGGCTGGCTCCGGGCGGCCGACATCCTGGCCGAGGGGGATGCCGCCATCGCGGCCGACATGGTGGAGGGCACCCACGCGATCGTCGAGGCGCGGCGCGAGGCCTGGCGCCTCGAGGAGTCGCTCTGGGCCGCCGGCCGGGCGGACGGGAGCGCCGCCGGCACGCTCGCGCTGGTGCGGGAGCAGAAGGAGCTGGTGCGAGAGCTCGTCGACCGGCGCAAGCAGCTCGGCTTCCCGGTCCCCGACGGGTGCGAGGCCTGGTGGACCGAGTACGAGGCCCACACGACGGTGCGACCCGGCGGCCTGCAGGCGAACCCGGCGCCGTCCCCGCGCGACTGACGGCTCCCACGCGACCGGCGGGACGACGGCCGGCGGCCGGGCCCGCTCAAACGGTCGGGCCCCCCAGCCAGCCGCGCTTGCGGAACAGCACGACGAGTCCCACGACCGTGACGAGCTCGACCCCGATCCCGAGGACGTAGAAGCTCCATGTCGGCGCCAGCCACACCCGGACCAGGTAGGAGAAGTTCTGCCCGAAGAAGCCGGTCAGGAAGCTGAGCGGCAGGAAGATCGTGGCGATGATGGTCAACTGCTTCATGACCACGTTCAGCCGGTTCGACACGGTCGACAGGTGGGTGTCCATCACGCTGGACAGCAGGTCCCGGTAGTTGTCGACCAGGTCCGCCAGTCGGATCAGGTGGTCGTAGAGGTCGCGGAAGTAGCGGGTCGCCTCGTCGGTCAGACCGGGCACGTCCGTCACCCCGGCGTTGATGCTCGCCATCATGTCGCGCTGGGGGGCGATGACCTTGCGCATCTCCATGAGCGTGCGCTTCATGTCGAAGAGCTCGCCCAGCTGGGCCTCGGTCGGTGCCTTGAGGATGTCGTCCTCCAGCGAGTCGATCCGGTCGTCGAAGTCGGAGAGGTAGGGGAAGAAGCTGTCCACCAGCGCGCCGATGGCGAGGTACACGATGACGATCTGGGGCGACGCGACCTGCGAGACCGGGTGCCGTTCCAGCCGCTGGTGCACCTTCGTCAGGGCCGGGCAGTCCCCCCGGTGCACCGTCACCACGTAGCGGTCGGTCCAGAAGCAGTGCACCTCCGCCTTGCCCGTCCGGTCCGGGTCGGCGCCCCGGGCCACCAGGTAGACGAAGTCCGAGTAGTCGTCGATGCGGGGCCGTTGGCCGAAGCGCTCGGCCGCCTGCACGGCCAGGGGGTGGAACTTGAAGTGGACGCTGAGCAGCTCGGCCACGGTGCCGTCGACCGCGTCGTCGTCGAGGTCGAGCCAGAAGAAGCCCGTCCCCGCCAGCGCGTCCACGACGTTCTCCGGGGTCGCCTCCTCGTCGTGGCCGTCGCGTCGCAGCGTTCCCTTCAGCACGGCCCCAGTCTCACGTCGGCGGTGCCGCAGTGGTGGGATGGCCCTCCGGGTGCCTCTCAGCCGAAGCGGGCCGGGTCGAAGGCGTCGGGCAGCGGCGCCTCGTCGGCCGGCAGCGGGACCCCGGCCATGGTGTGGGCCAGCGCCCGGGCCGAGTAGGGGCCCTGCAGCAGACCGTTGGCGCCGTGCCCGGTGGCCACCCAGACGTTGCCCCAGCCGGGGAGCCGCCCGACCAGGGCCCGGTCGTCCGCCGAGGTGGGGCGGAGCCCGACCCGGGTCTCGAGGCAGGTGGCGCCCTCGAGCCCGGGCGCCACGAGCAGGCACTCGCGCAGCAGCTCGTGCACGCCGGCGGCGGTGACGGTCACGGAGAACCCGGCTCCCGTCTCGAAGGTGCCGCCGCAGGCCACCCTCCCCCCGGGCCAGGGCACGAGGTAGTGGGTGAGCAGTGGCTGCACGATGGGCCACCGACCGGTCTCGGCCTCGACTCCGAGATGCACGATCTGCCCCTTGGTGGGGCCCACCGGCAGGTCCCGGCCCAGCCACTCCCCCGCGGCCGCCGTCCACGCCCCGCCGGCCACCGCCAGGGCGGAGCAGTCGACGTTGCCGTGGCCCTCCACGCTGACCGATCCGACGTGCGGCCCGTGCGACGTCCGGGCGGTGACCCCGTGCGCCACGCCCTCGACGAACGCGACCCCCCTCGCCTCGGCCGCCTGCCGCCGCGCCGCCGCCATGCCACG
>PMPX01000047.1 GCA_003169235.1 Acidimicrobiaceae bacterium | reverse complement strand
CCGCGCTCGAGGAGCGCTACCCGGGGCGGTTTCTGCTCGGCGTCGGTGCCAGCCACGCCCCGGCCGTGGAGCACTACGAACGCCCCTACTCCCACGTGGTCGCCTATCTCGATGCGCTCGACGCACAACCGGTGCCCGTGCCACCCGAACGGCGGGTGCTGGCCGCCCTCGGCCCACGCATGCTCGAGCTCGCCGCCGCGCGCGCCGCTGGTGCACATCCGTACTTCGTCCCCGTCGAGCACACCGCCCGGGCCCGAGGCATCCTCGGCCCGGAGCCGCTCCTCGCGCCGGAGGTGGCGGTCGTGCTCGAGACCGACGCGGCCCGCGCCCGGGAGCTGGCACGCGGCTACGCCGCCACGTACCTGAACTTGCCCAACTACACGAACAACCTGCGCACCCTCGGCTACGGCGACGACGACATCGATGGCGGGGGGAGCGACCGCCTGATCGACGCCGTCATCCCGTGGGGCGACGTCGTGCCGATCGCGGCTCGCGTCCGCGAGCACCTCGACGCCGGGGCGGACCACGTCTGCATCCAGGTCGTCGCCGGACGGGACCGCTTCCCGCTCGCCCAGTACCGGGAGCTCGCTCCCGCGCTGCTCGGCGGGTAGGCGGGCGGCCGCCAACCGGCCGCGCCTGACGAGGCCCCGGGCTTGCCTTCCTTGCCGGGCCGTTGACAGCCACCACCCACCCGACTAAACGTTGATCCTGCAACTGTCGTTGATAGAGGGCCGGGCCTACGAGATGGCACACTCCGCGAAGAGCTTCGAACCGTGGGTCGCCTGGCGGCCGTGCGAGCCCGCGACCGCGGAGCTCGCGTTCTCCCGCATGAAGGCGAGGCTCCCCGTGCTCTTCGGATCCTCGGCGCTGATCAGCGCGCGCGACTCGACGTTGCCCTTCTACCGCGAGCACGAGTTGGTCGAGCTGGTGATCAACCGACAGCACAACGCCACCAACGTCTACCTGCTCCACGGCGACAGGCGGACCGGATGGTTGGCGGGGACCTCCGCTCCCATCCACGCCATCAACAACTTCGAGTCGCTCGAGCTGACCGACGCGACCGCCGAGTCGTATCTGCGGTTCTTCCTGTGCTTCTTGCAAGCCGACGACGGATTCTTCGAGCTGACCGAATCGGCCGAGGAGTTCCCCGACGTCCCGGGGGATTCTCCCGAGGTGATGGCGAAGCGGGCCGCCCTCCGCGAGGCCCTTCTCCCCCTGAGGGGTGAAGGTGTCGAAGACGAGAGGTGGATCTTCCGTGGCACCGTGGCCTACCAGGGATGGCTCTATGGCGCGCGCTTCTCTGTGGACCGGATCGGTGAGGTCACCATGGAGGACGATGAACCACTGGTCACGAGCCGACCTCAGCTCTGATGGACCGGCACCCATCGCCTGAGGACGCACTTCTCCGGCCGAGAGTTGTCGCTCATGCCTGATGCTGAAGTGACGGACGCGGCGGCGCAGCGGCCCTTCGTGGGCCGCGACACCGTGCTGGCCTCGGTCGATGCCACCTGGGACCACTGCACCGCGGAGGGGACGACCAGGATGGTGGTCCTCGAAGGGCACGCCGGAATCGGCAAGACGCGAATCGTCCAGGAGTTCTATGCCGCCCTGGCCGCCCGCCAACCAGCCCCCCCGGAAGGTCGCCAGCCGTTCTGGCCACCGCGACTCGAGCAGAACACCGAAGGGGGATCGGCGCTGGCCGCCCGATCCGAGATCACGCCCCAATCGATCATATGGGACAAGGACGTTCTGCCCGCGTTCGCCTGGATGGGAATACGCGGGACGCTGGCCGAACGCGCCCTCCCCGAGGCCGTGCAGGTCATGAAGTACCTCAACGAACCGACCTATGCGCCCATCGGCCGGACACATCGGGTCCTGACGGCGGTGTGGCACCTCGCCCTCGTCTACGCCGTCCTGCTCGCCGTCGTGTTGGGTTTCCTCCATTTCGGCGGACCGATCGGCGACACAATCGGCGTCACCATCGGAGTGATCGGCGCGATCGCGGGCCCCTTCATGGAACGCAAGCTGTCATGGCGGGAGCTCAAAGAGGAACGCGCTGAAAAAGTGCGAGAAGCCACCAAGGTGGAACTCGACATCTCCAGCTGGTTCAGCGACGAATCGAAGAGCGCGCGGGGACGCGCAGAGCAGTACTTCACCGCACTGCGCCGGCGTGGAATTCCCGGGGTCGTCGTGGTCGACGACGCAGTGCTGGTCGACGACGACACCATCGAATTGATCGAGTCGATACTGACATTGGACGGCCCGGTGCTCGTGTTGGCCACGGCGCAGTCGAATCCGTTGGAACAGCAATTGGATGCTCGGGCGGGCTTCGGTCGTCTCGTCCGCGACCACACGGCGAGGACGACGAGGATCCGCCTCGGTGACCTCTCGGAGGAGGCCCTCGTCGACCTGGTCCGCTCCCGAGCCCCCAACACGACGTTCGAGATCGCCGACGTCATCGCGACCCACGCGGCCGGCAACCCCCTCGTCCTCGGGGGACTCCTCGACAGTCTTCCCATCCGGCGAACGCTGTCCAACGGCTCCTACCAGATCGACGACCCCGAAGAGGTCGTGGCGGGGCTCCCGGATTCGTACGAGGGCACGCTCACGGCGTACTGGAACCAGCTCCCCGACGAGATCCGGCAGCTCCTGGCGATTGCGTCGCTGCACGGCCTGCTCGTCGAGGTCGGCTCCGTCCGCAACGGGTACCAGGCCGCCTTCGACGTCAACGAGCTGGTGGTCGAGCACTTCCTCGCCCAGGCACGGACCCCGCACTCGTGGCTCGCCGACGTCGATGACTTCCTCGACCGATTCACCGACGGTGCACTTCTCGGGATTGCGTCCATGAACCAGGAGAGAGTGGGGAGGTCGGTCGTGCCCACGGCGAGAAGAGCAATGATCGACGATCTCAGGACTCGTCGAGCCGACACTCCGGCGTGGACGGCGTTGAACGCGGACGCCCGGCGCGTTCTCCTCAAGTTCTACTTCTCCGTGGTCGAGGAGGGCATCGAGGATGCAGGAACGCCCATCGCGCCGAAGAGCCGGGAGGCTGCGGATGTGGCGGTCGAGCTGGCCGAGCTGACTGACCGACCACGGGAGGCGGGCGACGCAGCCTCGTACGCAGAGGCGGCCATGGAGTGGGCGGCCGACGATCGTGACATCGTGCGTCGCGCGCGGGCGCTGGCCGCTCGGCGCCATCTCGAATGCGGCCACCTGGCGACCGCGAGGACCTATTTCTCCGTGGAGCTGGAGGACCGGGAGCACAGGCTGGGCGGCCGTGCTCGCGAGACCCTGGAGACCCGGTATTTCCTCGCCGAGGTCACCAGACGAGAGGGCCACGCCGTCGAGGCCCTCTCACTGTTCGAACACCTGCTGGCGGACGAGACCAAGGCTCTTCGATCGGACGACGAGCTGGTGGAGGAGACCCGCTCCGGCCTGGCGCAGTCGCTCCACGACGCGGGGCGTTACCGCCAGGCCCAGGAGATCTTCGAGTCCATGGTGGCGCACTCGGGCGGCCTCAGGGGTGATGACGACCACAAGACACTCTTGTACCGTCTGCAGGCCGCCACGTCACTGGCCGCCTCCGGCCGGTTGACCGAGGCGCTGGACCGGATGGCACGACTCGTCGCTGACCAAGAGCGTCTGTTCAGCGCCGACCATCCCGACACGCTGAAGACGCGTCATGCATACGCCGGCTTCAAGCTCGACGCCGGTCACCTCGACGCGGCCATCCGGGACTATCAGGCCCTCTTCGACGACCGGTGCAGGATCCTCGGACCCGGACACCCGGACACGCTCACCACACGACACGCCCTTTTGAGTGCGAAGGGTGATGCGGGGCGGCTCGCCGAGGCCACACGCGGCCTCGGCGAGCTGCTCCAGACGTCAGGGCGAGTCCTCGGCCCCTATCACCCCATGACCCTGACGACACACCAGCGCCAGCTCCGCTTGACCGCCGAGGGTGGCAAGCTGGCGCAGTCCCTGGAGTGACTCCAGGGACTGCAGGCGACGATGGGCACGCAGCTGGGCGAGGATCACCCCTTGACGCTCTCCGTCAAGGGGTCGGTCGGCAACGTGCTCGCAGCAATGGGGCGCTCTTTCGAGGCGGCGGAGACGTACCGATCCCTGGTGCGAGACCGAGAACGCGTCTTCGGCCCCGAGCTTCCGGAGACTCTTCAGGCCAGGAACAACCTCGCCTTGTGCATGAGCGGCGAGCGAGACGGACACTGGCCCGCGATCGAGGCCTGGGAAGCACTGCTCTCGGACCAGACCAGCATCCTTGGCGCGGATCATCCCCTCACGCTCGAGACGCGTCACTATCTCTTCACGAGCTTGTCCAGAGTTGACCCACAGGCTGCCGTCGAGCAGTTCCGCCTCCTCGTTGAGGACCGCGAGCGGGTGCAGGGCAGCGAGCATCCCGACACCCTGCGCTCGCGCGAGAACCTCGCCGACTGTCTTCTTCTGGCCTGGACATCGCATCGAGACCAGCTGGCGTCCGCACCGAGTCTGGACGTCGGGGGACCGGAACCGGATCGGGCCGTACCGGAGTACCGAGCGCTGGTGGCTGATCAGGAACGTGTTCTCGGTGCCGATCATCCCGACACCCTCCGGACTCGTGCCGGCCTCGCGGAAGCCATCGCCATGGAGGCCGTCGGCCTCGAACAGCTCGAAGTCGCCAAGGACGAACTCCAGAAGGCGCTGATCGACCAGGAGAGCGTCCTCGGCCCCGACCATCCCAGCGTCCTGTACACGCGCCACACCCTCGTGATGAACGTCATAGCGATCGACCGTGAGGAAGGATTGTCGATGCTCCAGGCGCTGATACTCGACCGGGAACGGGTCCTCGGCCCAGACCATCCCAACACGCTCAGCACGGTCCTACAGCTCGCCGAAACCCTCGCCGAGCAAGGCGACATGGTCTTCGAGGACGGCGCCTGAGGCGGGGCGGCGCCGCAGCGGGCACGAGCCCTTACGCCGGCCCCCTGTGCTCGGCGAGCAGTTGCGCCAGGGCCCGGAAGGCGCGACCCCGGTGCGACACCGCGTCCTTCTCGGCCGCCGTCATCTCGGCGAACGTCCGGCCGTCCCCGCCGGCGGGCTCGAACACCGGGTCGTACCCGAAGCCGTGCTCTCCTCTGGCCGCACCGGCGATGGTCCCCTCCATCACGCCCTCGGCCCACACCTCGGAGCCGTCGGGGAAGGCGGCCAGCGCCACCGTCTTGAAGCGGGCGCGGCGCTCGCCACCCCCGTCACCCAGGACGGCGAGCTCGCGCAGCAGCTTGGCGACGTTGTCGGCGTAGGTCGCGCTGCCCTGGTGGTCGAGGACCAGCGTGGCCCGGGCCATCGGGCCG
>PMPX01000282.1:4043-9190 GCA_003169235.1 Acidimicrobiaceae bacterium | reverse complement strand
CGGTTGAAGTTCGCCATCTGCTCAATGAGAGAGTGGTCCTGCAGCAGGATCGGCCCGTCCGGCCCCACCGTGAGGGAGTGCTCGTCACTCGCCACCGGGATCCCGGCGTCGGGCGTCGTCGGCTTGGCGGTCTCTGCCATCACATCACCCGTTGCTCGAATATCGGTGGCTCTGCGTCGCTTCTACCCGCCGTCCGCTACCAGCGGTACCAGCCTCTGGCCCCCTCGGTGCGGCCGCGTCCCAGGGCGAAGCCGACGAGCCAGAAGACGAAGACGATCGCCGCGGCGATCCAGAGGATGTGTGCGGCGAATCCGAGTCCTCCCAACAACAGCGCCAGAAGCAGTACGAGAAGTATCACTGCCATGGTGTTCTCCCTCCCTCGTTCCGAATGACCCGCAGTCCAATCCGCGGGTGACCCGGCAAATACCCATCAGCAATGTCCGTAAACACCGTGCGGGGGGTCCGCGGGGGGATGCCGCGGGTGAAAGCGGAACGCCTACGAGTCCCGCGTGCCGTGCAGCTCGACCCGCACACTGATCTCTGGATAGACGCGGATCATGAGCATGCTCGGTGGCTTCATTCCGAACTCACGGATGTCGAACACGTAGTCACCGACCAGCGAGACCGCCTCCTCGCGCGCGTCTATGTGCATCTCGTGTTCGAAGGTGCGCGTCTTGCCGTGAAAGGCGACGTCACCCGTGACGACGTAGTGGGGATGCGCGCTGCCCACCGCGATCTTCGAGACGCGGCCGTCGATGGTGGGGAACCGGCGGGCATCCATCCGTCGACGTAGCTCATGGTCGTAGAGCTGATTGCCCGACGTGAGCTTCTCGACGGCGAGCTCGAGCTCACCGGACACCGGGAGGTCGAGATCGAGGCTGCCGTCCGTGCGCACCGAGGCCTCGAACCAGCCGGTGATGCCGCGCGTCTCGGTGTTGATCGGGTGCAGGCTGGAGCGTCCGCTCACCCAGACGCACGAGCGCACCGAGTCGAAGGTGTAGCGGGCCGGCGGCATTCCCCGATTATGGGTTGCCGAGGTACCGAAGGCCGAATCTCGTCAACGGATGGGTCCAATCTCTTCACCGGATGGACTGGCCGGCCCGATCCCGGGGGTCCGATGGGTTCGCCGGCGTGGGCCTGCCTGCGGCACGCCTCGCTGCCGGGAACAGGGGTCCCGCGGCATACAGTGGGGGACGTCGGGGCAGAATGTCACAGCAGACCCACAGCGGGTACTGCGACGGTGTCGATTCGACGATGGTGGGATAGGGGCGTCCCCCCAGCAGAGGTACTCCGACCAATGTCACCCACCGATGAGCCCAACACACCCGAGAGCAGGGACAAGGCCACGTCCCGGTTGCGCACGTTGACGCGCGGCGCGGTGTTCGCCGCCGCCGGGGCCACCGTGGTCATCGGCGTCGTCGTGCCCCGGGATCACCCCGGGTCCGGCTCGACCGGCAAGGTCACCACCACCACGGGGTCGTCGTCCGGCTCCGGCTCGACCTCCGGCGCCTCGACGACCACCGGGGGCTCGTCCGGGACCTCCGGCACCACGGGCACCACCGGCAACACGGGCACCACCGGCACCACCGGCACCACGGGCAACACCGGCACCTCGTCGTCGACCCCGTCGGCCAGTCAGTCGACCCCCACCGTCACGTCGGGGGGGTCGTCGCGATGACCAGCGCGGTCGACGTCAACGAGCCCGTGCTCACCACCCGCTCCTTCCGCGCCATCGGGACCACGGCGACCGTCGTCGTGCAGGACCCCGCAGCGGCCGACGCGGCCGAGCACGCGCTGGCCGCTGAGCTCGAGGCGCTCGACATGGCCTGCAGCCGCTTCCGCGAGGACTCCGAGCTCCAGATGGTGCACGCCAATGCCGGACGCTCCGTCGAGGTGGGCGGTCTGCTCTTCGAGGCGCTCGAGGTTGCCCTGAATGCGGCCGAGCGCACCGGCGGGGCGGTCGACCCGACCATCGGCAATGCCATCGCCGCCCTGGGCTACGACGCCGACCTCGACGAGGTGCAGGCCCGCACCGCCGCACCGCCGCAGGCCCTCGGTCCCGTGGCGGGCTACATGCACGTGCAGCTCAATCCCCGGGCCCGCACGGTCCGCATCCCGCGGGGCGTCCGACTCGACCTGGGCTCGACCGCGAAGGCACTGGGCGCCGACCGGGCGGCTGCCCGCATCGCCGGCGAGGTCGGGGACGGAGTGCTGGTGAGCCTCGGCGGCGATGTCGCCGTCGCCGGCCCTCCCCCCGCGGGCGGCTGGGCCATCGGCATCGCCCGGGAGTCGTCGACGCCGGTCGGCCTGGTCGACCAGGTCGTGGCGATCGCGCACGGCGGGCTCGCGAGCTCGGCCACCTCCGTCCGGGCCTGGCACGTGGGGGACCGTCAGGTCCACCACATCGTCGACCCCCGCACCGGGGACAGCGTCGCCCCGTACTGGGTCCTGGTCTCTGCGACCGGCACCAGCTGTGTCGAGGCCAACGTGGTGACGACCGCCTCCATCGTCTGGGGTGAGCAGGCGCTGGACCGGCTGGCCCGGTTCGACCAGTCCGTGCGGCTCGTCCGCTTCGACGGGAAGGTGTTCTGCGTGAACGGGTGGCCGCTGGAGCCGACGACGTGAGCTCGACCGACCTCTGGTACGCCACCCGGGCCAGCGGCCTGATGGCCCTCATCCTGCTCACCTTGACCATGGTGCTGGGCATGACGACCACCACCCGGGCCCGCGCCCGCAACTGGCCCGGCTTCGCCCAGCAGGAGATGCACCGCCGGATCTCCATGATCGCCGTCGTGTTCCTCGGGATCCACGTGGTGACGAGCGTGCTCGACACTTTCGTCAACATCAGCTGGGCCGCCGTGGTGATCCCGTTCACCTCGAGCTACGGGACGTTCTGGGTCGGTGTCGGCGCCATTGCGCTCGACCTCATGATCGCCGTCTTCGTGACCAGCCTGCTCCGGGCCCGGATGCGACCCGGCACCTGGCGCGCCGTCCACTGGCTCGCCTATCTGTGCTGGCCGGTGGCGCTGGCCCACACCTTCGGCATGGGCACCGACTCACGCGAGGGCTGGGTCATCGTGCTCGGCATCGTGTGCGTGGCCTCGGTCGCCGCCGCCCTGGCCTGGCGCCTGCGGGAGGTCTCGCGCCAGACCTCCGCCCGCACGGCGCACGCGGCGGTCGCCGGCGTGCCGCCCAAGCACCTGGCCCTCACGGGGCAGGGTCGGAGAGGGTCGCGTCGTGCATAGCGTCAGCGAGGCCTCCGCCCAGACCACCGGTCGCTACCGGTTGCTCGGTCA
Source organism: Acidimicrobiaceae bacterium (assembly GCA_003169235.1). Taxonomy (GTDB): domain Bacteria; phylum Actinomycetota; class Acidimicrobiia; order Acidimicrobiales; family RAAP-2; genus Bog-473. The sequence goes on along the minus strand of PMPX01000282.1, from coordinate 5,894 downwards.
TCCCACCGACCTGGCCGGCCACGTGGCCACACTGGGCCCCGCGCCGCTCCCGTCGGGGAACGCCCGGGGCTGGCACGAGGCATTCGTCTCGGTCCTCGAGGCCTCCGGGCTGGCGGGCCGCGGCGGGGCCGGGTTCCCCTCCGCCATCAAGCTCGCCGTGGCGCACGCCGCCGGCAAGGGCGGCACCATCGTCGTCAACGCCATGGAGGGGGAGCCGGCGAGCGACAAGGACAAGCTGCTCCTGATCCGGTCTCCCCACCTGGTGTTGGACGGCGCCCAGCTGCTGGCGGCCGCGACCAGCGCCCGGCGGGTCATGGTGTGCGTGCCCGAAGGGCGCGAGCAGGTGGCCGCCGCGGTCTCGCTGGCCATGGCCGAGCGCGCCGCAGCCGGCTGCGCGCCGGTGGAGGAGGTCCTGGTCCGGCCCCCGGACCGGTTCGTCGCCGGCGAGGAGTCGGCGCTGGCCCGGTGGATCGAGTCGGGTCAGTCCCTCCCGTCGTTCCGTCCCGACAAGGGCACGCCGTTGCGCATCGGGCGCAAGGGGGCGCTGGTGCACAACGCCGAGACGCTGGCCCACGTCGCCATGATCGCCCGGACCGGGCCCGACGCGTTCCGCGCCCACGGCCTCGTCGAGGATCCCGGCACCTCGCTCGTGACCATCTCGGGCGCGGTGGAGCACCCGGGCGTGGTGGAGATCGATCGGGGCACACCGTTGATCGACATCGCCAACCGGGCCACCCCGACGGGAGTGCCCCAGGCCCTCCTCGTCGGTGGGTACGGCGGCTCGTGGGTCGACCCCGTCCACTTCACGACGCCGTATGCCTCACTGTCGCTGCGAGCCATCGGGGCGACGGCCGGCGTGGGCATCGTGATCGTGCTCGGACCGGATGCCTGCGGGCTCATGGAGTCGGCGCGCATCGCCCACTACATGGCGGGCCAGAGCGCCGGCCAGTGCGGTCCGTGCGTCTACGGGCTGCCCGCCATCGCCGACGACATGACGCGGCTCGCCCGCGGCCATGTCGACGCCGGCCTCATGGCGCGGCTGGAGCGACGGCTCCGCGAGGTGCACGGCCGTGGTGCGTGCCGGCATCCCGACGGCGCCGTCAACCTCGTGCGCAGCGCGCTGAGCGTGTTCGCCGCCGACGTGGCGACGCACGCCCACGGGACGCCGTGCGGCTGGGGGAGCCGCACGTCACAGCTTCGATTCCCGCCGGCATGGAGGGCGGCCTGACATGATGCGCATCCTCATCGACCCGGTCGCCTGTGACGCCTACGGCTATTGCGCGGAGCTGCTGCCGGAGGCGATCACACTCGACGAGTGGGGCTATCCCATCGTGGACGGCAAGCCGCTCCCACGCGAGCTCGTCGACACGGCGCGGCGCGCGGCGCGCGACTGCCCACGGCGCGCCATCACGCTGCGGGAGCGCAAGGGCGGTCGCTGAGCGGGCTGCGGCGGCGCCACAATGGCGGCGTGGGAGCACACGGCACGACCATGCACCCGGATGGCCTGGTCATCCGGCGCGCCACCGAGGACGACCTCGGTCGCGCCGTCGAGCTGCTCCTCCTGGGCGCGGTGCCCGGTGGGCCCGGGCGGGACGAGGACCCCGTGGACCTCGGGCCCTATGTGGCCGCGCTGCGCGAGGTCGACACGACCGCCGGCGCAGTCCTGGTGGCGGAGCGGCACGGCGAGGTCGTCGGCGTCTGCCAGCTGATCGTGTTCCGCCACCTGCAGGCGAGAGGTGGGCGCTGCGCGGAGCTCGAGTCGGTGCACGTGCACCCCGACCACCGGGGGACCGGCATCGGCCGGGCGCTCGTGGGCGAGGCCGTCGAGCGGGCCCGGGCCCTCGGCTGTTA
>PMPX01000282.1:0-4038 GCA_003169235.1 Acidimicrobiaceae bacterium | reverse complement strand
GCGCGCCACCCCTCCGGGCTGAGGGCGTAGCCGGCGACGGCACCCTCCGTGAACCAGCGGAAGGAGGCGGGGCGGGCGAGCGTGGCCGCGGTGGCCAGCACGGGCAGCGCCACGGTGCGCCAGTCGCCGCGCGGGGGCAGCAACTCCTCGCGCGAGCCCGCGTACACGCCCCGGTGCGCCAGCCCCTCGAAGACCTCGGCCGCCACGTCGCGCCGGCGGCCCGTGCGCTGCGCCGCGCCGAGGACCGCCATGAGGAGCTGGTGCGTCGTCACCCCGACCCGGGCCGGAGAGCCCCGGTCCGGCACCGGTGTGGCGCCCGTGGCCACGGCCAGCAGGGCCGCCACCAGGTCGGTGCCCGCCGCCACCGCGTTGGCCGGCTCCACCAGGCGCGGGTTGACGTCGATCACGACCGGGCCGTCGGTGGTGACGATGGCATCGACCGAGAGTGCCCCGTGCCAGCTCAGCCGGCGCCCGAGGCGCTCCAGCGCGTCGGCCAGCTCGGGGAGGTCGGTGCTGCGCTTCACCGAGGCGCTGCCGTTGACCCCTTCGCACACCCGCTCGTTGACACCGAAGGCGACCAGCACGCCGCGGTCGAACACGCTCTGCGCCATCACCAGCGTCCCGGCCGCGCCCTCCTGGACCAGCACGGCGCGGTCCGGCGAGGGCCCGTCGCCGAGGAGGGACCGTGCGGCCTCGGCCAGCTGGGGCGCGTCGTCGACGCGGCGGACGCCCGACGACGCGGTGCCCAGGGCGGCCTTGACGTAGCACGGGAAGGCCGTCCAGGACCCGAGGGAGGAGGGGTCCCGCACCACGAGCGAGCGTGGTTGGGCGACCCCGGCCTCCGCCAGCGTGGCGTGGGCGGACACCTTGTCCTGGACGGCCCGCAGGGCGGAGAAGGTGGGCACCGCCGTGTCCAGGCCGGCGGCGGTCAGGCGCGGCAGCTCGTGCGACAGCACGGTCACCTGCTCCTGGGTGGGGAAGACGACCTCGACCCCGAGGGCCGCGGATCGCTCGAGCACGGCGTCGAACCAGGCGAAGGGGTCGGGCCCGAACGGGGGGACCCGCACCAGGTGGCGCACGTGCCGGGTGAAGCGGGCCAGGCAGAGAGGGTCGCTCACGGCCACCAGGACGTCGTGGCCGAGCTCGTCGAGCCGGGAGGCGATCTGCCGGGACGCCAGTCCCGAGCCCTCGGTGAGCAAGATCCTCATGGCCTTAAGTATATGAGATAAACGTATGGAATATACAAAGAAACTCCCACCGAGATCCTGTTGTCGAGTCGCAAGTAATGATGTAATCTCGTAATATGAACGATGAAGCGAACGACACCAGAAGGGGCGCCCCCCGGGGCAGGCGGCGCTCGGCCGGCCCGCCACCGTCGGGCCCGGAGCAGGAGCGGTTGATCGGGGCCTGGTTCGCCGGCCGGGTCCCCGACTCGTGGTTCGAGGGCAGCCCGACCATCGAGATCGACGGCGACGAGGTCCAGGTGGTCGGCACCCTGGCGGACCCACGATTGCCCGAGGGAGCCGGTGAGGACGCCATCAGGGTGGCCGAGCAGGCCCGGATCAGTGGGTTCCGCGAGGAGAGCCGGGCGGCCCGGATGCGCATCGCGGAGGAGGCCCAGCCGGCGTTCCGGCGCACCGTCTCGTGGGGGGCGGAGTGCGGGCGGTCCAAGGCCCTCTTCACCACGGCCGGCGTGCCCGTGATGACCCGGCTGCGCATGGGCGACCGCCGCGTGCTCGACACGCTGATCGACGCCGGCGTGGCCCGCAGCCGGAGTGAGGCGCTGGCCTGGTGCGTGCGCCTGGTGGCCCAGCACGAGGCGGACTGGATCCGTGAGCTGCGCCACGCGATGTCCGCGGTGGAGGAGGTCCGCAACCGCGGGCCGAGAAGCACCGGCACCGNNACCGACACGAGCACCGGCACCGGTACGAGCACGGGCGCCGGCACCGGCGACTGAGCGCCGCCGCCGCGGTCGCGGATGGCTGGGCGATACTGGCCGGCATCGGACGGCCCGCCCAGATCGACCGCAGCGCGGTGCTGTCGGCCAGCCTGGAGCTGGCCGACGAGCAGGGCCTGCCCGCGGTGACGATGCAGGCGGTGGCCGACCGCCTCGGGGTCACGCCGATGGCGCTGTACCGCCACGTCGCCAACAAGGCCGACCTCCTCGACGGCGTCGTCGAGCGGATCCTCTGGGAGGTGCCGCTGCCCGACCCGGCCGAGCCCTGGGCGGACCGCCTCGCCGCGCTCGCCCGCGGGACCCGGGCCGCCGCGCTGCGCCACCCGCAGGTCTTCGCGCTCCTGCTGCAACGGCCGGCGGCCACGCCGGGGGCCCGGCGGACCCGCGCCGCGGTCTACGCCGCCCTGCACGACGCCGGCGTCGGCGATCACGACGCCGTCCAACTCGAGCGGATCCTCGCCACCGCCGTGCTCGGCTTCGCGGCGAGCGAGGCGGGCGGGAGGTTCGCCGCCCACTCGGCCCGGCAGCTCAATGCGGACTTCCAGCTCCTCCAGGACACCCTCGCCGTGGCGGTGGCCCGGGCCATTGCGCACGCACCCGCGCCCTGACCCCGCCGCCGCGCGAGCATGCGCCCATGGAACCCGAGCACTTTCACCATGTCCAGGAGGACCTCCGGGAGCCCTACGACGCGCTGCGCCGGGCGATCCCCGGCGTCATGTCGGCCTACAGCGCCCTCAGCGCGGCCGCCATGGCCGACGGCGCCCTGCCGGCCAAGACCAAGGAGCTGATCGCCCTGGCCGTCGCCATCACCCGCGAGTGCGACGGGTGTGTCGCCGCGCACGCCCGTGGTGCCGCCCGGCGCGGCGCCAGCACCGAGGAGGTCACCGAGATGATCGGCGTGGCCATCTCCATGAACGGCGGTCCCGGCACCGTGTGGGGGCCGCGGGCGCTGGCGGCGTTCCAAGAGTTCTTCGGCGGGTGAGGCGGCCGTGACCGACCACACGCTCGAGACCCCGGCCGGTGCCGTCGGCTACGCCGACGAAGGGGACGGCAGCCCGGTCCTCTTCGTGCACGGGTCACCGGGCGGATCGGACCAGGGGGCGCTCATGGGTCGCTTCCTCGTCGCGGCCGGGTGCCGCGTCGTCGCCCCGTCGAGGCCCGGCTACCCGGGCACGCCGCTCACGGAGGCCAACGGCGACGCGGCGGGCACGGCCGAGCTGCTGCGGGGCCTGCTCGACGGCCTCGGGCTCGAGAGCGTCGCGGTCATGTGCTGGTCGGGTGGCGGCCCGTCGGCCTACCAGCTGGCCGCCGCGCACCCCGAGCGGGTGCGGGCGCTGGTCGCCTGCGCCGCCGTCAGCGGCCCGTACCGGTTCGCCACCGGCGTGGCCAGCATGGAGCGCAGCCTCATGTCGAGCGGGCTCGGCCACTTCGCCCTCCACGTCCTCGCCGAGCACGCGCCGAAGTCCCTGATCGCCTCGACCGTCAAGGAGGAGGGGGACCTGACCGGCGCGGAGGTCAAGGCGCTCACCGAGCACATCTGGGACCACGAGGAGACGCGGGACTTCGTCCTCGACCTCAGCGCCACCCTCTCGGGACGCCGGGCCGGCCTGAAGAACGACCAGCACCACTTCCCGGACCTCGACCTCCCGCTCGGCGCCGTCCGGTCGCCGACCCTGCTCGTCCACGGCACCGCCGACCGGGACGTCGGGCCCGAGCACTCCAAACGGGCGCTGGGCGCGATCGCCGGGTCGGAGCTCCTGCGGGTGACGCGCGGGACCCACCTCAGCGTGTGGACCGACCCGACGGCCGGGCAGATCCAGGCCCGCATCGTCGAGCATCTCGGGGGGCGCCACCGCACCTGACACGGCGCCACCGCCCGGGCGCGACCCGAGGTCGCCGCCCCCGGCGGCTCAGCCGGCCGGCGTGAAGGTGCAGTCGAGGTGCTTGATCCCGTTGATGAACGGGGAGAGGAGCCGGTCCGGCTCGCCCACGCTCTGAATGTCGGGCAGGCGCTCGAAGAGGCGGCGGATCATCACGGTGATCTCCTGGCGGGCGAGGTGCGCGCCGAGGCAGAAGTGCGG
>PMPX01000267.1 GCA_003169235.1 Acidimicrobiaceae bacterium | reverse complement strand
GCCTACGAGCCGATCTGGGCCATCGGCACCGGGAAGGCGGCCACCGCGGTCGACGCCGAGGACGCCTGTGTGTTCATCCGCTCCCTGGTCGCCAAGGTGGGGGGCGAGGCGGCGGCGGGGACGGTACGGATTCAGTACGGCGGGTCCGTCAACGGGGAGAACGCGGCCGACCTGATGGCGGAACCGGACGTGGACGGCCTCCTGGTCGGGGGGGCGAGCCTGGAGGCAGCGGCCTTCACCGACATCATTCGGGCCACCGCCGCCTGCTACCGTTCCTAGGCCGTAAAGGCCCGACCCGCCGCGAGTTGGAGGCTCCCCCGTGTTGTTGCTGGCAACCTTGGACGCAGTGACCTGGGTGTACATCGTCATCGAGGTACTCGCCGCGCTCGGGCTGATCTTCCTCATCCTCATGCACAGTGGGAAGGGCGGCGGCCTGTCCGACATGTTCGGCGGCAGCGTCGGCGCGGCAGCCCAGGGTTCGACGGTGGTCGAGCGCAACCTCGACCGCATCACCGTCACCGTGGCCATCGTCTTCGCCCTGACGACCATCACCCTGGACCTCCGGCTGCAGTGAGAGGCCGGGGCCGCCGCCCCCGGCGCTGGCGAGGGCTGATCGGCGGACTCGGAGCACTGGCGCTGTTGGCGTCGGCCTGCGGGGGTGGCGGTGGCGGCGGCACGACGGTGACCTATGTCGGCGTGGCCGGTGGCTCCATCTCCTTCGGCACGACCGAGAGCCCGACCGGCTGCAACCCGAACACGCCGTCGGGCGATTCCCCGGGGACGCTGACCGTGCTGGGCGCGGTGCTGCCCAGCCCGTTCGTGGTGAACAATCTCGGTGCCTCGACGGCGAATTCGGCCCTGATCGTCCAGTCCGAGCTGGTCAGCACGAAGCCGGAGACGATCGTCTACACGCTGAACCCGAAGGCCGTCTGGTCCGACGGGGTGCCGATCACGGCGGCGGACTTCAAGTACGCGTGGGAGCAGCAACGCGGTGACCCCGTGGTCTCGTCCCCGGACGTCTCGAGCATCGCCGGGTACCGCGACATCGCATCGGTCACCGGCTCGAGCGGCGGCCACATCGTCACCGTGAAGTTCAAGACGACCTTCGCGGACTGGCAGATGCTGTTCGGCGACCTCCTCCCCGCGCATGTGATGGAGAAGGTCGGATGGAACCCCAGCTGCTCGACGGTGGACCCCGCCATCGACCTGTCCGGCGGACCCTTCGAGATCGGCTCGGTGTCGGGCCAGGCGATACAGCTCGTGCAGAACCCCAAGTGGTGGGGGACGCCCTCCAACGCTCGCTCCATCACGGTGCACCTGGCGTCCTCGACCGCACAGCTGGCGCAGTGGATGTCGTCGGGCTACGTGCAGGTGGCGCAGCCCACGATGGTGACGAAGGGGTTCCTGACCCAGATGACGGGGCTGCCGGGCGCGCAGAGCGACGTCGACACGTCGGCAACCCTGCTGCAGCTCGACATGGCCAGCTCCCCCGACGCCACCCTGTCCCCGGACCTCCGGGTGGCCATCGCCCTGTCGATCAACCGCCAGGACCTCGTCAACCAGCAGGTCAGCTGGGCGGTGCCCGGGATCTCGGTGGCGAACAGCCACGTGTACGTCCAGGGTCAGCAGACCTACAAACCCGCGCCCACGAGCAGCCCCACGACGACGATCCCGCCCCCGACGTCGTCGACCTCGACCACCGTGATCGGCTCCGGTGGGTCGGTGAATTTCCCCGTCACACCGGTGCCCGACCAGGCGGCCGCGCTCATTGCGGCGACGGGATTGGTCCGCACACCGGACGACCCGTACTACCACTCGGCCTTCGGAGCCCCGTTCCAGCTCCACCTCGTCGTGGACGAGAGCGATCCATGGGCCGCGGCCGTCGGACCGGAGATCCGCTCGGAACTGGACGCGGTCGGACTCGACACCAGCCTGTACCCGGTCACGAGCGCCACGGCAGCCGGGCAGGCGCTCGCCGACGGGTTCGCCGACCTGGCCCTTCTGCCGGTCACCTTCACCCCCTACATGAGCCAGGTGATCGCGTGGTACACGAATCTGCTGGGCCCGGCGGGCAAGAACGGCTCGCAGAACTGGACCGGCTACTCGAGCAGCCAGTTCGACCAGCTGGTCCAGACCGCCTCGCAGCAGCTGAATCCCAACACCGCGGCCACCTATTACGCGCAGGCGGACACCCAATTGTGGGACGAGATGGTCTCGCTGCCCCTCTTCGCGGAGCCGGCGGCGCTGGCGTGGAGCCGGACCATCGGGGGTGTGACGCCGACGCCGCGCAGCGACGCCCTGCTCTGTCACGCCCAGCTGTGGGCGGTCCGGACACCCGAGTCGACCAGCAACACCACGCCGTCGTTGCCCGGTCAATAGGTCGCGTCCGCCCCCGGGCGGGAGGGGTGGAGCGCTGAAGTGGGCCTGTGGCCACGCGCTACGATCTGCGGACGCTGCAATGAGTTGTACGCCTGTCGGAGTGGCGGAATAGGCAGACGCGCCAGCTTGAGGGGCTGGTGCCCGCAAGGGCGTGGGGGTTCAAGTCCCCCCTCCGACACGATCAAAACCCGACTCCTTGAGTCCAACCTCCTGGTAGAGGACGTGCACAGGAGGCGCTCCGTGCACTTTCACGTCGAGGTAATCCGGTAACACCGTGATCTCCTCGATGAACTCGTCGATGAGGACACGCCGCTCGACGTCCGTGGCGGCCCTCCAGGTCTTGTCGACGTCGAGCGTTGCGAGCAGTTGTGCAACGGCATCGAAGTGCTGGGCGACATCGTCCGAGCGCGCCTCCTCGACCGGTGCATCGTTTGACTCGCGCTGCGCCTCACGGATCGCCACGGACAGGCGAGCCTCCTCCTCGGCGAACAGGTCGGCCCCGACCTTGTCGTCGTAGTACAGGCGCAGCACCTTGCGACGTTGGGCCACCAGGTCGTCGACCCCGTGACGTGAGCGCCGAGTCCGGGGCCCTCCGCCGGCCTTGAGGGCCGGCGTTCGGGCCAGCTCGAGCTCCCGGCGGATGGCGGCCTGCAGTTCGACGTCGTCGCCGATGAGCTGCAGTCCCAAGACGGCGGCCCGGTGCAGTCCGACGTTCGTGCGGCGGGGTTGCCTGCAGCCCTGGCCTCGGTGGTGGCAGCGGTAGAGCTTGCGCCCCTCGCCGTTCTGGTCGAGCGCCATGAGCCGGTGACAGAGCCCGCAGCGGACCCGGCCGGACAGGAGGTCGGTGCCGCGGGCCCGCCCTCTGACCCGGCCCCGATGGGCGGCGGCGAAGGCCTCCGCCGTGATGATGGCTTCGTGATGGCCGGCGAACCACTCGCCGTTCATCTGGACCTCTCCGAGATAGATGCGAGACCCGAGAATGCTGAGCACGGTCGAGTACTTGACGGCGGTGGCCTCGGCGATCTTGCCCTGACTCGCCCCTTCGCCGCGCATGGTGAAGATGCGCCGGACGACGGCCGCCATCTCGTTGGGGACGAGCTCGCCGTCGATGAGGTCGTACCCCGTCTTGGGGCGGTTGACCCACTTGCCCTGGCGCACCGCCTGCTGCATGCCCATGCGGACGTTCTCCGCCAATTGCTCCCGGTAAAACTGGGCGAAGGAACCGAGGATGTTGTAGAACATCCGGCCCGTCGCAGACGACAGGTCGATCTTCTCGGTAAACGAGTGCAGGGCCACGTTGGCCTGTCCGAAGCGGTCGGCCAACATGATCAGGTCGCCCAAGTTCCTCGACAACCGGTCGAGCCGCCAAGTGATCACGTTGGCGACATGACCCTCGTCGACCATGTGCAGCAGTTGCTGCAGTCGGGCCGCTCGAGGTTCTTGCCGGAGAGCCCCGGATCGGCGATGACCGTCACGTCGCCGAGGTCGTGCAGCTCGGCGTAGACGCGCCGCTTGTCAGCTTGCCCGGCGATCGAGAAGCCCTCCGCCGCTTGCTCCTCGGTCGACACCCGGCAGTGGGCCACCGTCAACATCGCTGCCCTCCTGTTCCGCCTTGTCTTCGTGCACTGTGCCCTCGTGCACCTTGCCTTCGTTCACCATGCGCAAGCCGATCCGTACGAGCACTGCCGCCGCCCGTTCGTAGTCGGGCCCGGCCGTGCTCACCGCAGCTCCAGTTCGCTGCGGCGGCGGGCCACCCGGTCGGCAAACTGCGTGTGACTGACGATCTCGTAGGTGTGCAGATGATGCCCGATGGCTCCCAAGGTGTCGTCGATGCCCTCTGTCCCGATGAGGGCGCCCAGCGACGCCTGGTAGCCGGTCAAGCCCGGGAGCAGCTTCTCGATGGACGTGGAGCGCCGGGCCAAGCGCAGACGCTCGAGCCCTACCGCCCGATGTCCCAGCGTGGCGGCTTGGACCTGCTGCCACTCGGGGGCCAGGGGCCAGCGGGAGCGAGTCTGGTCACCGGTGGGGGAGCGGTACGTCAGCCATTCCCCGGTTGCGTAGGCCCACAGGTCGCCGGCGGCACCCAGGACCTGGTCCGGCGTGTTGAGGTCGAATTCGACGAGTGACTGACGCCCGAACTCGAACTCGAGCCGGTGCACGGGCAGGCCGTGGAGGTAGCGCTCGCTCCACACCTCGTGCCACCAGCCGGTGTCCTTGGCGGCGACGTCGGCCGTCTTGTCGTAGAGGCGGGCCAGCAGGGTCTTGGTCTTGCGGGAACCGAACTCGAAACCGGTCAGAGTGCCGCCGACTTCGTAGGTCCGGCGAGCGTCGGCGCGGCAGACGAAGCGGTGGGCATCGTCGAGAGTGAGCGTCCAGCCCTGCCAGTCGGCGAAGAGGTCGACCCGGTTGACCCAGAGACGCAGCTGCCCCAGTTCGGGCTCGAGTACTTCCCGCAGTGTCGCCACGGCCGCCCCGGGGCCAACGGCATGGAGGAATTCCGACCGCGGCTGCACACGCACGGTGGGGAGGTGGCGGCTGGTCGAGAAGCCGATGCGGGCCACGTGGTGGTCGAGGCAGAAGCGGTACTTCCCCCACCCGTGCGGAGCGATGCCGAAGGTGTACTCGCCGATCTCGCACGGCGCCGGACGTTTGGCCTCGGCGGCCCAGGCCCGGCTGTCCTCGAGTCGGGCCAGGAGCCGCCTGGGAGTTCGGCTCGGCCAGAGAGGTAGAGGGCGTCGACTCCCGACGCCAGCTCTCGGAGCCTGGGCTCCTGTAGCTGCATATTTGCGACTAGCTGATCAGACGTGTGTATGGGTTGGAACGCCTTCGAAATCAGGCGAAGAAACCGCGGCTACGGGCCGCTTCGAGCTGGCGGGAGATCTGCTCGGACCACGCGGTGTCGAGGTCGAGCTGCATCCAGGGAAAGACGAACTCGTCGGGGTGGGCGCCGTAGGTGGCCCGGAAGCGGCGAATCTTGCGGAAGATGGTCGCTCGGTGCCAGCCCCCTCGTTCGAGATTGTCGAAACCGCCGGCGAGATGCCAGGCCACCCAGAAGCCGATGAGTTCCGAACGCTCGAGGGCGTCGGCGGCGATGGCGTCACGGATCTCGGGATCGAGTTCCTCCATGCTCTGGGCCGGCGTCGAGAAGGCCTGGGCCACGACGTCCTCGTCGAGGTTGTGGTGGTAGCCGGACCAGCGGTTGACGGCCACCCGGCCGCCCTCGGCACTCTCGCTCTTGTCGCTACGGAAATCGAGGTCTTCGGTCATGGCCATCAGTGTGTCGCACGGTTGCGACAACTCATTTGGAGGGAGGTAAAAGCGCAGGTAGGCCGCCCATCGGGCGGCCTGACCCATGGTGCCCGCGGGATCCGCCCGGACCCGTCAAGGCTTCCCCTCCGGGCGGCTGCGCCGGCCTTGACCGGCCCTGCCCGTCCGGAGCTCGGTTGAGGTGATGACTTTGTACGTCATACGGCGTACGCTTCCTGTATGGCTTCGAAGACCGAACGACTGAGCTTGAGGCTGACTCCCGAACAGGACGCCGTCCTGCGCAGGGCCGCCGAGGCTCGAGGCGAATCGGCTAACGACTTCGTCCTGCGCCATGCGGTCGAGGCGGCCGAGACCGAGCTGGCCGACCGGCGCGTGTTCTTCGTCGACGATGCCCAGTGGAGCCAGCTGCAGGAATTGCTGTCAGCTCCGCCGGCACTTCCGGCAGCGATGGTCAAGTTGCTCTCCACTCCCTCGGTGCTCGAGCAACCTGCTTAGTGGGCTACGACGGTCCGGAGCTGCTGGCCGGTAACCACCTCCTGGATGGGTTCGACTGTGGCAAGCCGGCTCTCAATCAGTGGTTGATCCGCCATGCCCGCAAGAACCAGGCGAGCGGCAGTAGCCGAACGTGGGTCGTCGTCGAAACGGGCACACATGAAGTCGTTGCCTTCTATGCATCGGCGACAGGGTCCATTTTTCGAAGATCTGCTCCGAAGAGCATGGGACGAAATCAACCCGAAGAAATGCCGGCCATCCTCCTCGCACGAATGGCGGTTGATTCCAGACACAACAGTCGAGGTCCTGGGGCGGCCCTCCTGAAGCACTTCATGCTCAAGGCCTTCGAGGTTGCGCAGTCGGTCGGGGTCCGGGTGCTCCTGATCCATGCCAAGGATGAAGAAGCCAAGAGTTTCTACACGCACTACGGATTCACCGAATCCCCATTCGATCCGCTCGTGTTGGTGATGTTGCTAGGGCAGCCCTAAACGGTTTCAGCTGCTAACAGAAGTAAGTGCGTGACCAATTCCATGAGGAATCGTGTGCCACCAGGCCGGCAATGTACGGGGATACGGTCAGGACCCGGCGATAGCCTCATCGGATGGCGACAGTGGGTCCGCCTCAGTTCCTGATGCGCTCAATGACGGTCGAGACCTCCCGATGACCGAGTCCGAAGCGCTCACCGAGCGGGCCTTCGGACCGCGTCCTGAGCGAGCACCAGAGTTGTGGGACAACAACCTTCACTGGATCGAAGCCCTTTTCGGCGCGCTCGGCAACGAGGATCTCGTGCGCCACGTTGTAATCCTGCACAAGGACAACCTGCTGCATCAACCACGACGCTCTGCATGGGTTCTGTTCCCCACCGGCACCAACCCCGACGAGGCGCTGCAAGTGGCCGTGGACGAGGGCCGTGTGAAGCCCGAAGACGCCAAGCACCTGCGAAGGCTTCTCGCAGATTATGAGCAGCAGCGCGCCGACCTTGAGCGGTTGGCCGAGGAGGAGCGGAACGACGAAGACGAGGAATCATAAGGCGACATATTCGAACTGACCACTGCAATTCACATCTCGGACTGCACTGCTTAATACCTGTGCCGCCCGGGCGAGCACGGAAGACGTGGTGTGTGCTGCAATGTGGGGGTATGACCCACGCGGACACCGACCTCGCGACCCGGCTCGGTCAGATCGCAGAGTACGAGCACACGGTCCACAGCACCCTGATGACACGCATCTTCCGCAGACTCGGGCCGACGAAGGGGTTCATCGCTTTCTATCGCCGGTTCGGGCCCAAGGTGGACCCGTGGGTCATGCGGAGCCGGGGCGGTCGCACGATGACCCGCCTCTACGGGCTTCCGGGTTTGTTGCTGGATACCACCGGCGTAAAGACCGGCTTGGTGCGCACCTCGCCCCTGCTCTACATACGTGATGGCGACGATTTCGTGGTTGTCGGTACCAACTGGGGGCAGCTTGCTCACCCGGCATGGACGGCGAACTTGCTCGCCCATCCCCAGGCCCATATCGAGGTCGCCCAGGTCCGGGTAGCCGTCGAGGCAGAACTCGTCGACCAGGTTTGCTGGGACAGGAACTGGACTCGCTTCTGCGCGGTCTATGCGGGCTACGCCAGGTACCTGGAGACCTGTGGGGACCGCGTGCCAAGGATGTTCCTGCTGCATCCCGCGGCCTGAGAGTTCCACCACCAATGCCACGGCCGCAGGATGGCACTCAGTCCGAGCGAAGTGGGGCAGTCACCGGCCTCGCTCTACAGCCCAAGTCCACCGTCTCGCCCTCCTTCACTGTCAGCTCCATTCCTCGGGACGCCATATCGTCGATTCTGACTTGTATCCGGTGGTTCCCCCATTCACCCACCCCACGGTTGCGGTTCGGCCTGCGATCGAGGAGCTGAACGGGTATCGTGCGGGACCGGGGGCTAGCGCAATGAATGAGGACGCCCATCCAGCCACGACGCACCTGAGCCGACGCCAGCTGTTGGCGGGCGCTGGCGCTGTGAGTGCGTTGGCCGCTGTCGGACCCGGAGCGCGCGCCGCGGGCGCCGCTGCCCCCGCCTACGAGCCGACGGCCTTCACAGGGTCCGCTCGACTTCTCAGCCAGGGCGGCAAGCCGACGGGCATGTCGGCACTTGCAGGGTTGGCTCGTCGATACGGGGAGGGGCAACCGCTGATGTTCGTCGATCTGGCGGCCGTCGATCGCAACGCGAGCGTGATTCAGAACTTCGCCGATCGTCAGAATTGGAATGTCCGGCCTGCACTCAAGGCATTCCAGTGCCCGCAACTCTGCGCTTACGTCATGCGCCAACTGCCCAAGCCTCGCGGCTTGGTATTCCGCTTGCGCCAAGTCGATCAAATCATGACGGCTGCACCAGCAGGCACGGATCTGATGATGGGCTACCCATCGACTGGCGGAGAGCTGCGCTGGTTTTTGGGTTCCCAGCCGCCGAGCGGCCAGCGCAGCTATACCCTCACAATTCTTGCCAGCTCGCTCGAGAACATCGAGGATCTCGCGGGCCTCGCACGCACCACTCCCCGCGAGCTACCGCTCAACGTCGCCTTGGAGTTCGACTCCGGCGAGGGCCGCGGCGGGTTTGTTTTCGAGCCGGAGATCTCGGAAGCGATCAAGTTGCTGCGTCGCGCCAAGCGCCACCTGCGCCTCAGGGCGACACTCTGCTACGACGGTTGGGCGACTCTGACCGGCGATCAGAACTACCGCCTTGGCGTCGCCAAAACGGCAAGCGGCTTCTACAAAGGGTACCTCGCGCAATTAGAGGTAGAGGGTGGCGACCTCTACAACCCCAAGACGCTCATCCGCAATGGCCCAGCCAGCTCCAATTACCAGAACTGGGCGGGCAGGCCAGAAATCAACGAGATCAGCCCGGGATCCGCGTACATGTATGCCGGCTACCTCCAGACATTCGACAACCAAGGGCTCGTCCGTGCGGCTACGCAGTGTTCCCCGGTGCTCAAGGACATCGGCCCCTATCCGTCAGAGCTGATCACCCAGATCCCGCAACCCCCGATCACCGCTCACGCGTGGTACCTGCTCGGGTCGGCCTGGCCCGACAGCAGCGGCACCCAGCCAGCGTTCATATATCCGCCCGGTGTCGCGGACAACATGCGTGCAGGTGGCCGCGCGGCCATCGTTGCACCGAACGGGGCACTAGCGGTCGACGACTATGTGCTCCTGTGGCCGAATCAAAGCGGTGAGGGCGTGGACTACTTCGGCTCGCTTCACGCGGTACGCAACGGCCGGCTGCTCGACGTGTGGCCGACGTTCGAAAGGCCAACAGACCTTCAGTAACGAAGGGTGGCTCCCGTGTGGCATCTTGCCGGAAGTTGACTGTCCCCGATGTGCCGTACTGCAGCAGGCAACTATGGCAAGCACGCAGTAAGAATTCCTGATGCTGTTTGAGGGTGCTGTGTTACAGGTACCGCACCCTGCCGGCCTCCGGCCGGCCTATCGTCCCAGGTCCAGCGGCCGGAGCCGCCAGTCGGGTTTCGCGTAATCGGGCCCTCCGACACCAACAGTTGCCCACGGGGTCGCCGGCCGTGATTCAATCCGCGCATCCCCTGCGACACCAGGCCTGTCCGGCCACCATCTCACCCGGCCCGTGACCATCATGTCGCAGGTACCCTCATCGGTTTGATCCACCCGATGACATCTGATTTCCGATGTTCTGGATAGCATCGTCGCTGTGGATGCTTTCACGGCCCATAACATCCGATTTCCGAACGGCGAGTGCACGATTCCCGGCGCACCGATCTGGCCTGAGGGTGATCAGGTGGAGGCCGTTCTCCGGACGCTGAACATCGCATTCGCCGGTCAAGTGTCGGGCAAGACACTGGTCGATCTGGGCTGTCTTGAAGGCGGTTGGACGGCAGAGTTCGCAAGGGCGGGCTTTGATGCGCTCGGCATCGAAGCGCGCAAGGTCAATATCGAAAAGTGCAAGTACGTCGCTGAACATCTCAACCTGCCGAATCTTCGGTTCTGCCTAGATGACGCTCTCAACATCGAGCAGCGCGGCCGATTTGACGCCGTCTTCTGTTCGGGCCTCTTGTATCACCTCGAAGATCCAGCCGCGTATCTGCGTACGCTCGGTGAAGTCACCCGTCGGGTACTGATCATCCAAACGCACTACGCGACTGCGGAGGAATCGGTTCCGCGGCAAACGTATTCGCTGTCTGATCTTGTCACCCATGAAGGCAATCTGGGTCGTTGGTACGAGGAATACCCAGCCGACGCTGATTCGGAGTGGGTCGAGCAGCAAACGTGGACTTCGTATGGGAACAGCAGGTCATTCTGGCTAGAAAAGCGACATCTTCTTCAGGTACTGCGAGACGTGGGTTTCTCGCCCGTGTACGAGCAGTTTGACTTTCTCGCCAATGCGGTGACGGATGATTACATCGAGAGACATGATCGCAGCCTGTTCGTCGCGTATAAGGCGGATTACGACTTCAATTCAGCGGAACTCTGACACGCCCAACCCTGTGACTGATGTCAACGGGGGACGGCCCTGAGCTGCCGACGCTCCAGGAATGCTCATGCGTCCCGGCCGACCTGGCTGATCGACAATGAAGGATCGCGGTCAATTGGCGGCCACGTTGACGATGGGCTGATTGAGGTGGATGGCCCCGGCCGAGCCGAAGAACCCGGCTTCGCCGTAGTCGAAGGTGCCGCCGTCGGAGGCCGTCCCCACCCAGTATCCGAGGCGCCGTAACGGGTCACCGAGCCGGCGACGGGAGATGGACACGCTCTGCAGCCGGCGCACACGTGAAGCATGTTCAGAAACCCTGGCAAGGGGTGTTTCCGATCCGGCAACTCCGCTCGCCCCGTTGAGGGATGATGTCCGTGTGGAAGTTCCGATCCGACACGTCTCGATCCACGGTCACGACATGGCCTATCGCATGGAGGGGAGAGGGCCCGCACTCCTACTTCTCCACGGCATCGCCGGTAGTTCTCGGACCTGGCGGGACGTGATCCCCCTCCTGATCGATCGCTTCACCGTGATCGCGCCGGACCTCATGGGTCACGGCCTGTCCGAAAAGCCGGTCGGGGACTACTCGCTGGGTGCGTTTGCCAGTGGGATCCGTGATCTTCTCGAGATCCTCGAGATCGACCGAGCATCCGTAGTGGGCCAGTCGTTCGGCGGCGGGGTAGCCATGCAGCTCGCCTACCAGCATCCTGAGGTGTGCGATCGTCTCGTACTCGTGGACAGTGGCGGCCTCGGGCGAGAAGTCAACTGGATCCTTCGATTCATGACGCTGCCGGGGAGCGAGTACTTGATGCCCTTGATCTTCCCGGGGTTCGTCCGTGACTGGGGAGACAGCCTGTTGCGGTCGATCAACGACCGCGGGATCCGTCTGGGGCGGATCACCGAGATGTGGAGCGCGTACGCATCGCTGGCCGAGGCGGATAACCGACAGGCGTTCGCCCGCACCATCAGATCTGTCATCGACCCCGGCGGCCAGACGGTGAGCGCGATGGATCGTCTCTACCTGGCTTCCCCGATGCCGACGTTGATCATCTGGGGGGACCGGGACGACATCATCCCCGTGAGCCATGCGCATGCTGCGCACCAAGCCATTCCCGGGAGCCGACTGGTCATTCTCGAGGGCGTCGGCCACTTCCCTCAGATCGAGGCGCCGGAGCAGTTCGTCGCTGCCCTGGTCGACTTCGTGGACACGACGGAACCCGCTCGCCTCGGGGCCCAGGACCGCCAGCGGATGCTCAAAGAGCGATCGGAACCATCACAGCCCTAGCGATCGAGCTCGTCTGCATGCTCGACCCGGTTCCGCTCCTGACCCACATTGCCGGCGTCACTCCCTGAGTGCCCAGTGGGCCCGAAGGTGGCGAGGTGGCTCAGCCACGACTCGTTCAGGAAACGCGCCGGCCCAGCTTCAGGCCAAAATCCAGATCAGGCAGCCGATCAGGAGCCACGGAACGGTGCTCAACGCGACCGCCAGCGCAGGCCCCGACAGATCGGGCGCTCCGACCGGAACGGCCTCGCGGGCGGGCCCGAAAAAGGACAACTGTTGAGGGCGATTGGGAGCATGCACAGGTCCGACCTCCTGGGACGCGATCTCCGTTCTGGGGGAGAAGGTTACAGACCTGGACGCCTCTGCACAATGGACGCACAACAGAACTGTCGAGCGAGGGTAGGGTGATGCCCTTCAGGCGGTAGTTGGGGGCGGCGACCCGGGCGTACACAGACCACAAGCCTCCGCCCCCACCCAAATCTTCACGATCCGCTCGGAACCTCGATAGAGCCGACCGGAGCTGAATAGGACAACGGACGAACAACGATCCGACGACGGTGCCCGGTCAAGCGACCGGCCGACCGGAATGGAGGAATCCGGACGCTCTTCGGAGCGGATGGCTCTCCGGAGCGGCGAACGAGGCCGGTGTTACCTTGCCCACGTGAGCACCCAGATCATCGTCTTGAATGGCGTGTCCTCCTCGGGTAAGACGACACTCGCCCGGAGTCTTCAGGCGATGTTGACGGAGCCTTGGTTGCTACTCGGCATCGACGACCTCATCAGGGCGATGCCCAACGAAGGGCTCGAAGAGGGATCGCTCCTGCATATCGGAGAGACCGGGCAGGTCCACGTCGGCCCTGGATGGCAGGACCTCGAAGCCTCCTGGTACGGCGGTGTCGCCTCGATCGTCGCCAACGGGACCGGTGTGATCGTGGACGAGGTGTTCCTCGGGGGAGGACAGAGTCAGGAACGACTGCGAGCAGCGTTCAACGGCCTCACAGTTCTGTGGGTCGGCGTGTACTGCGACCGCGACGTCGCACGAGCGAGGGAGTACGTCCGGCCTGATCGGGTCTCCGGAATGGCGGAGTTCCAGGCTGCGATCGTTCACGAAGGTGTCGCCTACGACATGACGGTCGACACGAGCTCTACGTCCCCAGAGTCGTGCGCCACCGAGATCCTCACCCGGATGTCGACAAGGGATTGAG
>PMPX01000310.1 GCA_003169235.1 Acidimicrobiaceae bacterium | reverse complement strand
GCTCCGGCGACGGCGAGCCGCACCCGGGTGGGGGTGCGCCGTGAGCTACGTCGACGCCGGCTACGCCGTTGCGCTCGGTGCCCTCTTCGTCTACGCCGTCGGCCTGGTCCTGCGTCGTCGTCGCTGGGAGCGCGCCCTCAGGGTGTCCGAGGTGCCGGTCGCCGAGACCGAGAGCGCGCCGGGACCCGGCGAGCGGCTGTGACCGGCACGACCACCGAGCCGAGCCCGCCCCCCAGCCCGCCGAACTCCGACGTCCGCCCGGGGCCGGCGATGCCCCAGCCACGGCGTCGGCGCCTCAGCTGGCGCCTCCTGGCCGTGTTCGCGCTCCTCGTCGCCGCCTTCGTCTTCCTGCTGGTGGAGGGCTTGGGCAGCTCGCTGGACTACTTCGACACGGTCGACCAGGCCTTCGCCCATCGGACGACGCTCGGCACGCAGACCTTCCGTCTGGAGGGGACGGTGGTCCCGGGCACCATCCACGCCACCGCGGTCGGCTCGGACTTCGACATCTGCCAGGGTCCGAACGTCGTGCACGTCGCCAACGCCGGCAGCCCACCGGGGCTGTTCCGGGCCCGGATCCCGGTCGTCGTCGTCGGTCACTTCACGTCCACCACGTCGACGGACTTCGAGTCGAACACCATCATGGTCAAGCACTCGCCGGACTACACCGCCGCGCACCCCGGCCGGGTGAAGGCCTCGACGACCGGGCCGGCCTGCTGATGGTCGACGCCCATCTCGGGACGGTCGGGGTGTGGCTCGCCTTCCTCGCGAGCATCGCCGGCGCCGTCGTCATGGCCGTCGGGCTGGTGCCCCGCCGGAAGGCCACTTCCCGTCCCGCCGCCACGACGGCGGGACGGGTGGCCGGCGACGGTCGGCTGCTGGCGCCCGTCATGCTCGTCGGCGCCCTGCTCGCCGCCGGGGCGATGGAGCACGCGCTCGTCACCCACGACTTCTCGCTCGTGTTCGTGGCCGAGAACAACAGCACGGTGACGCCGCTCCTGTACTCCATCACGGGGATGTGGTCGGCGCTGGCCGGGTCCATCCTGCTGTGGGGCCTCATCCTCGCCGTGGTCTCGACCATCTTCGTCTGGCGCTACCGGCGGCTGGCCGCCGACCCGGTGATCCGCTGGGCCACCCTCGTCCTCTACGTGGTCTCCGCCTTCTTCTTCGGCCTGATGGTCGGGCCGGCCAACCCCTTCGTCACCGCTCCCGGCGTGACCCAGGGCCTCGGGCCCAACTCGCTCCTCCAGGACAACCCGCTGGTGGCGATCCACCCGCCCCTGCTCTACATCGGGTTCGTCGGCTTCACCGTCCCGTTCGCGTTCGCCATCGGCATGCTGGCCACGGGCCGGGTGGGGGAGCGCTGGCAGATCGAGTGCCGGCGCTGGACCCTGGTCGCCTTCACGTTCCTCTCGGTCGGCATCGTGCTGGGCGCCTGGTGGTCCTACCAGGTGCTCGGCTGGGGCGGGTTCTGGGGCTGGGACCCGGTCGAGAACGCCGCCCTGCTTCCCTGGTTGTGCGGGACGGCCTACCTGCACTCGGTGCTCGTGCAGGAGCGGCGCGGCCTCATGCGCGTCTGGAACCTCTCGCTGTCCATCGCCACGTTCGCCCTCACCATCCTCGGCACGTTCCTCACCCGGTCGGGCGTCATCACGTCCGTGCACGCCTTCTCCGAGTCCTCCATCGGCCCCCTGCTCATCGGCTTCTTCTTCGCGGTGGTCATCGTGGGTTTCGGGCTGATCGCGTGGCGCGGCGACCGCCTCCGCTCGCCCGGCGGGATCGACGCCCCGCTCGGCCGCGAGGGTGCGTTCCTCCTCAACAACGTGCTCTTCGTGGGCTTCGCGTTCGTCGTGCTGCTCGGGACGCTGTACCCGCTCCTCTACGAGGCGCTCACCCAGCAGCAGGTCACCGTCGGCGCACCCTTCTTCAACACGATCGCCGTGCCGGCCGGCCTCACCCTCCTCTTCCTCATGGCGGTGGCCCCGGTGCTCAGCTGGCGCAAGATGAGCGGGGCGGTGCTGTGGCAACGCCTGGTGATCCCGGTCTGGATCGGCGTGGGCACGGTGGTGCTGTGCGTCGCCTTCGGCCTGCGCGGTGGCGCCACCCTCATCGGCTTCGGCCTGGGTGCCATGGCCGCCGCCACCGCGGCCCGGGCGCTGGTGCTCTCGGTCCGGGCGGCCCACACGCGTCACGTGGGCTGGTGGCGCGGCCTGATCGGTCGCGCCAACGGCGGCATGATCGTGCACCTCGGCGTCGTCCTGCTCGCCGTCGGGATCATCGCCGCCACGTCGTACCGCCACCAGGACGAGTTGGCACTGCATCGCGGCGCGGTGGTCACCTACGACGGGCACAGCTTCGAGTACGAGGGCCTGCGCACCGTGACCTCGCCGTCAAGGACGTCGCAGGAGGCCCTGGTCAAGGTGGACGGCGCCGTGTTCGCCCCGGCGACCACCAGCTTCGGCAGTGCGCTGTCGGTCGTCGGCACGCCGGCCATCGACTCCGGCTTCTTCGACGACGTCTACCTGACCTTCGACGCCGTGGGCGGGTTGGGTGCCTCGTCGGGGAACCAGGCCATCAACAACCTGCCGCGGGGCTCGGTGGCGATCGGCGTGGTGATCGAGCCGCTGGTGGCCTGGCTGTGGGCCGGCGGCCTGCTCATCGGCCTCGGCGGCCTGCTCGCCCTGGTGCCGGGGAGCCGGCGGCGCGCCACCGACCCGGCGTCCGCGCCCTCGGGGCTGGTCACCGGCGCGACCCCCGGGGACGACCCCGACCGGGACGCGGTGCCCGAACGGGTGGGGGCGCTCGTCGCCCGCGGTGTGGGCCCGGCATGACCGGTCGCAGCCGCCGCCACCCGACCCGCTGGGTGGCGGGTGGCGTCCTCGTGGTCCTCGTCGTCGTCGGTGTGGTGCTCGCCACCCGGACGCCCCAGGAGGCGACCGCCGTCGCCAGCCCGCTGCTCGGCCGCACGGCCCCCGAGCTCAACGGCACCGACCTCAGCACCGGCTCGACCGTCTCGCTGGCGGCGCTGCGCGGCCACTACGTGGTCATCAACTTCTTCGCCAGCTGGTGCATCCCGTGCCAGGAGGAGGCGCCGGACCTCGCCCGCTTCCACTACGAGCAGACGCACGCGACCGATGGCGCCGACATGGTCAGCGTGGTGTTCCACGACACCTCGGCGACGGCGCGTGCATTCCTGCGCAAGAACGGCGACCTGTGGCCCGCCGTGAGCGACCCGGGCGGCAGCATCGCCGAGCACTACGGGGTCACGGCGCCGCCGACCACGTTCGTCGTCGCCCCCTCGGGCCGGGTGGCCGCGGTGCTGGTGGGCCCGGCCACCCAGAAGAACCTCGACTCGTTCCTGAAGGCGGCCAGGGCACAGCAGGCGCCTGTCTCCAGTGGCTGAGCGCCGGGCCCGGCTGCCCCTGTGGGCCCGCGTGGCCGTGCCGCTGGTCGTGCTCGCCGTCGCCCTGGTGGTCGGCAGTGGCGCCTTCGACAGCGGCCCTCCCACGGTGGCCCAGCGGGCGGCGGCCATCGAGGCCAACGTGCGCTGCCCGTCCTGCACCGATCTCTCCGTGGCCGAGTCCAACGCGACGACGGCCATCGCCGTGCGTCACCAGATCGAGGGCATGGTGGCGGCGGGCCGCAGCACCGCCGACATCGACCAGGCGCTGGTCGCCGAGTACGGCCAGACCATCCTGCTGGTGCCGCCGGACACCGGTGGGGTCCCGCTGATCTGGATCGTCCCGATCGTCCTGGGCGCCGCGGCGCTGACCGGCGTCGGCGTCGTGTTCTGGCGCAGGAGCCGGGACTTCGACGCGCTGAAGGCGAAGGAGCCGGTGTCGTGACGGTCGACGGCGCGGCGGACGTCGACACCGAGGGCCATCCCGAGCGTGACGACCGCTGGTACCTGGCCGACGAGCGTGACTTCCTGCGGCGCTCCCTCGACGATGCCGACCGCGAGCACGAGGCGGGCGACCTCTCCGACGAGGACCACGCGGTCCTCGTGGCGCGGGACACGTCCCGCCTGGCCGAGGTCGAGGCCGAGCTCGCCGCACTGCCCGAGCCGGCGGCCACCCCGGCGCCGCAGACGGCGGCCC
This sequence comes from Acidimicrobiaceae bacterium, assembly GCA_003169235.1. Taxonomy (GTDB): domain Bacteria; phylum Actinomycetota; class Acidimicrobiia; order Acidimicrobiales; family RAAP-2; genus Bog-473. The sequence goes on along the minus strand of PMPX01000310.1, from coordinate 985 downwards.
AGCCCGAGCGACGGCCGCTGCCCCTGTGGCCCCGTCTCGGGATCGCCGCCGCCTGCCTGCTCATCGCGGTGGGCGTGGGCATCCTCGTCGTGCACTTCGTCCAGGCGCGCCAGCCCGGCCAGGCGTCATCGGGGAGCGTCAGCCTCTCCCAGGCCCAGCTGATAGAGCAGCAACTGCAGCAGGCGCTGGCACTGAACAACGAGGGCAACACCAAGGGGGCCCTCGAGCTCTACGACACGGTGCTCTCGGAGGACCCGTCGAACCCGGCCGCCCTGGCCTACGCCGGGTACCTGCAGTGGAACGTGGGATCGTCCGCCCACGTCGCCTCGCTCGTGAAGATCGGGCGCGCCGAGATCGAGACGTCGGTCCGGGATTCACCCTCCTACTACCAGGGGCACCTCTTCGACGGCCTCGTCCTCGAGAACCAGGACCACAACGACGCGGCCGCGGTGGCCCAGTTCAACGACTTCCTGGCCGACGACCCTCCCTCGTCGGAGCCGGCGCAGGTCGCCGCCCTCGTGACCGCGGCCTACCAGGGTGCCGGGGTGCCGGTGCCGTCCGCCTTCTCCGGCGGCACCAAGACGGGGACGTCAGCTCCGTAGGGCGCGCAGATCGGCCACCACCCGCGCGAAGGCCTCGGCGAAGGCCTCGCACTCCGGGTCGGTCGTGGTCCAGCCCACGCTGACCCGCAGCGAGTGGCTCGGGTCGACGCCCATGGCCTCGAGCACCGGGGAGGGCTCAATGCTCTCCGACGAGCACGCAGAGCCCGAGTGGACGGCCACCCCCGAGCGGTCCAGGCCGATCAGCACCGGCTCGGCCTCCACGCCGTGCACGCCCAGGCACACCAGGTGGGGGAGCCGCTCTCCCTGCGCCGCGGGGCCGACGACTTCGACCCCTTCGACGTCGAGCGCCGCCGCGACGATGCCGGCGATCTGCCGCCGGGCCGTCGCCGCCTCGGCCGCGACGCGGCGTTGCCCGTCCGCCG
>PMPX01000328.1 GCA_003169235.1 Acidimicrobiaceae bacterium | reverse complement strand
GCATCTCGCTGAACAAGCCCTTGGTCGGCATGGCCCCGACTCCCGACGGGGTCGGCTACTGGCTGGGGGCCTCCGACGGGGGCATCTTCACCTACGGTGACGCGCAGTTCTGGGGCTCGTCGGGGGGCCTCGACCTCAACGAACCGATCGTGTCCATGACGCCCACGCCCGACGGGAACGGGTACTGGCTCGTTGGTCAGGACGCCGGCGTCTTCGACTTCGGCGACGCCGCCTTCTCGGGCAGCGCACAATCACCGCTGCACCCGCCCCTGTTCCCCCAGCCGCTGTCGAACCCGATCCCACCCGTCGTGGCCATCATCGACGACGTGCCGGGACCCCAGGCCACCCATCAGGGGCCCCTGCGCGTCGCCTTCTCGGGTGACTCGCTCGCCCTCTACGAGGGCCAGTACGTGCAGCAGACCAACCCGCCGTACGCCGTGGACGACGGGGCCGCGGCCGGCTGCGGCTACACGGACGGGGCGCCGACGCACCCGTGGAGCGACCCGGGTTCGCTCTACATCAGCCCGGGGGCGTGTGCGCTGTGGGCGTCCCAGCTGCAATGGGTCGTCTCGCGCTTCCACCCGGACGTCACCGTGATCCAAACGGGCTATTGGGAGACCCAGGCCCGGCTGTTCGGCGGCAGCTTCCAGTCCCTGGCCAACGCCCCCTACTCGGCGTACATCGAGTCCAACCTCGAGGAGGCGGTGCAGATCGCACACTCCGACGGCGGCGCGGTGATCCTCTCGGCCTCGCCCTACTTCGACGACGGCACGCCCCACAACCTGGTCGACGCCTACAACCAGATCGTCTCAGAGGTGGCCGCCAAGTACCCCTACGTGTCAGTGGACGACCTGTACACGGTGCTCGACCCGGGCGGCCAGTACGCCTCGGTGGTGGACGGGATCGTGGCCCGGGGCGCCGACGGGGTGCACATCACCCAGGCCGCCGTGGACAGCCTCATTGAGCCGGCCCTGAACCAGATCATCGCCAACGTGGCCGGGGCGGTGTACGCCGGCAACGCGTAGGCACGACTCAACGGAGATGTAACCCCCGCAGGGGACGACCCGGTCACCGCCCCGACCATGGGTCAAAGGGCCTACGGTCGAACGCCCATTGCGGAGCCGGTGCCCCACCACCGAAAGTCCAGGTGGCAGCGCCATTTGCCGCGCGCACCCATGGCACTATTAAGTCGGCCTCGAAACCCGCCGATAACGCGTTCGTGCCAGCGGATGGCGCCGAGGACACTCGTCCGCTCAAAGTCGGTGGGCCAATGGGGGATGTAATCGAGGCTGTCGAGAGCGGGCCCGTCGGGTGGCTCGAGCCGGCGAACGCCCCCGCACCTCCGGACACGCCATCCGCTCCGGAGCAAGTGGGCAGATCCACCACCGCCGCCATCTACGGCATCGCCATCGCCCTGGCAGGCGGCGCCGGCGCCCTGCTCCTCTGGGGCCCGCTGCACAACGCCGAACCGCTGAAAAACCTGTTCTCGCAGCCTGTGATGTTCGTCATCGTGGGCGCGCTCTTCGTTGCGGCGCTCTGGGGGCTCGTCACGCTGCACTATCGCGGCAGCACGTTCGCCTTCTCGCTCGAGCTGGTTCCGATCCTGCTCGGGTTGGTTTACTTGCGCCCCTCCCTGCTCGTGCTCAGCGCGGCGTGTGCCGCCGCCTTCGTCGACAGCCTGCGAAAAATCGGATTGATCAAGGTGGTGTTGAACGTTGCGCTCTTCGCACTGACGACAGCGGTCGCCGCGCTGGTCTTCCGCTTTTTGCTCGGGTCGTTCAGTCCCGTCAGCCTGCGCGGCTGGGTCGCGGCGGCAGCCGCTCTCTGCACGGTCGCGGTGACGACGAGCATCGTGGTTCGGATCGTCACGGCCATTTACGGCATGACCACCGAGCGTCGGAACGGTCCTCAGATCACCTTCGAGGCCCTCCTCACGCTCGCGAGCATCTGCCTCTCGCTGGTCGTGCTGGACGCAGCCTGGTTCGACCCGTGGGCCGCGGTGCCTCTGCTCCTGGTTGCTGCGCTGATCATCGTGGCGTACCGGGGTTACACACGCCTGACGCTGCGTTTCGAATCACTGCAGCGCCTCTATGACTTCAGTCAGGCGCTCGGGCAGGCGAACCTGGAACCCACGTCCATGAGCACCGACGTGTTGAAGCAAGTCTGCACGGTCATGCGTGCACGACGAGCGCAGCTGGTGCTGACCGAGCCGTCAGGTATTCCACGTCGGATCTCGTTGGACCATCGGGGCGTGTCCGGAATCGAGTTGATCGACCTTGATCCCGACTCCTTCGTGACAACCGCCATCACGACCGGCACCGCATCCCTCCACAGGAGCACAGGACCGCAGAACCGAGGGACGAGCCACGACCCCATCGCCGGCGAGTGCCGCTCCGCCATAGTGGCGCCGCTCATGGGCGACAATGCGGTGATAGGAGCCATGGTCGCCCTGGACCGTGACGAAGAACTCGATGAGTTCGACGAGGACGACCTGCGCCTCTTTGGAACTCTCGTCGCCAACGCCAGCGCCAATCTGGAGCGTGCCCGGCTCGTCGAGGAACTGCGGTACGAAGTCGACAGCAAGACCCACCAGGCGACACACGACATGCTGACCGGCCTGCCCAACAGAATGCTGTTCACCAGCCGCGCCACCAGCGCGCTGAACGTGAGCAAGAGCGTTGCGGTCATCATCCTCGACCTCGACCGATTCAAGGACGTCAACGACACCCT
>PMPX01000353.1 GCA_003169235.1 Acidimicrobiaceae bacterium | reverse complement strand
CCGGACCTTGTCGGCAGCAGTCTCCAGTCGCTCCTGCGGCGGGTCGACCTCTTGGAGACCGCCGTCAACGGGCACTCCAACCACAGCGATGCCCGCCCATCCCCCTCTGGCGTGTGGGCGGGCGAGGACTTCTCCATTTGATGCCCAGACGGCTCCACACGAGGAGGCGAGCGGGTCACCCGTGCGGGAGTGTTGTCGTGCGAACGCTCACACCTTTGTCTCCCGGGCCGCAGTACCCGGCTGGTTCTTCGGGGCCGGGGTGGGCCGACGGCGGGCGGTCGAAGTAGTACAGGAGGATCGACTCGCCAAGTTGACCGACCGGGCAATACGCCCTGAGCCAGGCCAGGCGCGCGCTCTCGGCGCTGGTCAGGTCGGTGGCGGACACCGCGACCCAGCCCCGAATGCGGGAAGGCGACGTGTCGAGCAGCGGGCGCACGTGTGGGATGGAGCCTGCACTCAGGCCCCGAGGGCCGAAGTACGCCACGAAGGGATCTTTGCCCGCGCTCCACGCCTCGAGTCGAGAGAACCCCTGGCCCCAGTCGACATCGGAGTTGGTCATGACCCGATACGCGGGCCCGAGAGGAGGAGTCACCCAGGCCAACGAATCCGGGGACGACGACACCATCGCCAACCCGGCCAAGACCGGGAGTGCCCCCACGGCGACGACACCAACCAGGGTTCTCCGTGCGAGGCGCACGATGGAGCTCGCAGCCACCAGCCACAGTGCGAGAACCGGCAACAGGTAGCGCACTCCGATGTCGCGGGGCATCAGGATCGTGAACGCCAACAGGCACAGCGCCGGCGCCACGAGGGTCAGGAGGGCCTGCCGGCGGGTGGATCGGTCCAACCCGATCCACCCCAGCGGTGCGACGACGAGGAGCAGCAAGGTGGTGGGCACCGTCTTGAGCGAGAGAGCCCCCGGCCAGTACCACCACCGGCCGCCGGTCCAGGCGACCCCCAGGAGATAGCCGGGGCCGGCCACGGTGTCATTGCGCCAGAGATACGACATCCCGTTGAGATACGGAGCGGGAAGGACGACCGTTGGGTCGAGGAACACGCTCGGGTCGAGGGCGCCATAGACCACCCAGACAAGGGCCCAGGTCATCAGCAACAGCAGTCCGCACTGACGCAGGGATTGGCGCAGAGTTCGGCGCCCACCGGTCGCCACGATGGTGACTACCGCAAGAGCGACAAGGATCAGACCCGTCACATCGGTCAGAACCGCAGCCGCCGTGGTGACGCCCAGCACTATGGTGCGGCGGGTGGTGGGATCCCGCAGCCAATGCAGCAACGCCCACGACCACAAGCCCACCGCCAGCGCGAACGACACGTCGAGGCTGTCGAGATGGCTCAACCCCAAGACGAACGGTGAGAGCAGCCACAGCGAGCCGGCCAAGGCACCTGCCGCTCGACCGAAGAGACCCCGGCCGATTGCGAAGAGCACGAACGCCAATGCGATCGCCTCGAGCAACGGGACCAATCGTGACGAGAAGGTCACGGCACGCAGGGTGCCGGCCTGTCTCTGTGCATTGAGGAACGCCGCGCTGTAGGTGCGCTCGTCGTTGCTGTCCCAGCTGCCGTTTGGCGGCACCACGGGATGGACCAACAGGACCGGAAGTGCGGCCACCACCTTGGGCAGCACAGGGTGCTCGTCGTTCAGGGTGAGGTCGTGATGGAGGATCCCGGTGAGTCCAGCGGAGACATAGACCGGCTCGTCGAAGGTGGGCGAGTCGAGCCAGGCCTCGTGGAGGCCGAAACCCAGGAAGAGACCGGCCGATGCCAACAGGAGTGCGATCGGTCCGAACCTGGTGCAGACCCGGCCCACTCGACCCGACCAGAAGCCATGTGAGTCGCTGGCGCGGCCCGATCGACCCCCCAGGAGCACCGCCGCGTCCCGGGTGTCATCGACAAGAGTCATGGGCCACGATGATCCCTTGCGTTGGCAGGCCTTGGAAACCCGGACGAGGCGTCCTGCCTCAGGCCTGCTCCAAGACCGGGTCGTCGATGCCCACGATCGATTCGGTCTCGACGTCCACGTGTACTTTTCGACGTTGTCGGCGAGCCTCCCAGCGATCGAACAGTCTCGATCCCACCACGAAGACGATGATGGCGTACGTCCACCCGACGAGCTCATCGATCACGAAGTGCTCGCCGGTGAATACGAGCGAGAAGGCCATGGCGAGCACGTAGGCCACGAGGAGAGCGCGGAACCACCGATTGGCCCGACCCCAGAAGAACAGACATATGAGCATGGGATACGCGGCATGCAGCGACGGCATGGCCGCGACATCGTTGTCGAAGCGACTCGCCCCGGTGAAGAGCGCGGCGGCCTGATGCACGCCGAGGTGGCTCCACACGAAGGGCACGATCCGGGTGGTCGCGGGCAGATGGCCGGTCTGGCTGGCCATCCAAGGGGGCATGGCCGGGAAGAGCACGTAGGTCACGTAGCCGAGAAGGGTGAGGCTCACGAAGAGAGCCACGAATCGTCGGAAACTCGGGTAGTCCACCTTCCAGAGCACGGCCGCGATGACGAAGGAGGTGAAGAAATGGGTCATGTAGGTGGCCCAGACGGCATAGTCGAGCGCGGAGACGTGATGGGGGTTGAACAGCCAGCGCTGGAGCTGCACGGTCGGGGCGACGCCACCGAAGACATGGGTGTCGAACCAGACCTGCGGTCGGACGAAGGGCCCCCAGAGCGTGTCACTGGCGTATCCCCGGAGCAGTGCGTACAGGGCGAGTACCAGATAGAGCGGCATCCAGTCCTTGATCACTCGTTTCCAGCGCCCGGCATCGCCGAGACTCGACACGAGGAGGGCGGCCGCGATCCAGAGCAGGATCACATCGGCGGAGTACGGGATCCCGAAGACGATCAGGTAGGCGGCGGCCGCGACGGCGAACACCGACCAGCCGACGATCTTGCGGTGCCGAGGCACCTCCAGCCATCGCTTGGCAGGTGACCCCGAGTCCGGTGCGACCGCATGCGTCGCTGGGCCGTCGGAGGACACGCGGACGTCGGGCTCCAGGTCTCCCTCTGGCGAACGCAGTGGGTCGTCTTCTGCAGTCCGAGACTGAGCGAGTGGAGTCATCTCACCGCTCAGCGGAGCTCGGCACGTGGTCGGAACCGGGACCAGAGTCCGCTCGACTGGACGCCGTCTCGGCGCGTCGCGACGCCGCCCACAGCGCACTTCCGGACTCGACTCGCTGCATCTGCTTCGCCCCGATCTTGACTAATCTGATGGATTAGGTCATATTTCTACCTGATCACCTTCGACCAGGCAATTCACTCAGGAAACCATAATGTCACCGACGAGAGATGAAGGGACCCTCCCGACCGAGGATCTCCAGTTCCAGCGCCTCGACGCCCTGTTCGGGTCGTTCGTCCGCGAGGACTACGAGCAGTTCCTGGCGGGCTGTGCGGAAGACCTGGTCCTGAACGTGCGCGGGTCGGCAGGACTCGCCACGATGGTTCCACGGTTCCAGATCTCCCAGTGGCACAGGTCCTCGAAGCACCTGGCGGGCGGCGCACTCCGTTCCTCGGTGTGCTTCATCCTGGTGCGAGACCACGTCGGCATCGTCGTGCTCACGCACGTCATCGATCGTGACGGCGCGAGCCTTCGTTATGAGACGGTGAACCACTGCACCCTGCGAGGTGACCGGCTGGCGGCCTGGTTCAGCTACCCGATGAACGCCGCCGACTACGAAGAGGCCTGGGGTCTCCCCCGCAAGGCCTCCCCGCAGCTCGCGCTCTGAGCCACCGCCGCCGGCTCCCTATTGCGTTGCGAGATCCACTCGTGACTCCACGAGCGCGTCGCGGATCGGGTCCCGACCAGAGGCTTCGACGACCACCCGACGAAGGATCGTTGGCGACAGTTCTCCACGCCCGATGAACCCGGGGTGGATGGGGCCGGCCGGCTGGAAGCCGACCGCAAAGCCCGGGGTGCCGTAGGTCAACGGCGTTGTCACTGGGATCCGACCGTTGCCGACCGGCACGTCGCCGTAGAACAGCTCGACATCACCACCAGCACCCGTGCGGGTGAAGATGACCCTCACGGTGAGTGGCTCCGAGGGAACGGTCACCTCAGCGGTGGTGGTGGTGATCTGCGTTGCCACGTAATTGTAGGTGAAACGAAGCCGACCCTCGTCGATGAAGAGCACGTAGCCCCCGGCGTGGCTGCCGTGGGCGACGATCACGCCGCTGAGGGAGCGGCCCGGATCCGGCGCCAGGTCGGCTTGAATGACGAACGATCGGTTCTTGAGGTTGGGGGCAAGTGCTTCTGCCAGCGGGCCAACCGGACCGAGGAATTCGTGGCGATTTCGACGATACCGAGGGTCGCCAAAGCGTCCGGGCTGGTTGTTGAGCGGAAGGACCTGGTATTTCGCTGCTTCAACCCACCAGAGCTCCTTGAGCTCTTCGAGCTTGGCCGGGTGCGAGGTGGCGAGATCATCGACCTCGGAGAAGTCCTCGGCCACGTGGTAGAGCTCCCACACATCGTCATCGAATGGTTTCGAGGTGTCCGATCCGTCGTAGGCAATGAAGGGCGGCGTATGGAAGACCACGGCCTTCCACCCGTCGTGGTACAGCGCGCGCGAGCCGAGCATCTCGTAGTACTGCGTGGTGTGCGTCGCCGGAGCCACGGGATCCTCGAGGGTCGATGCGAAGCTCACTCCCTCGATTGGAGACTGCTCGACACCCGAGATGGAATCGGGCGATTCGATCCCGATGAGCTCGAGCA
>PMPX01000220.1 GCA_003169235.1 Acidimicrobiaceae bacterium | reverse complement strand
TGGCCGGTCAGCACGCACACGACAGTCGCCCCTTTGGGCACTGGCGTCTTCAAAAGTCCCGCGACAGAGGCCGCCGAGGCCGCCTCGCAGAAGACGGACTCCTCGGTGGCGAGGAACGTGTAGGCCTCCATGATCTCGTCGTCGGTGACCGCCGTGATCGAACCGCCGGACTCGGACGCGGCGGCCGTGGCCGAGTACCAGCTGGCCGGGTTCCCGATGCGGATCGCGGTGGCGATCGTCTCGGGGTTCTCCACGGGATGGCCCAACACGATCGGGGCCGCGCCGGCGGCCTGGAAGCCCATCATCCGGGGCAGCCTGGTCGACCGCCCGGCCTCCTTGTACTGGAGGTAACCCCGCCAGTAGGCCGAGATATTCCCGGCGTTGCCCACGGGGATGCAGTGCACGTCCGGGGCGTCGCCCAGGACGTCGACGATCTCGAAGGCACCCGTCTTCTGCCCCTCGATCCGGTGCGGGTTGACCGAGTTCACGACCGTGATGGGCGCGTGGTTCGGGAGGTCGCGCACGATCGCCAGCAACTGGTCGAAGTTCCCCCGTACCTGCAGCACGCGGGCGCCGTGCATCAGGGCCTGCGCCAACTTGCCCAGCGCGATGTGCCCCTCGGGGATGAGCACCACGCACCCGAGGCCGGCGCGTGACGCGTAGGCCGCCGCTGAGGCCGACGTGTTGCCGGTCGAGGCGCACACCACCGCCTTGGCCCCCTCGTCCACCGCCATGGAGATGGCCATCGTCATACCCCGGTCCTTGAAGCTCCCGGTCGGGTTCGCCCCCTCGACCTTGAGCCAGACGTCCGCGTTCACCCGCTCGGACAGGCGCGGTGCCGGCAGGAGGGGCGTGCCGCCCTCGAGCAGCGTGATGACGGGCGTGCGGGCGCCGATGGGGAGGAACTCGCGGTACTCCTCCATGACGCCCCGCCAGCCCGACGTCATGGCGTGCCTCCCGCACCGTCCTCGTCGTGCCCGCCGATGACGCGGAGCACGCCGCTCACCCGGTCGACCGACTGGTGCCGGCGCAACTCGTCGATGGTGGCGAGCAGGTCGCCCTCCCGGGCGACGTGGGTCAGGAAGATCAATCGAGCCTCCTCGGCCAGCCCGACCTGCTCCATGGCGCGGATTGAGACGTCGTGGTCGCCAAAGATCTTGGCGACCGCGGCCAGGACGCCGGGCCGGTCGGCGACGTCCATGCTGAGGTAGAAGGCGGAGCGCATGTCGGCCTGGGGCCGCACGGTCGTGCTGGTGCGCTTGGGAGCGGGCGAGGGGGCGCCGGCGAGCAGGTTCCGCGCCGCGTCCACCAGGTCACCCAGCATGGCGCTCGCGGTGGGCCCGCCCCCCGCGCCGCGGCCGTAGAGCATGATCTCGCCGCTCACGGCGCCCTCGACGAAGACGGCGTTGAAAGCACCGCGCACCGCCGCCAGGGGGTGGGCCCGGGGGACCATCGCCGGGTGCACCCGGACGGAGATCTCGGGCCCGCCGTCCACCAGCTCGGCGATGGCGAGCAGCTTCACGGAGTATCCGAGCCGGCTCGCGTACGCGACGTCGGCCGCGCTCACGCCGCTGATGCCCTCCCGGTGCACGTCGGCGTCGACGATGTCCGACCCGAACGCAAGGGCGGCGAGGATGGCGGCCTTGGCCGCGGCGTCGTGGCCCTCCACGTCCGCCGTGGGGTCCCGCTCGGCCAGGCCGAGCTCCTGTGCGTCGCGCAGCACGTCGTCGTAGTCGTCCCCCTGCTCCTCCATCCGCGTGAGGATGTAGTTCGTGGTCCCGTTGACGATCCCCATGACGCGCAGGATCTGCTCGCCGGCGAGCGACTCGCGGAGCGGCCGGATGACGGGGATGGCACCGGCGACGGCCGCCTCGTAGAGCAGGTCCACGCCGGCGGCGGCGGCGGCCTCGGCCAGCTCGGCGCCGGCGGTGGCCAGCAACGCCTTGTTGCCGGTCACGACGGGCTTGCCGTTGCGCAGCGCGGTCTCTATCAGCTCGTGGGCCGGGTGCAGCCCGCCGATCAGCTCGACCACGACGTCCACGTCGTCCCGGGCCACCAGCGCGGCCGCATCGGTGCCGATGAGGTCCGTGTCGATGGCCGGCGAGCGGGGCTTGTCCGGGTTGGCCACGGCGATCCCGACCAGCTCGAGGCGGATGCCGGTACGGGCGGCGACGTCCTCGGCACGGGTGAGGAGTATCTCGGCCAGGGCGCCGCCCACGTTGCCGCACCCGAGCAGCGCGACGCGCACGGTGGGCGCCGGGTGCGCGTGCGGGTGGTCCTCGGCATCGGCCCGGTCGGCGTCGGCGGTCACCTCCAAACGGTACAGGCTGACCGCGACGCCACCGGCTGTGCGGTCGCGGCACGCCCGGTGCGGGGCGCTCAGGCGTCGAGGTGGGTGAGGTCCTCGAAGGTCTCCCGACGCACGACGACGCGGGCGGTGCCCTCGGAGACGAAGACGACGGCCGGCCGCGGCACCTTGTTGTAGTTGGAGGCCATGACGTAGCCGTAGGCACCGGTCACCGGCGTGGCCAGGATGTCGCCGACCGCCAGGTCGTCGGGCACGTACGCCTCGGGCACCACGAGGTCCCCGCTCTCGCAGTGCTTGC
>PMPX01000269.1 GCA_003169235.1 Acidimicrobiaceae bacterium | reverse complement strand
CCGAGGCGGCGGTTCCCATACATCTCGGAACGGTCTCGGTGCGGGGGAAGTCGACCGCGTTGTTGCGGCGGACCAGGATTCGGCGTCTACCCGAAGAGGCTCCCGGCCCCGGGGCCGCCGCACATCTGCGCGAACAGCCCGTGCACCCGGCGGTCGGGCGTCAGCTCCGGGTGAAACGACGAGGCCAGCACCGTGCCCTGACGAACCAGCACCGGCACGTCGTCTAGGGTGGCCAGCACCTCGACGTCGTCACCTACCGATACCACCAGCGGCGCCCGGATGAAGACGGCGGGGAGCGGNNGGCCCCTCTCCGGAGCCCAAACGCACCTCGCTCTCGAACGACTGCTGCTGACGGCCGTAACCGTTGCGGCGGACAACCGCATCGAGCACGCCGAAGGTGCGCTGGTCGGCGCGCCCGTCGAGCACCTCACACGCCACGAGGACCAGGCCGGCGCAGGTGCCCAGGATCGGCAGACCCAGTCCCAGTCGCTCGGCGACCGCGCCGAAGAGCCCCGTGGACTCCAGCAGCATCGACAACGTCGTCGACTCCCCCCCGGGCAGCACGAGCCCGTCGAGCCCGTCGAGATCGGCCGGTCGCTTCACGAGCCGGGCCGAGCAGCCGACCTCGGCCAGCGCTGCGGCGTGCTCGCGCACGTCACCCTGGAGGTCGAGTATGCCGATCAGCGGCAGCGGCAGCGGCAGCGGCCCCGGTCGGCCCTTGGAGCCCGCTACCACCCCCGGTCGGCGAGATGCTCGCCGTACTGCGATGCCTCCAGCCCGCGCATGGCTTCACCGAGGCCACGCGAGACCTTCGCCACGTGCTCCGCGTCCTGGAAGTGCGCGGTCGCCTCCACGATCGCCGAGGCCATGCGGGCGGGGTCCGACGACTTGAAGATCCCGGACCCGACGAACACGGCCTCCGCCCCGAGCTGCATGACCAACGCCGCATCGGCCGGCGTCGCGATGCCGCCCGCGCAGAACAGGGGCACCGGGAGTTTCCCGGTCGAGTGGATCTCCTGCACCAGACCGACCGGAGCAGAGAGCTCCTTGGCCCAGCCGTACACCTCGGCGGAGTCGGCCTGCGTGATGGAGCGGATCGCTCCGAGGATGGAGCGCAGGTGGCGCACCGCCTCGACGATGTTGCCGGTTCCGGCCTCGCCCTTGGAGCGGATCATCGCCGCGCCCTCGCTGATGCGGCGCAGCGCCTCGCCCAGATTGGTGGCACCGCACACGAACGGCACCGTGAAGGGCCACTTGTCGATGTGGTACGCCTCGTCGGCCGGCGTCAGCACCTCCGACTCGTCGACGAAGTCGACCCCGAGGGACTGCAGCACCTGCGCCTCGGCGAAGTGACCGATGCGGGCCTTGGCCATGACCGGGACGGTCACTGCCCCGATGATCCCCTCGATCAGCAGCGGGTCGCTCATCCGCGCCACGCCGCCGTCACGGCGGATGTCGGCCGGGACGCGCTCGAGCGCCATGACCGAGACGGCGCCGGCGTCCTCGGCGATCTTGGCCTGCTCGGCGTTGACGACGTCCATGATCACGCCGCCCCGCAACATGTCGGCCAGTCCCCGCTTGACGGTGAAGGTCCCGGTTGTCATGGCTCCAGTCTACGAGGGTGGGCCGCCCCTTCTCACCACAGGCTCAGAGTGGCGGCCCTCACCGAGGTCGCATCGAGATCCCCAGGCACCACGGGGTCACCGCGGTGCCCCACCGAGGGGTCGATCCACACCCAGCGGGTGGACCCGAACCGGGACGGGGAGGCGAAGAGGGAGCCCTCGGCCGGCGCGGGGGCGTCCATCATGACCCGGAGCGCATCGAGCAGGCCACGGGGGTACCGCACGGCCGACGCGCCCACGACGTCGGCTCGATACTCCCGGTGCTCCCCGACGCAGCGCCGCAGCGTCTTCTCCCCCCCGAAGAGCGTGCCGAGCGTGATCCCGACACACGACACGCCGTTGTCGCCCCGCTTGACGTGGGCCAGTTCGTGGGCGATCACGCCTTCGAGCTCAATGGGGTCGAGCCAGCGGAGCAACCCGGTCGTCACGACCAGGTCGGACCGGCGCGCGTCGCGGCCCAGCGCGCAGGCGTTGGGCACCTCGTCGTCGACGATGTGCAGCGACGGCATGCTGAGGCCGAAGGTGGCGCACAGCCCCTCGGTGACGTTGTAGAGGCGCGGGTCGTCGTGCTCCTCTATCGGCACGGCGCCGATACGCCGCAGGGCCATGGCCGGCGCGAGCCGCCACACTCCGTACATGAACGCCGCGCCTGCGACGATGAACGCGGCGACGCCGGCGATCGGAGAGACGGCCACCAGGAGGAGCGCACCGAGGAGGAGTGCGGGAATGGCTGCCGTCCAGGCGCACAACCTGATGGCCCGGCGGCGGTTGGCCGCGACCTCACCCGGGTAGACCTGCGGCGCACCGAGGCCGGGGTGCACCTCGAGCGGCTCGAGTGCCGGAGGTGGCGCGACCGCGACCGCCGTGCGCGGCTGCTCGCCGCGCGGCCGGGACCCGGACCGGGAGCGGTTGCCGCCGCCCTTTCCCGAACCTCCGCCCGATCGCTGCCCGCCTCGCGAGCCCTGGCTCTTGCGCTGCCCGTTGGCACCGCCGCCGCCGTTGCCGCCGCCGTTGCCGCCGCCGTTGCCGCCGCCACGGCCACTGCCGCCGCCCGACCCCGAGGCGCTGCCTGCTCCTCCGCCACCTCCGCCGCCGGCGGGCCGGCTCCGGCTGCGATTCCGGTTGCGGTTCCGATTGCGGTTTTCTCCGCCGCCACGCCCGGCACCGCCGCCCGAGCCGCCCGAGCCGCCCGAGCCCCCGGGGGCGCCACCGCCGGCGCTGCCGCCACGGGGCGGCGTTCCTGAACTGTCGCTCTGATCGGCCATGGGGACGCCAGCCTACGGCACGGGCGGTGGGCGCCACCGCCCTGGACGGGGCTCAGCCCCGGGTGCCACCCCTACCCGGGTACGCCTCGATCGCCCGCCTGTACACGTCGACATAGCGCTCGGCGAGCGTGTCCATCGACCAGTTGCGTGCGTACTCGAGGGACTCCTTGCGTGCCTCGGGCGCCGAACGCCCACTCCCCTCGACCGCATCGGCCAGCGCCACCCCGAGCGCTCGGGCCAGCGCACCCGCATCTCCGGGGGGCACCAGCTCGGCGTGCCCGCCCGCCGCCGACCGGTAGCCCTCGATGTCCGACGCCACCACCGTGCAGGCCGCCGCCATGCCCTCGAGGACCACCATGCCGAAGGACTCCCCGTGTAGCGACGGCGCACACAGGATGTCGGCTCCCGCCAGGCGCGACGCCACCTCCTCGTCGCTCAGCACCCCGAGCCACCGCACCCGGTCCGACTCGGGGTACCGCCGACGCTGCACCTCGCTGCCCGGGCCGTCGCCGGCCACCCACAGGACGGCCGGCCGCTCGACCATGGCGAACGCGTCGAGGAGGACGCTGAGGCCCTTGCGCTCCTCGTGGCGACCCAGGAACACCACGGCCGGGCGTCCCTCCTCGTCGCGCACCGGGTCGGCGGACTCGAAGCGCTCCATGTCGACGCCGTTGAAGAGCACCTCGAACTCGCCACCGCCGGCGCGCAGGCCGGTCCGACGCGCCGCCTCCGACACGGCGACGCGGATCTGCATCCGGCGCCCGACCAATGAGGCCAGGGGCTTGAGCACCGGCACCCACCGGCTCACCCCGGCCCGGTGGTACGTCCCGACCATGGGGAGGGGGGCCCTGAGCACGAGGCCGTAGGCCGCCATGGGCGCCAACGGCTCGTGCACGTGCACGACATCGAAGCCGCCCGTCCGCACGAAGCGCTCCACCCGAGCCGACGCCGTGGGCCACAGCGCCACCGGGGCCACCGACCCGTTGGAGCGCAGGGCCGTCGGTCGGCCGATGACGAAGTGCTCGCCCACGCCCTGGGGCAAGGTTTCACCCTCACCGACCGGCCCGAGCACGGTGACCTCGTGGCCGTGGGCGCGGAGGCGCTGGGACAGGCCGATCACCTGACCCTGCACCCCGCCCGGGCGGGTCAAGGAGTACGGCGAGATCATGGCGACCCTCATCGCGGGTCGCTCGGCCAGTTGGGCTGGTAGAGGTGCCACTGCTCGGGGCGACTGCGGATGTCGTGCTCGAAGGTGGCGGCCAGCTCCTGGGTGACCCGTCCGACGTCCTCGCGCAACGAACCGCGACGGGTGGTGTCGATCGGCGCATGCACCACGCCAGTGTGCCAATTCCCCGGGCCCGAGAAGACCACGACCGGCACCAGGGGCGCACCGGTCCGCAGCGCCAGCGTGGCGGCACCGCCGGGAAGGGTCGTGCGCTCGCCGAAGAACTCCACCGGCACGCCGTTGCCCGCCAGGTCCCGGTCGCTGACCAGCCCGACCACCTCCCCCGCCTTCAGGGCCCGCAGCAGTGCCGAGCTCGATCCCTCGCCGAGGGCCACGGCGGTCAGCCCCATGGCCTCGCGCTGCGCCACAAACCACTCGAAGAGCCGCTCGGGCTCCAGGCGCTCGACGACCGCCGTCATCGGCATCCCTTCGAGCGCGAGCCAGTAGCCGCCCCACTCCCAACTGCCCACGTGCGGCAGCGCCATGACGATGCCGCGGCCGAGCGCGAACGCGGCCCGCAGGTGGTCCTCGCCCTCGTCGAAGCGGAAGCGAGCGCGCACGCCGGCCTCGCTCTCGTACGGGAGGCGTGCGCCGTCGGCCCAGTAGCGCGCGTACGAGTCGAAGGTGCGCCTGCTCCAACGGCGCACCAGCGCGGGGTCGGGCTCGACCCCCGCCGCGCACTCGCTGGCGAGCACGCGGCGCATGTGGCGCTCGTTCATGGCGAGGGAGCTGCCGCCCCGCAGGGACAGGGCCCGGGCGACGCCCCGCGCCACACCCTGGGCCAGCGGCTCGGGCATGTGCCCCATGGCCGCGCCGAGGCCCCGATAGGTCAGGTACTTGGCCGTGTCGCGCCAGCTTCCAGCGGCGTGACGGTCCGTCTCGGCGTCGGTCACGCAGCGCTCAGGTCGCGGGGCGAGCCGCGGATCAGGCTGCCGGCGGGGTGCGGCGGCCGGTGCTCCGGCGCGCGTCGTGACCCCGATCGGCGCGGCGACGCTCCCGGAGCGTCCGTCCCGAGCGGCTGCTCAGAGCCTCCTGGCGGCGGGCCCTCCAGCGCCCGACCGGCGCTCCCGAGGTCCGGGCCAGCTCACGGCCAGGCACACCGTCGCCCTGGCGACCCTCGCGCCAGGCCCGCCAGCGCGAGTCGACCCGGCCTTCGCGCCAGGCCTCGATGCGACGGGCGATCACCCGGTCGCGACCGGACGCCGCGTTCCAGACCTTCACGAAACGGGCGATCGCGGTGAAGGAGACGAGGACGAGCATGACCCAGAGCACCGGCACGAAGATGACGCTGCTCAGGAAGGCCACACCGAGCAGGAACATGCGCTCGCCCCGCTCCATGAGGCCACCCTTGGCCTCGAGACCGAGCGACTCCGCCTTGGCCCGTTCGTAGGAGATCAAGGCGGTCACCGCCAGGATGGCCATGGGCAGAAGCGCGAGGTGGCCTTCCCCACGGTCGAGCAGATACCAGGCGCAGCCGAACATCAGGACGGCGTCCGCGATGCGGTCGGTGACCGAGTCGAAGAAGGCGCCCCGGACCGAGGCGGTGCCCGCGGCCTTGGCGACCGGGCCGTCGAGGAGGTCGTGGAGGCCAGTCAGGATCAGGAAGATGATGGCGAGATGGAGGTGACCGGTGGCCACCAGCACCGCCGTCGCGGTGGCCGACACCAGCCCCGTGGCGGTGAGCACGTCAGCGGTGATGCCATGGCGGTGCAGTGCCTTGCCGACCGGACCCGTGGTCCGATCGACGGAAGTTCGCCAGCGACCGTCGAACATGAAGCTCCTCGTCGTGCGCCCTCCCGGAAGGGGGCGCTGTTCGCGAGAGTTTACCATCCAGCCCCCGAAACCCGGATGTCCCGACGGCCCGTCCCCGGGCCCGGCGACGACCGGCCGGCGGCGGATGGCGCGCGGAACCCCTGGTCGCGGGCGTGGGACCGGTCCCCGGCCCCCCTCGCCCCTGAGCCCTCCACAGTGACACGACGGCGACGCAGGGCCGGCATCCTCCCGGAGCGGACCGTCGGGTAGCCTCGCCGACCGAGATGCCACCCGGGGAGCGGACGCCCCACCTCCGTGCACCCGCGGCAAAACCCGTGAGGTGACGGTGCCGGACTCGAAACCGACGAACGAGCCCCACATCACCGTTCTTCCCGACCCCACGCTCGACGTCACGATCGTCGTGCCCTATTACAACCCGGGCGACAGGCTGCGCTCGACGGTGGCGGACATGGTGCGCGTGCTCGATGCCTCCGGCATGACCTTCGAGATCATCACCGTGTCCGACGGCTCGACCGACGGCAGCCCGTTCACGCTGGACGGCTTCCCCGAGAGCGTCGTGCGGCGCATCTCGTTCGACACGAACGTCGGCAAGGGCAGGGCGCTCCGGGAGGGGCTCGGGATGGGACGTGGGCGCTATCTCGGCTTCATCGACGCCGACGGCGACATCTCACCGGAATTCCTCGCTCCCTTCGTCTCCATCATGCGCTCCATGGAGCCCGACATCATCATCGGGAGCAAGCGGCACGTCGACTCGTCGGTGCACTACCCGCCCCTTCGGCGGCTGTACTCGTGGGGCTACCAACACCTCATCCACCTCCTGTTCCGGTTGAACGTCAAGGACACCCAGGTCGGGATCAAGCTGGTGGACCGCAAGGTCATCGCCGACGTCCTGCCCCTGTTGCGCGAGAGCCGGTTCGCCCTCGACCTGGAGCTCCTCGTCCTGGCCCGCCGACTCGGCTACACGCGGATCGTGGAGGCTCCCGTGCGGATAGAGGAACGGTTCGGGAGCACCATCTCCCTCAAGGCGGTGTGGCTCCTCCTCGTCGACACCCTCGGCCTCTTCGTCCGCTTCTCCATCCGGCGCGAGTACGACCCGGCGATCGCGGCCAGGGCACAGGCGCACGGCGGCGGTCACGCCGGGGGCGGCCGCACGGCCGGGGCGGGCGATCCCTGACCAGCGCCGACCGAGCAGGCCGCCACGGGCGGTCGTACACTCGTCGTGCAGACACGGCTGCCGCGCCGTACGGACGGAGGGACCCTGTGCCACACGACCCGACCGCAATCCGCAACGTCGCCCTGGTGGGCCACCATGGCGCCGGGAAGACCACCCTGGCCGAGGCGCTGCTCGCCGCTGCCGGGGCCATCGCCCGCCGGGGCTCGGTCGAGAAGGGCACCACGGTCATGGACTTCGAGGCCGAGGAGGTGGCGCGCCAACTGTCCATCTCGACCAGCCTCGCCCCCCTCACGGTCAACGGGGTCAAGGTGAACCTGCTCGACACCCCCGGCTACGCCGACTTCGCCGGCGAGATGGTCGCCGCCCTCGCCAACGTCGACCTGGCCGTCGTCGTGGTCAGCGCCACCGACGGCGTCCAGGCCCAGACCGAGGACGCCTGGCGGGCCGCGGCCCGCCTCGGGGTCCCACGCGTGATCGTCATCAACAAGCTCGACCGGGAGCGGGCGGACTTCGACCGCACCCTGGCCGACATCCGGGCGACCTTCGGCGCGGGCGTGGCGCCGGTGGAGCTGCCCATCGGCCGCGAGACCGACTTCCACGGTGTCATCGACCTGCTCGACGACACCGCGACCCACTACGACACCCC
>PMPX01000193.1 GCA_003169235.1 Acidimicrobiaceae bacterium | reverse complement strand
ACGTTGGCGTCGCACCTCCCCGAAGTGACGTTCGATCCCGGTGACGTCGTGATCCAGGAGGGGGGAGAGGCGGGCGGCTTGTGGGTGCTGCTCTCCGGCCGGCTCGAGGTGCGCAAGGGCGACACACGCGTCAACCTCATCGAGCGCCCGGGCGCGATCGTGGGCGAGGTCTCGCTGCTCCTCGGCGCCCGCCACGGCGCGACGATCAAGGCCCTGGAGCCCACCCGTGCCCGCTACGCCGCCGACGGCCGCGCCTTCCTGCTCGGAGACCCCGAGGTGACCCGCAACATCGCGGTGGGCCTCGCCGAGCGCCTCAACTACGTGACGGCCTACCTGGCCGACCTCAAGTTCCAGTACGGCGACACGCCCGGCCTCTCCATGGTCGACACCGTGCTGACGCGCCTGGCGCACCACCAGGACGCGCCCGCACGGAGCGGGTCGGCCCGGGATCCCGACCCGGACTACTAGCCCCGTCGGCGCGCCCGGTCGCGCCGGTCAGAAGACCGATCGTGCGGGAGCCGCCGCCTCGTGCAGCCCGACCTCCTCGGTGCCGAGCATGGAGGACCACGTCGCCTTCTGCGCGCCGAGGTCGAGCACAATGTGTGCGGGGACGGGACCGATCTGGCTCCCCGCGTTGAAGACCCACGTCCGCCCGACCCGGTCCACCCAGTTCCCGTCGGGCTTGAACGGCGACTCGTGCACGTGGCCGGTGAGCACGAGGTCGGGGCGGTGCTCCCCGATCCATCCGGCCAGGTCGCTGTCCCCGTAGTCCTTGCGGCCCGTCCAGCACGTGGGCGAGCCGATCGGCGGCCAGTGGTACACCCACACCCAGTGCGCGAGACGCCGCTCCGAGTCCGCGGCCAGTTGGGCCTCGACCCGGGCCCGACCGACCGGCCCGTCCCACCAGGGGCACAGGGTCACGAGGACGTCACCGACGGTGACCGAGTCACCGTCGGTGGGGATGCCGGCGGCCCGGGCCTCCTCGAGCCAGAGCGCCGACTGCTCGTCGTGCGCGTCGGGACCGGTCAGGTCGTGGTTCCCCGAGGTCACCGCCACGTCGGTGACGGACTGCAGGAGGGAGAGGTACTCCAGCGCGATCACGCTCTGGGCCTCGAGCGGGACCGGTGACCTGATCGACAGCGTGTCACCGGCGACGACGACGAGGTCGAATTCCGGGCCTCGCCTGACCACCCAGTCGAGCTGGGGCAGTGCGTAGTGCAGATCTGAGACGAGCAGGATGCGCATCAGGGGCGGAAGACGACCTTGATGGCGTGGGAGCGGTTCCGGTCGATGGCCGTCCCGATCGCGTCTCGATACTCCTCGAGCCCGAACTCGTGCGTCACGACGACCGACTCGGGCAGGAGGCCGGCGGCGAGCACGTCGAGCGCCCGGTCCACCGAGTGCCGGCCCGGCCCGCCGGCCAGCCCCGGCGACGACGATGCGTCGACGGTGTGGTCGATGGAGCCGACCAGGGCGGCCTCCTTGTACCAGATCGGAGTGAGGTCGACCTCGCTGATCCCGGCCGCGCCGAGCAGCAGCACGGTGCCGCGGTGGGCCACGGCACGCAGCGCCTCGGTCACCGACTGCGGGGACCCGACCGCCTCCACCACGTAGGGGAACCCTCCCATCAGCATCTGGTGACGCTTGCGCCCCACCACGCGCGTCCCGGTCAGGGAGGCCAGCTCCTCCCAGTGCCCGTTGTCCGGATCGCCCAGCACGACGTGGTCGGCCCCGCACGCCACGGCCGCCTCGGCTTGATGGGGGTGCCGGGCCAGCACCGTGACCGGGCAGTGCGGGAACAGCCCGCGCAGCGCGGCGAGGGCGGCCAGTCCGATGATGCCCGCGCCGACCACCAGCACGGGGTCGCCGTCCTCGGGCATGGCCCGCATGAGGGCGTGACAGGCGATGGAGACCGGCTCGTAGAGGCTGGCGCCCCGGTCGCCGATCGCGTCGGGGAGCGGGTGGAGCATGGACTCGTGCGCGAGCACCGAGTCCGCCCAGCCTCCGCCGAGGCCCTGGGTGTAGCCGAGGGAGCGGCCCGAGGTGAGGACCCGGCTGTCCAGGTTGAGGCACGACGACGTCCAGCCCCGGGCGCAGTTCGCGCAGGGCGGGTCGATCCCCCGCGGCAGGCAGGGGATGCACGGGTCGACCACCACCCGGGTCCCGGCCCCGATGGAGCACCCGGGTCCGGCCTCCACGACGCGCCCGGCCGTCTCGTGGCCGAGGACGAAGGGGAAGGTGCCGATGGACGCCAGCGTGGGCGACGGCCCCGTGTTGTGCGCGAAGAGGTGCAGGTCGCTTCCGCAGATGCCGCCCGCCGTGACGGCGATCCGTGCCCATGACGGTCCGGGGAGCTCGGGCTCGGGAAGCTCGGAGAGCGAGGCGGGGAACTCGGGGTCCACCATGTCGAAGACGACGGCGCGCACGACGTGAGCGTAGGCGCGGCCGCCGGTGGCTCACCGGCGAGAGCACTGGCGTAAGGTGCCGGGCGATGCGGGTGTCCGACGCCACGCTGGCGGAGGTGCGCGAGCGGGGCTTCTCGCTCATGGAGGGCTTCCTGGGCCCCGACGAGCTGTCGGCGGCGCGCGATGCCCTCTGGAAGCACTTCCCCCGCCCCGGGGAGTACTTCGCAGATCCGGAACGGTTCGCGGCGTACTCGGCGGGCCAGTTCGCCGGCGTGGAGGAGTTCCCGTACCGATCGTGGGACCTCAACCGCCTGGCGATCCATCCCGACCTCGTCGATGCGGCCGAGCGCTACCTCCGGACGACCGAGCTCCATCTCTACAAGGTGGAGCTGTGGGCCAAGTACGCCGGGGCCGTCGACTACGACCAGCCGCTGCACCGTGATTACGGGAGTCACAGCCTCGTCGTGCCCCGCCCCGAGGCCCGCTACCAGCAGCTCACGACGTTCGTCTACCTGTCCGACGTCACCGAGGAGGACGGGCCGACCCGCATCGTGCCCTACGACGACGGCAAGGACGTCCCCTACACGCCGCTGTACCTCCCCTTCGGGTCGCTNNATCCTGCACCGCGGCTCGGACTTCGCCGCGCCGGGCCGGGCGCGCTTCTCCCTCCTCGCCGACTTTCAGGTCCGCGGCACGACCTGGGGCGGCAAGATGTCCTGGCCCAAGCAGTCACCCGAGCGCTGGGCCCGGTTCATCCCGCAGTGCAGTGTGCGCGAACGTGACCTGTTCGGCTTCCCCCGGCCCGGCGACCCGTACTGGAGCGCGGACACGCTCGCCGGCGTCACCGCCCGCTACCCCGGCATCGATCTCGATCCCTACCGGAGGGCNNAAGGAGTACGACGCCGTCAACGAGTTGCTCGGGCTCGACCCGGCGACGGGGGAGGGCGACTGGCCCGATGGCCTGCAGCTCCACGCGGCCGGACTGAACGAGGACGGCCATCTCGTCGTGACCGAGGTCTGGGACACTCCCGAGCACCAGGCCCGGTTCATGGAGGAGCGACTGGGCGAGGCGCTCGCCAAGGGGGGCATCGAGGGTCCGCCGTCGGGTGTGACCTGGATCGAGCTCGTGTCCCAGCACCGCCCGGGGGGCTGAGTCGCTCCGACTGGAGGTGTCGGCGGCCGGTGCCGCTCAGGTCTCGCCCAGCAGCTCCGCCATGAGGCCGTCGACCCGGCGGGCGATCTCGTCTCGAATCGGCCGGACGTCCTGAATGGGCTTGCCGGCGGGGTCGGGCAGCTCCCAGTCCACGTACCGTTTGCCGGGATAAACGGGGCAGGTGTCGCCACACCCCATCGTCACGATGACATCGGCGTCCAAGGCCATCTCGTCGGTCAGCTTCCTGGGTCGCTCGTGCGAGATGTCGATGCCCCACTCCGCCAGAGCGTCGACGACGGCCGGGTTGAGCGCCTCGCCCGGGGCCGAACCGGCCGAATGCACGATGACCCGGTCGCCCGCCTTGTGGGAGAGGATGGCCGCGGCCATCTGGGAGCGCCCCGCGTTGTGGACGCACAGGAACAG
>PMPX01000265.1 GCA_003169235.1 Acidimicrobiaceae bacterium | reverse complement strand
GGCGCCGCCCTAGTCCGCCCAGAGCTTGTCGGTGTAGGTGTCGGTGCCGGGGATGGTCGGGATGAACGGCAGGGCCGCCACGACGGTGCCCTTGCCGGACTCCTCCAGGCGGCGCCGGTGCTCGGCGATCACCGGCTCCCACGCCACCTCGGGCGGGGTGCTCAAGAACCACAGGAGCACGGTGCGGCTGTCGTTCGCCGCCTCGCGGGGCACGTCGCCGGGTGCGTCCACCTCCAGCGCGATCGGGGTGAACGCCGCCACCAGGTCGGCATCGGTGCCGGGCATCAGCGCGGGGAGGTGCTCGGAGCGCAGCCACGACCACAGCTCCTCATTGGGCACCGACGGATCGCGGTCGATGAAGACGGCCACGAAGCCACGGTAGGGATGGTCCAGCGCGATCTCGACCGGGACGCCGTCGGGGTCACGCCGCTGCTCCCACTGGAAGTTGTAGAGGAGCGTGTGCACGTGGTCCCGCTCGGCGAACATCCGACCGGCGGCGTGCAAGGCGTTGACCTGACGGAGCGCCCACTTGTTCCAGACGTCGAAGTAGCCGTCGAGGACCCAGTACACGGCCACGTACGAGCCGCGATCCGGTTCTCCCGTGATGACCGACGGGTCCGGATCACGCAAGGCCTTGAGGTCGGCCGTCGCCACGAAGCGCCGTCCGGCGAAGGTGTACGGGCCGACCATGCAACCGGAATAGAAGTGGTCCCGCTCGTACCACCGGTTGTAGGCGACCTCGTGCCCACGGTGGGGTTCCACGAGCGTCAGCAACATGGAGCCGAGCTTGATGGGCTCGGCCTCCGCGCCGACCTCGATCGGACGGCGCTTCTTGGGTGCCTCATCCTCTGACATGGGGAGCGAACCTAACAGGCGCGCTCAGGCGTCAGACAGTCCCGGTGGCGAGGATCGGGCCGGTCGGCGAGACGGATCCCCCGGAGGGCTCGGCGGTGATGCTCAGCTGCGACGGCCGGGTCGCGCCGGCCATGGTGAAGGCGGCCTGCCGGGGCGAGTCGCCGAGGAGGCCGAGCGAGATCGGCTCCTTCCCGACGATCCCCCACAACTGGTAGGTCTGGTCGGCACTCAACGTGGGGGCGCTCGAGGAGACCAGATAGCCGCGCCCGTCGGGCAACACCACGAACCGGGCCAGCTGCACGTGCGACGGGGTGTCGAGATCCACCAGCGTGTGCCCCGGGGCCCCGAGCGCGGCGTGGACGGCCGACGTCTGCCCGGCGGCGGCCTGCAGGCCGGAGACCTTGTCGTCGGCGCGGACCAGCCCGATGCCCAGCACGACGGCCACGGCGGCGGCGGCCACGGCGGCCGCACCGAGCACGGCGACCACGTTGCGGCGGCGCCGGGTGCGGCCAGCCGGGGGACGGAACGGTGACCGCCTCTCGGAGGCCAGACGCGGCATGGGCGGCGCCTCGGCGTCGTCGTCACGCTCGGGAAGCCGGCTGGCGATGCTGGACCACAGCCCCTCGGGCAGCGGTTCCACCGAGTTGCCCATGGCGGCCGCCACCTCGCGCAGGGTGTCGAGCTCGGCCCGGCAGCGCGGGCACGTGGCCAGGTGCGCCTCCACCTCGGTGAGCTCCTCGCCGTCGACGGCGTCGAGGGCGTAGGCGCCCAGGAGCTCGCCGGCCTCGTCGTGCGACATCACGCGTCCACCCCCCGGATGCCGGCGTCGGCGAGCACGGCCCGCATGCGGCGCATGCCGTTGCGGATCCGGCTCTTGACCGTGCCCTCCGGCTGGTCGAGCAGCCGGGCCACCTCGCGATACGTGCGCCCGTCGAAGTAGGCCAGCTCAATGGCCCGCCGCTCCTCGTCGGGCAGCTCCCCCATGGCGTGCGCGACCTGGTCGGCCACGGCCAGGTCCCAGACCTCGTGCTGCATGTCGTAGGGCGCCTCGGCCGTGCGCATGGCGTCCCGGGACTCGCGGGCCCGCCGCGAGCTCGAGGAGCGAACCGCGTCGACGGCCCGGCCGTGCGCCTGGGCCAGGAGGAAGGAGCGCAGGGAGCCCCGGTCGGGGTCGAAGCGGTCGGGCTGGTTCCACAGCCGCAGGAAGACCTCCTGGGTGACGTCCTCCGCCTCGGCGGCGTTCTGCAGGACCCGCTTGGCGAGGCCGTACACGGCGCCGCCGTGGCGGCGGTAGAGCTCGGCCAGCGCCACCTCGCTGTACCGGGCGACGGAGGTCACCAACTGGGCATCACTGACTTCGTCGAGGTGGCTCATCTACGACCTGTTCGTGCCCGCCCTGGTGCCCGGATGTCTGAAATTTTCGCCCATCCGGGCAGGGCCCGCGCTCCGGATAGTAGGCGCTATGAGAACCACCATTGACTCCTACAAGTCCCGGGCCGGCCGGCTGGACCTCGAAGGCATCGACTTCGACGACTTCAGGGACCACCCGCTGCCGCCGGACGCACTCCGCTCGCTGCGCTACATGCACGACGTCGAGCACCACACCGTCTGCTACCTGCGCGACCTGCTGCTCACCCCGGCCCACCAGGACCCGGCGATCACCTCGTTCCTCTCGTGCTGGGTCTTCGAGGAGATGTGGCACGGGGAGGCCATCGCCGGGGTGCTCGAGGCCCACGGCGAGCCGGCGGGGGCGCCCAGGATCGCGGCGTTGCGCCGAGGGCACCGGCGCCGCCAGGCCGTGAGCACCCTGAGCACCATCGCCTCGGCGGCCTTCGCCGGGCGGGCCTTCATCGCGCTGCACATGACGTGGGGCGCCATCAACGAGTGGACGACGCAGGCGGGCTACGCGCGCCTGTCCGAGACGGCCGGCCACCCGACGCTGCGCGAGCTCCTCCGGCGCATCATGAAGCAGGAGGGCTCGCACATCGACTTCTACGCGTCGGAGGCCACACGCCGCCTCGACGAGAGCGCCAAGGCCCAGAAGATGACGCGCTTCGCGCTCTCGCACTGGTGGCGACCGGTGGGCTCGGGCGTCATGCCGAAACGGGAGGTCGGGTTCCTCGTCACGTACCTCTTCGCCGGCGACAAGGGCGCGGAGGCCCTGGCCCGTATCGATCGCCGCGTCGACCGCCTCCCGGGCCAGAGCGACCTGCACCTGCTCACGCGCGCCGTGGCCGGCATCCCCGACGGCGCGGTTTCTCACACTTCGTGACATCCGTGGCCGGCCCGACTCCGAACCGTCATCACACGATGACGTCAGGAGGCCACATGACGGGAGATGCCCGGACACTCGCCGAACTGCTCGAGGAGTCACAGGACCTGCAGGCGGACGCACTGCGCCCGACACGGGACGCGCTCGAAGAGCTCGTCGAGACCGCCCGGCCGGACCGGGACGACGACCCGACGGCCAACCGGTCGTTCCACGAGGCCCACACCCGGGCCCTGGCCGCGAGCCTCACCGGGGCGGCCGTCCTCGGAGCGGCGGGCGGGGCGCTGCTGGTGGGCGCACTGGCCTCGGCGGCTGCGGCGAGCAGCCCGTCCGACGTCCAGATCCTCCAGACCGCCGCCTCCATCGAGAACCTGGCGGTCGCCACGTACACGACGGCCCTCACGCTGCCCTACATCGGCGGCTCGGCGGCGAACCCCGTGATCACCAAGTTCGCCCAGGTGACGATGGGCCAGCACGCCCAGCACGCCGACGCCTTCAACGCGGCGGCGAAGAGCCTCGGTGGCAAGGCGCAGACGAAGCCCGACCCGGCCTTCGTGCCCGTGGTCGACAAGGCGGTGGCGAGCCTCGGCTCGGCGACCGCCGCGCAGGGCGCGCTCGGAGTGGTCGGGCTCGCCCTGGAGCTGGAGAACGTCGCGGCGGAGACCTATGTCAAGGACACGACGCTGGCCACCCATCAGAACAACAAGGCCCTCTTCGCCAGCATCATGGGCATTGAGGCCCAGCACGTGGCGGTCCTGACCGCCGTGCAGGCCCTCCTCGAGGCGGGGGCACCGCAGCTGATCGCGCTGTCCCCGGGCACCGCGGCCTCGCTGCCCGCCGTGGCCGGCAGCGTCGCCTTCCCCGACGCGTTCTACAAGACCAACGACGCCGCCCCGGCGGGACAAGGAGCAGTCAAGTGAGGAAGGGCCGGACGAAGGACTTCGAGGGCAGCGAGCACGAGCTGCGCGCCCTGACGCGCGAGCTCGACGAGCTGCACCACGACGTGGGCCTGCCCGCGACCCGCGACGCCGTGGGCCACATGGGTGCCACCAGCCGGCGGACGTTCCTCCTGGGCGCCGGCGCCATGGCCGGCGGAGCGGCGCTGGCGGCCGTCGGCAGCGGCGCACTCCCCGCCCTTTCGGGCGCGTCGGCCCGCCGGCTGTCGGCGCTGGGTGCAGCCACCTTCCCCCCGGCCGGCCTCAGCGGCGACCTGGCGGTGGCGGCGGTGGCGGCCAGCCTGGAGAACCTCGCGGTCTTCGCCTACACGGCCGGCCTGTCGGCCGCGACGGCCGGAAAGCTGGGAACGGTGCCGCCGGCGGTGGCGACGTTCGCCACGACCGTCAAGGGTCAGCACACCCAGCACGCGGCGGCCTGGAACGCCGTGCTGAAGTCGCACGGCAAGGCACCGGTCACCGTCACCAACCCGAGCCTGACCCCCACCGTGCAGTCGGACTTCGCCAAGGTGACCGACGTCACGGGGTTGGCCCAGCTGGCCGTCACGCTGGAGACGATCGCCGCCCAGACCTATCAGGCGGAGACGGCGAAGCTCAAGAGCACCGCCGCCATCGCGCTCTCCTCGTCCATTCAGCCGGTCGAGATGCAGCACATCGCCATCCTCTACTACGTGCTCGGCCTGTACCCCGGTGCCCAGACCTCCGCGGGGACGCCACTGGCCTTCAACCCGACCTCCCAGGCCCTCTGATGCGGGAACCGGTGCGCGGCGTCAGGAGCGGGGCGGTCGTCACGGTCATGGCGGCCGCCCTGCTGCTGGCCGCGTGCGGCGGCGGGAGCTCCGGGTCGTCGGCCCCGACCACGTCGTCCCCGTCGCGCAGCGCAGCCGGCGCCACGACCACGCAGACGGTCACCATCTCGAACTTCATGTTCGAGCCCATGGCGGCCTCGGTCGCACCCGGGTCGACGGTCACCGTCGCCAACAAGGACTCGGTGACCCACACGCTCACCGCCACCGGCGGCCAGTTCGACACCGGCGACATCCCCGGTGGTCAGACCAAGACGTTCACCGCCCCCATGAAGGCGGGGACGTACCACTACATCTGCAACATCCACCAGTACATGATGGGCACCATCGTCGTCCGCTGAGCCGCCGGTCCCGCGGCCGGGCCGCTCAGGTGATGACGGCGAGCAGCACGTCGCGGGCCCGCTCCAGCTCGGCCCGCGACACGCGTTCGTCGGGGTGGTGGGCCAGGAGCGGGTCGCCGGGGCCGAAGTTGGCCGCCGGGACGCCGTGCTCCCAGAACGACGCCACGTCGGTCCACCCCACCTTGGCCCTGGGCGCTGCGCCGCTCCGGTCCACCAGCGACTTCAGCAAGGGGTGCTCCAGGGAGGGCGGGGCGCCGTCACCGGCGTCGAGCAGCTCCCACGTGTCGCCCGCGTCGAGCTCGAGCGTGGGGTCCAACAGCTCGTGGAGGAAGGCCTCGGCCTCCACCCGGCCCCGGTCGGGCGCGTACCGGTGGTTCAACGCCACCCGGGCCTCGTCGGGCACCACGTTGGCCGCCACTCCCCCTTCGACGCCCACGGCCTGGAGCTGCTCCGCGTAGGTGCACCCGTCGAGGACCACCTCGCGCCCCTCCCACTCCGCCACGCGACGGAGCAAGGGGCCCAGGCGGTGGATCGCATTGCGGCCGGCGAAGGGGCGTGCCGTGTGGGCCCTGACCCCGCGCAGCGTGATGCGCACCCGCATCGTCCCCTGGCAGCCGGCCTCGACCAGCGCGCTGGTCGGCTCGCCCAGCACGGCGGCATCCCCCGCCAGGAGGTCGGGCCGCGCCTGCCACAGCTCGAGGAGGCCGCTCTCGTCGCGGCCGATCTCCTCGCGGGCGTAGAAGCACCAGGTGACGTCGACCGCCGGCTGGCGCACGCTCGTCGCCAGATCGAGCATGACGGCAAGCCCGCCCTTCATGTCCGACGCGCCCACCCCCCACAGCGTGTCGCCGTCGAACCTCGGCGTCTCGTTGCCGGCCGGCGGGACCGTGTCGAGGTGGCCCGCCAGCACCAGCCGCCGGCCGTGGCCGAGCGCGGTGCGCGCCACGACGTTGTCCCCGACGCGCTCGACCTCGAGCCAGGGACAGGCGCCGAACTCCCGCTCCACGACGTCGGCCAGCGGAGCCTCCCGGCCACTGAGCGAGGGCACGGCCATCAGGCTCCCCGTGGCCGCGAGCAGGTCGCCCATCCGATCAGGTGCTGGCGCCGTGGTCGCGCAGGACCTGGGTCAGCTGCGCCTTGTCGTGGCGCTCGCCCTCGCCGAGGCGCTTGATCACGAGCACGCAGGGCACGAAGAACTCCCCACCGGGGTACTCGCGCCGGCGGCTGGCCCGGATGGCGACGCACCACGGCGGCACCACGCCACGGGAGATCTCCTCGCCGGTCTCGGCGTCGATGACCGGGATCGACGGGGCGAGGAAGCTCCCCGCGCCGAGGACGGACCCCTTGCCGATGCGCGCCCCGCCGGTGACCATGCACCGGCTGCCGACGAAGGCGTCGTCCTCGACGACCACGGGCACGGCGTTGGGGGGCTCCAGGACGCCCCCGATGCCCACCCCGCCCGCCAGGTGCACGCGCTCGCCGATCTGCGCGCAGGAGGCGACGGTCGCCCAGGTGTCCACCATGGAGCCGGCGCCGACCCAGGCCCCGATGTTGACGTAGGAGGGCATGAGCACGACGCCACGCCCGAGGAACGAGCCCCAGCGCGCCGACGCCCCGGGCACGGCGCGCACGCCGGCCTCGGCGAACCCGTGCTTGAGCGGCAGCTTGTCCGCGTACTCGAACGGCCCGAGCTCGACCGTCTCCATGCCGCGCAGCGCGAACAGCATGAGGATCGACTTCTTCAGCCACTCGTGCACGACGACCTCGTCCGTGGCCAGGTCGACCTCCGCCACGCGGGCCTGGCCCGTGTCGAGCAACTCGATGGCCTCGGTGACCACTGCCACCGCGTCCGTGTCGGCCGGAGACAGGTCGCTCCGGCGATCCCACAATTCCTCGATGCTCGTCTGCTNNCCTGCAGATCAGCCATGGCTCACCCTAGCGAGGCGCTCCCCCACCAGCGCCAGCCGCTCCATGGGCTGCACCAGCGCCACCCGCACGTGCCCCGCGCCACCCTCCCCGTAGAGATCCCCGGGGCTGACGAGGATCCCGCCGTCCGTGGCGAGCGCCTCCGCCATGGCCCAGGCGTCGGGCCAGCGGTCCGCCGGCACCGGCACCCACAGGTAGAAGCCGCCCTCGGGGGGCATGACCGGGCAGCCGTAGCCGCCCAGCACCCCGCCCAGGTAGACCAGCCGCTCGCGGTAGCGCGCCCGCTGGGCGTCCACGTGCGCGTCGTCGGCCAGCGCGGCCGCACCGGCGGCCTGTGCCGGTCCGGGGACCATGAGCCCG
>PMPX01000196.1 GCA_003169235.1 Acidimicrobiaceae bacterium | reverse complement strand
CGCCTCGACCTCGGCCGGGTGGAGCGCGGCCGCCGCCGTGCCACTCGTCACGCAGATCACCGTCGGCCTTCCCGTTGCCATGGCCAGACCGAGCGCGTAGAAGGCAGCACTCCGCTCGTCCAGCTTCACGTGCACCCGGAGGCGCTCCGCCAGGGACAGGGCCAGAGGCGTCGACCGCGAGCCCGGGCAGATCACCGCGTCGGTGACTCCCAGCCGCGCCCATTCGTCGACCAGGGTCGCGGTGAAGGTGGCCTGTACGCTCATCCGGCGTGCCACTCCATGTCGAGGTGCGCGGTGCGGGCCCACCCCTGGTCGTGCTGCACGGCTTCACCCAGACCGGTCGCCTGTTCGGCCGGTTCGGCGTCCGACTGGCCGAGTCCCGCTCGCTCGTGGCCATCGACCTCCCCGGACACGCCGGATCCGACGCCGTGCGGACGGACCTTCCGGACACTGCGGCCCTCGTGGCGGAGTCGGTCCGGACGACGATCGGCGACGAGCCCTGCGATCTCTTCGCCTACTCGCTCGGCGCTCGGGTCGCCCTGCACGTGCTGTGCGGGAACGATCTGCGCGTGAGCCGAGCGGTCCTCGTGGGCGCCACGGGGGGAATCGAGGACACGCACGCTCGGGAGCGGCGACGTCTCGCCGACGACGCGCTGGCGGCCGAGCTCGACGCCTCCGGTGACGTCGACCGTTTTCTCGGCGAATGGCTGGCGGGTCCGATGTTCGATCGACTGACTGCCACTGACGACGCCGACCTCTCGGAACGGCGCCGCAACAGTGCAACCGGCCTGGCCTCGAGCCTGCGATTGTGCGGCGCCGGTACCCAGGAGCCGCTCTGGGACCAGCTGGTGGCCCTCCCCTGCCCCGTCCTGGCCATGGCCGGAGCGGACGACGCCCGATTCGCCTCGCACGCACTGAGGATCGCACGGCTCGCGCCGCGTGCCGTCGCCTCGCTCGTCCCGGGTGGGGGCCACGCGGTCCACCTCTCGCAGCCGGACCAGGCGGCGCGGATCGTCGATCACTGGCTCGCCGCGGTGGAGCCCGGCCTCACAGGAGCAACCCGACCGTGAGGAGGGCGCCGGCGGCGATCTGAAGCCGGGCCGTCGTCCCCAGCATCGGCAGCAACTCCCTGCCACTTCGGTCACCGAGCGCCAACCGCACCGGCTGGATGGCGAGCGGCGCCGCGAGCAGGGCGATGAGCGACCAGGCGCGGTAGTTGTCCAGGATCAAGACAGAGAGCGCCGCTGCGAGGAGGGTGACGGTGTAGAGCACACCTGCGTTCCGTCGTCCCATCCGCACGGCAAGCGTCTTCTTCCCCGCCTCTACGTCCGTGTCGATGTCGCGGAGATTGTTGGCCTCGAGGAGTGCCGCCGCCAACAGCCCGACCGGCACACCCGCGGACAGGGCGAACGCCCAGCCGTAGGTGTACGAATACAGGTGCCCGCCGAATGAGACCACGAACCCCGCGTGCTGCACGTACGCCGACCCGGCCGTGGCCACGAGACCGAAGAAGACGAAGACGAACAACTCGCCGAATCCGAGATAGCCATACGGCTTGGGGCCCCCCGTGTAGGCCCAGCCCGCGATCCCACACACCAGACCCAGGGGGACGAGCCACCAGCTCACCCGTGCGGCCAACGCCAGCCCGGCCAGGCCCGCCACCCCGAACGAGACGAGGGCCGCGAGCTTGACCTGCCGCACGGTGGCCAGGCCGCCCGCCACGAGGCGGACCGGCCCGACCCGATGCTCGTCGGTCCCCCGCACGCCGTCGGCGTAGTCGTTGACGTAGTTCGTCCCGACCTGGATCCCCAAAGCCACCAGGAGCGCCAGGAGCGCGTTCAGCCACGACAGCCGGCGGTCGAAGTTGGAGCAGAGAGCGGCATGACAGGCGGCCGAGGTCTGGTGGGTGGAGATGACGAGTCGGCCGCTGGAGATGTATCCGACTGCGGTCCCCACGGCAACGGGGACGACCGCCGCCGGAAGCGTGCGGGGGCGCGCGCCGGCCACCCACAGCTTGAGCGGGGGGCTCACGGGCGACGCGGGAACCGGGAGAAGTCCGGGGCGCGGTGCTCCACGAAGGCGTTCCTGCCCTCCTGCCCCTCCTCCGTCATGTAGAAGAGCATGGTGGCGTCTCCGGCGAGCTGCTGCACGCCGGCCAGGCCGTCGTCGGCCGCGTTCATCCCTGCCTTGATCATCCGCAAGGCGATCGGCGAGAGGGTGAGCATCTGCCGGCACCACGTCACCGTCTCGCGCTCGAGATCGTCCAGCGGCACCACGGCATTCACGAGTCCCCAGTCGAGGGCCTGCTCCGCCCCGTACTGGCGGCACAGGAACCACACCTCCTTCGCCCGCTTCAGGCCGATCGTCCGGGCGAGGATGGAGGATCCGTAGCCACCGTCGAAGCTCCCCACCTTCGGCCCGGTCTGGCCGAACCGTGCGTTGTCGGCGGCGATGGAGAGATCGCAGACCAGGTGGAGGATGTGGCCCCCACCGATGGCGTAGCCGGCGATCATGGCCACGATCGGCTTCGGAATCCGCCGCATCAGGATCTGGAGGTCCAGGACGTTGAGGCGCCCGATGCCCCGCTCGGCCACGGCGTCGTCGCCGATGTAGCCGTCATCACCACGGATCTTCTGGTCGCCACCCGAGCAGAAGGCGTCCGGACCTTCCCCACAGAGGATGATCACCCCCACATCCGGGTCGTCTCGAGCCGCGGTGAACGCCTCGGTCAGCTCGAACAACGTCTGGGGCCGAAAGGCGTTCCGGCGCTCCGGTCGGCAGATCGTGAGCTTCGCGATGCCCTCGGCCACCTCGTAGCGGATGTCCTTGAACGCACCCTGCACTTGCCATGCGGGCGCCGGGAGAGGGCGAAGGTCGTCGAGGGGATCATGAGGACTTCCGGTAACCACGGTCTGCACGGCGACCTACGCTACTGGCCGGTGCCTGAACTCGTCGCACTCGACCTCCCAGGTGGAATGGGCTTTGTCGATGCGCTCCGGGCCATCTGGGACACCGGGGACGCCGCCGCCCCCCTCGACCCCCGCCTCCCGCCGGCCGCCCGCACGACCATGCTCGAGGCACTCCGCCCGACCCGCATCGTCGGCTCCGACGGGCAGCAGCACGCACTCCGAGACGGCCTCCCCGTCGCCGATGGCGACGCACTGGTGGTCGCGACGTCGGGCACGTCGGGACAACCCAAAGGGGTCGTGCTGACCCACGATGCCATCGCCGCCTCGGCCCTGGCCACCTCGGAGCGCCTCGGCATCGACCCGACACGGCACTCCTGGCTCGCCTGCCTGCCGCTGGCACACATCGGCGGGCTCTCCGTGGTCACCCGGTCGATCATCACGGGAACCTCCCTCCTGGTCGTCCCCGGGTTCGAGGCGGACGCCGTCGAGGAGGTGGGACGGTCGGGACGCGCCACCCACGTGGCCCTGGTCGCGACCGCGTTGCAGCGCCTCGATCCCTCCGTCTTCACCTGCGTGCTCCTCGGAGGCAGCAAGGCTCCGGATGCGCTCCCTCCCAATGTGGTCTCCACCTACGGCATGACCGAGACCGGCTCTGGCCTCGTCTACGACGGGGTGCCACTCGCGGGGGTGGAGGTCGCCTTCAGACCCGCCCCACGCGCCACGGGCACTCCCGATGACGATGGCGACGGCGAGGGCGAGGGCGAGGGCGAGATCCTGCTTCGGGCGCCCATGCTCTTCCGCTCCTACCGCGACGGCGAGGACGGCCGGGTGACGGGACCCGACGGCACGTCGACCTGGTTCGCCACCGGTGACGCCGGCCGATTCGATCCCTCCGGGAGGCTCGTGGTGTCCGGCCGGATCGAGGACGTCATCACGACGGGAGCCGAGAAGGTGTGGCCCGATCTCGTCGAGCGGGCGCTCATCGCGCACCCCGGCGTCGCCGAGGTGGCGGTCTGGAAGCGCTCCGACCCCGAGTGGGGCGAGCGCGTCGTTGCCTGGGTGGTACCCGGCGATGCCACGCCCTCGCTGGAAGAATTGCGACAGGTGGTGGCCGACGCCATCGCCCCCTGGGCCGCGCCAAAGGAGCTCGTGATCGTCGACGATCTGCCCCGCACCGCGGCCGGAAAGGTCCGGCGGCGGGAGCTGGAGTGACCTAGGACGACCCGCCGGAGGGCATGGCGCGTGAGAGCTGCTCGCTGAGCCGTTCGAGCTTGTCCGGGTTCGAGACGACCCGCACCCCGACGATCTTGCCCTCCATGATGTCGAGGACCAGTGCCGCCACCACCCTGCCGGCGTCGACGAACACGCTCGACGGCTGACCGTTGAGCACGACCGCGCGCGGCAGGCCATGGACCTTCTTGGCCACGTTCACCAGGAACCGCGAACTGCGCGTCTGCCCCACGACTGGGCGCATGGCGGCGCGGACCTTGCCGCCGCCGTCTGTCCAGACGACGACGTCGTCGGAGAGCATGTCGAGCAGGGCCGAGAGGTCTCCGGTCGCGCAGGCCACCAGGAAGCGGTCCGTCAGCTCCCGGCCGTGACGGAGGTCCGCATCGAAGCGCTGGCGGCGCTCCTCAATGTGCCGTCGGGCCCGTGCTCCGAGCTGGCGGCAGGCAGCGGGCGAGCGCCCGAGTGACCGGGCCACCTCCTCGAACGAGTACCCGAAGACGTCATGGAGCAGATATGCCGCGCGCTCGAGTGGTGTCAGCTCCTCGAGGAGCACCAGGAAGGCCAGGGACAGCGAGTCAGCCTGCTCGGCCGCATCCGCCCCGTCGGACACGACAGGCTCGGGCAACCACGGCCCGGTATAGGTCACACGCTTCGCCCGGGCCGAATCGAGCTGGTCGAGGCAGAGCCGCGTCACGATGGTCACCAGGTAGGCGCGCACGGACTCGACGGGCTCGCCGCGCCGGCGCAGCCAACGCACGCACGCGTCCTGCACGACGTCCTCGGCGTCGGCGGCGCTGCCCAACATGCGGTAGGCGATGCCGAACAGGAGCGACCGCCACTCCTCGAAGACGACAGCGTCGGCCTCGGCGTCAGGCAGTGACATCGCGCATCGGGATGTCACAGGCGTCGGAGAACCCCTGACTGCGCAGCCCAAGGCCGGCGTTGAAACGGGAACGGAAGTTCTCGAGCGCCACCCATGCGGCCAGCTCGACGTACTCCGCATCACTCAGGTGGGCCCGGACCCGGGCGGCGAGCTCCTCGGACACCTCGGCCGGGCACGAGGTCGCCGCCTCGGCGTACTCGAGGACGACCCGTTCCCGGTCGTCGAAGAGGTTGCTCGCTCGCCA
Source organism: Acidimicrobiaceae bacterium (assembly GCA_003169235.1). Classification (GTDB taxonomy): domain Bacteria; phylum Actinomycetota; class Acidimicrobiia; order Acidimicrobiales; family RAAP-2; genus Bog-473. The sequence goes on along the minus strand of PMPX01000196.1, from coordinate 2,097 downwards.
GTCGGTCACGGCCCTGACCTTCGCGGGGTCGACCCCCTTGTGCATACCCTCGTAGTAGCCGTAGTCGATGCACCACGAGCAGCCGATCCGTGTCCCGGTCGCCTGGATCGCCAGCCACCGGAGCGTCGGGTCGAGCTTCCTCCAGCCGAGCTCGACCGCGGTCTCGAGGACGCCCATGGCGACGAGCACGCCGGAGTGGTGGGATGCCGCCGCCGTTGGCTCCACCATCTGCCCGAAGCGGCGCCTGGTGTAGCGGCCGGCCAGACGGGGGACGATGCCTGTGGCATCTTCCTGCAAGGGCACATGTGCCATGGTGCGCCACCTTTCGTCTTCTGTGACTGCCTTTCAGACGGGAGAGGGCCGCGTCGTGTGACACGGCAGGATCCCGCCGCTCACCCCACCCCGCCGGAGGGCTGGGTGATGGTCCCCCCGTCGACGACGAAGGTCTGACCCGTGACCCACGACGAGGCGTCGGAGGCCAGGAAGAGTGCGGCGGTGGCCACGTCGTCGGGCACGCCGAGCCGGCGCAACGGGATGTGCTGGGCGATCCGCTCCTCCCCGGGGCCCTCCCACAGGGCCGAGGCCAGTTTGGTCTTCACCAGGCCCGGCGCCAGGGCGTTGACCCGGATGTCGGGCGCGAGCTCGAAGGAGAGCTGCCGGGTGATGTGGAGGACGGCGGCCTTGGTCACGTTGTACCACCCGATGTTCGGCTCGACACCCAGGCCACCCACCGAGGCGACGTTGATCACCGAGCCGCGGAGTCCCGCCCGGACGGCCTCGGCCGTCCAGACGAGCACCGAGAGCTGGTTCACCTCGAACGTCTTCTGCGCCCTCACGAGGTCGATGTCGATCATGGGCCCGAAATACGGGTTGGTCCCTGCGTTGTTCACCAGGACGTGGAGGCCACCGAAGCGCGCCACGGTCTCGGCGACGCAGGCCACGGCGTCGTCGGGTCGCCCCACGTGGGAGGCGACCCAGGCCACCCGCTCCTCGGGCGCACCGGCCGCCACGAGGCCCGCGGCCGCTTCCGCCAGGTCCTCCGCCGTGCGGCTCGTGATCATGACGTTGGCACCCGCCTCGACGAACCTGGAGGCCACGGCCAGTCCGATGCCGCGGCTGCCTCCCGTGACGAGCGCCGTCTTTCCCCTGAGTTCAAGCTCCATCGCCTGAGCCTTGCACGGGTGCCGCTGCGTGCGGCGCCCTACCGGACGGCGGCCCTAGCATCCCTCTGGTGAACCACCTGGCCGACGAGACGAGCCCGTATCTCCGCCAGCACGCCGACAACCCGGTGGAGTGGTTCCCATGGGGCGACGAGGCCTTGCGACGGGCCCGTGAAGAGGACAAGCCGATCTTCCTCTCCATCGGGTACGCCTCGTGCCACTGGTGCCACGTCATGGCCCACGAGAGCTTCGAGGACCCGGAGACGGCGGCCGACCTGGCGAGGTGGTTCATCTCGGTCAAGGTCGACCGCGAGGAGCGTCCCGACCTCGACACGGTGTACATGTCGGCCACCCAGGCGCTCACCGGCTCGGGCGGCTGGCCCATGTCGGTGTTCTGCACACCCGATGGACGCCCCTTCTACGCCGGGACCTACTTCCCCCCGGAGGAGCGGCACGGGATGCCGGCGTTCCGCCGCGTCGTACGGGCACTGGGCGAGGCCTGGGTCAACGAGCGGGCGCAGGTCCTCGAGCAGGCCGACGCCCTGGTCGGTGCCGTTCGCAAGGAATTGCGCCTGGCCGAGACGCTGCACGAGGCACCCGATCAGGGAGCTGCGGCCTCCCTGATCGGAGGCGGGGCGCCCGCGCTCGACGCCGACGCGCTGGTCGGGCAGGTGGTGGCGGGACTCAGTGCCGGCTTCGACCCGGAGTGGGGCGGATTCGGACCTGCGCCGAAATTCCCCCGCCCGACTCTCGTCGAGCTGTGCCTCCGGCGCGCCGGTCACGGCGGCTCCGACGCCGAGCACGCCCGGCACATGGCGGTGCGGACCCTCGACGCCATGGCCGCCGGTGGGATCTACGACCACCTCGTCGGCGGGTTCTGCCGCTACTCCACGGATGCGCGCTGGCTCGTGCCCCACTTCGAGAAGATGCTCTACGA
>PMPX01000051.1 GCA_003169235.1 Acidimicrobiaceae bacterium | reverse complement strand
TCATGAGGTAGCGGACCTCGTCGGGTGGCCGGCGCCAGTTCTCGGTGGAGAAGGCGTAGAGGGTGATCCACTTGACGCCGATCTCGAGGGCGCCGTTGACCACGTCGAGGAGGGCCTCCTCGCCGGCGGCGTGCCCCTCGGTGCGGGGCAGCCCGCGGGCGCTGGCCCAGCGGCCGTTCCCGTCCATGTCGCAGGCCACGTGGACGGGGACGCGGGAGAGATCGAGCTCCGGCGGGACCGGGTCGGGGGTCACCCAGCGAAGCTACCGCGGCCCGACCGCACCCCCGAATTCCGGTCCGGGCCCGCCCGGGTGTGAAAGTCTGGGCTCCCCCGCCAGGCGGTGTGGGGTCGAGACCATGGAGGCCCGGTGGCAGAACACCCTCGTCCCGACGTCAGTGACATGTACGCCGTGCACGGCGTCTTCCGCGACACCTTGGGCGCAGCGCCCCGCCTGGTCGGCGGGATCGCACCCGACGACGAGGAGCGCGTGGCGCTGATCGCCAACTACTACGACAACGTCCTGTCCTTCCTGGAGGCGCACCATGGCGGCGAGGAGGCCCTCGTCTTCCCGCTGCTCAGGGAGCGCTGCGCCGACCAGCTCGCCCTGGTCGAACAGATGGCCGAGCAGCACGAGAAGGCGCTCCGGCTGCTGGCGGAGGCCCGGGCCTCGCTGGCGGCGTGGCCCGCGGGCGACGCCGCCTCGCAGCAGGCGGCCGAGGACGCCCTCGATGCCCTGCACGCACAGCTGCTCACACATCTCGACGACGAGGAGGCACACCTGCTGCCCCTGGCCGAGGCCAACCTCTCCCCGGAGGAATGGGGTGCGCTGCCGGGGCACGGCCTGGGCCACTTCGAGGGCGACAAGATCTGGTTGATCATCGGCCTCATCCGGCAGCGGATGAACGACGAGCAGCGCGCCGCGATGCTCGAGAACATGCCGCCACCCGCCGTCGAGATGTGGACCGGGTTCGGCGAGCAGGCCTTCAAGGACTACTCGCAGGTGGTCGTGGTGGAGGTCACTCCCCTACCCATCTGAGGCTCCGCCGAGGACGTGCCTCCGGAGGCCGACGGATGCCGGCGCAGCCCGGCGGTAGCGTCCACTCGTGATGGAGGACGAGGAGCCGGAGGAGTACCTCGACGAGCTCGACGTCCTCGGCTCCGCCGGAGGGTCGGCCGAGGAGGCCCGCCAGGCCGGGGACGACGGCGTCGCCGGCCTCGACAAGATCACGGCCCAGATGTCGGGGGGCGAGCACCGGCCCGAACAGCAGGAGATGTGCCGCGCCGTGGCCGAGGCCCTGGTCACGGGCACCCACCTCGTCGTCCAGGCCGGCACGGGCACCGGCAAGTCGCTGGCCTACCTGATCCCCGCCGCCCTCAGCGGCAAGAAGGTGGTGGTCGCCACGGCCACCAAGGCGTTGCAGGACCAGCTGGCCGAGAAGGACCTGCCCCTGATGGAGTCGGGCCTCGGGCTCCCGGCTCCCCTCGAGTACGCCGTCCTGAAGGGGCGCAGCAACTACATCTGCCGCCAGCGGGTGGCCGAGGTGGGCTCGGGAGGGATTCAGCCCGAGCTGGGCGACGCCGGCGCCTCGCCGGCCGACGAGCGCGAGATCGAGCGCTCCGAGGCCGAGGAGGGTGGCGCGCCGGCGCCCGAGGGTCTCGTCGAGGAGGTGCGGACGCTGGTGGCCTGGTCGCAGACCTCGGCGACGGGCGACCGGGCCGACCTCAGCTTCGAGCCGTCGGACCGGGCCTGGAACATGGTCAGCGTGGGGCCCCGCGAGTGCCCGGGCCGCTTCAACTGCCCTTCCGGGGAGCGTTGCTTCGCCGAGGCGGCGCGCGACCGCGCCGCGGGGGCCGACATCGTCGTCGTGAACACCCACCTCTACGGGGCCCACCTGGCCAGCGGCGGCGTGGTCCTGCCCGAGCACGACGCCGTGGTCTTCGACGAGGCCCACGAGCTCGAAGAGGTCATGACGTCGAGCCTGGGTGTCGAGGTCACCCCGGGCCGCTTCCGCGCCCTGGTGACCGCTGCCCGCTCCCTGGTCGAGGCGCGCGACGCCGAGCTCCTGGACTCCCTCGCCTCGTTGGGCGAGCAGTTGGGCGCGCTCCTCGTCGATCGCGTCGGGACGCGGGTCCTCCACGACGGCGCACGCCCGCCGGTCGACGACCGCGAGCTGGCCGAGCTGCTCGCCCGCGCCGCCGAGGTCGGGCGCCGGGTGACCGATGCGTTGCGTCGCGGCGGCGCGCAGCGGATGCTCCTCTCCGATGGCGGCGACGCGGCCGATCCCGACCGGGCCAGCCGCAAGACCCGCGCGCTGTCGGCGGCGGCGAACCTCACCGAGGACCTGCACCGGCTCGTGGGGCGCGGCGACGGCGAGGTGGCGTGGGTCGACGGCACGCGGCGCAACGTCCGGCTCCGACTCTCCCCCATTGACGTCGGGCCCGCACTGGCGGGGATGCTCTGGGGTGAGATCACGGCCGTGCTGACCAGCGCCACCATCCCGCCCCGCATCGTGGAGCGCATCGGGCTCGAGGGCTTCCCCACCGAGGAGCTCAACGTGGGCAGCCCGTTCGACTACCGCTCGCACGCGCTGCTCTACGTGGCGCGCCACCTCCCCGACCGGCGCGCCCCGGGGGCCGAGGAGGCGCTGCACGAGGAGCTGGCCCAGCTGCTCGACGCAGCCGGCGGGCGCACCCTCGCCCTCTTCACGAGCCGGCGCGCCACGGAGGCCGCAGCGGACGCACTGGCACCCGAGCTCCCCTACACCCTCCTCCGGCAGGGCGACCTGCCCAAGGGCCGGCTGCTCGAGGCGTTCGCCAGCGACGAGACGTCGTGCCTGTTCGCCACGCTCGGCTTCTGGCAGGGGGTCGACATCCCCGGCCGCGCCCTGTCGCTCGTGACCATCGATCGGTTGCCTTTCCCGCGCCCCGACGACCCGTTGCTCCAGGCGCGCCGCGACCGCGCCGGCGGGCGCGCCTTCCAGCTCGTCGACCTGCCGCGGGCCGCCACGCTGCTGGCGCAGGGCGCGGGGCGCCTCATCCGCAACGCGGACGACCGGGGCGTGGTCGCGGTCCTCGACCCGCGGCTCGCCACGGCGTCGTACCGCGGCGTCCTGCTCTCCACCCTGCCCCCGATGCGGCGCTCGGTGGACCTCTCCGAGGTGGAGTCGTTCCTGCGGCACGCGCTCGAGGACAGCGCGGCGTAGGCGCTACTCGGCGAAATCGAAGACCAGGTTGCCCTCCGCGTCGACCGTGCCCTTGGTCGCGACCCGCATGACCCACCGGCCGGCCACACGGCGCAGCAGGGCACGGTCGAGCGTGTAGGCCCGCTCGTTCCGGCGCAGGTCGCAGACCAGGAGCCCGGCCTCGGTCAGGAGGCGGAGATGGCGCGAGACGCCCTGCCACGGGATGTCGAAGCGCCGAGCGATGTCGTGCGAGCTCATCGGACCCGGGTGGTCGTGCAGCACGGCGAGGATGCCCCGGCGGGTCTCGTTGGCGAGTGCCTTGAAGACCTTGTCGAGCATCTCGCGGTCGGCCACGTCGTGCAGCGTGGGCGGATGGGGCCGGCCCACCGGGAAGGCAGGGACGCGGGCTCGGGTGGCGGGCATTCCAAAACCATAAACGATCTTGCTTATGGTCCCCAGGAAGTGCGCCACCGCGGTGGGCTCCGGGGCGCGGGCCGGGGGCGGCGGGCGCGTCAGTAGCCCAGGCGATCGAGCATCTCGGCTCGGTTCTGCCAGCGACGCTCGACCTTGACGTGCAGGTCGAGGTAGGTGCCTTCGGGCAGCTCCTGGCGCACGGCGATGCCGACCGCCTTGAGGACCTCACCCCCCTTGCCGATCACGATGGCCTTCTGGGAGTCGCGCTCGACGATGACTTCGACGCGGATGTGCGGCCACTCCCACTCGGTCACCCGGCAGGTGATGGCGTGCGGCAGCTCTTCCCGGGTCTTGGCCAGCAGCTGCTCACGCACCAGCTCGGCCACCCAGAGCGCCTCGGGCGTGTCGGTGACGACGTCGGGCGGGAAGAAGGGCGGCCCCTCGGCGAGCCGGGCCACGACGTGGTCGGTCAGCGCCTCCACCCCACGGCCGGTCCGCGCCGACACCGGGAAGTACTCCACATCGGGCAGATCGCCGAGCGCGTCCACGGCCGACTTGGCCTCGGTGAGGCGCTCCAGGACCTGCGCACTGTTCGCCCGGTCGACCTTGTTCACCACGACCACCAGGCTGGGCACGACGTCGGGGTCGCCGTCGTCGTCTCCGTCGTCGTCGTCCGGGGCGTCGCCGCCGTCGTGCTCAGCGGCATCACGCACCTTGCGGTGCCGGCGGGCCGCGGCTGCCGCGCCGTCGCGCTGCACCTGGCGCGCCGCACGCTCGAGCACCGTCCGGTCCCCCGGCCCGATCTTCGCCGTCGCGTCGACGACCGCCAGGATCACGTCGACGTCGCTCAGGGCGTCCGTCGCCGTCTCGTTCAACCGGTTGCCGAGCGCCGTCTTGGGCCGATGGATGCCGGGGGTGTCGACGAAGACCACCTGTGCATCCGCCTCGGCGTCGTGGAGCACGCCGAGGATGCGGTGCCGGGTCGTGTTGGGCCGCGAGGACGTGATGGCCACCTTCGTCCCCACCATCTGGTTCACCAGGGTGGACTTGCCCACGTTGGGGCGGCCGACCACCGCCACGAAGCCCGAGCGCATCCGGCTCAGTTCCCGTTGTGGTTCGCGCCACCCGCCCGCTCGCCCTCGGCGCCGGCGTGGCGCTCGGTGGCGGGAGGGCCCGTCGCTTCGATCCGGACCCGTCCGATCCGCCGACCGCGCACGTCCAACGCGGTCAGGCGGAAACCGTCGACCTCGACGAAGTCGCCGGCGTCGGGCACCCGCCCGACGAGGTCCAGCATGAGGCCGCCGACGGTGTCCCAGGTGCCACGGGGGAGGTCGGCACCCAGCAGCTCGTCCGCGTCGTCCACCGAGTAGAGCGCACTCACCAGCACCGAGCCGTCGTCGCAGCGCTCCACGGTGGGCTCCTCCACGTCGAACTCGTCGACGATGTCGCCCACCAGCTCCTCGAGGAGGTCCTCCAGCGTGATCAGCCCCGCCGTGCCGCCGTACTCGTCGACGACGATGGCCATGTGGAACTTCTGCTCCTGCATCTCGCGCAGGAGGACCGCGACCTCCTTGGACTCGGGGATGAACTTCGCCGGCCGCACACTCTCACGGACCATCTGCGTCGCCTTGCCGACCCGCTCGGCGCGCACGAGGTCCTTGGTGTAGGCGATGCCGACGATGTCGTCGATGCCCTCCCCCTCGACGGGGATCCGGCTGTACCCGGCGGCCAATGCTGACTCGAGCGCATCGCGCACCGTCACGTCCGACTCGACGGTGACCATGTCCGGGCGGGGCGTCATCACCTCGCGTGCCACGGTGTCGCCGAAGTCGATGATGGAGTGGATGAACGAACGCTCGTCACGCTCGATCACGTTCTCCTCGTGGGCCACGTCGGCCATGGCCTTGAGCTCGGAGTCGGTGATGTAGGAGTGATGCATGCCCCCGTTGTCCTCGCCGGCAGCGCCGATGATCCGGTTGGCCAGCCCGATGAGGAGGGACGAGATCCAGTGGATGGGCGGGAAGCGGATGAGCGCGCTCACGATCGGCGCGCTGAGCAGCGCGGCCCGCTCGGAGTTCTGCACCGCCCAGTTCTTCGGCACGGCCTCGAAGAACACGAAGATGACGACGATCTCGAACACGATGCCGAAGAGGACGCCGAGGCCGCCGAAGAGATTCGAGGCCACGATGCCGACCAGGGTGGCCGAGACCAGCTGGCAGATCAGGACGAGGAGCAGGACGGGGTTCAGGAAGTTCGCCGGGTTCTCGACCAGGCGGGCCAGTTGCCGCGCCCCCCGCTTGTGCTCGTCCACCAGGGACTTGGCCTTGATCCGGTTCATCCGCACCAGGCTGGTCTCGGCCATGGCCAGCACCCCGGACCCGGCCAGCAGCACCACGATCACCACGATCAGGATGATGTCCTGGCCCTGGAATCCCGATGCGGCCAACACGGTCGCCATCGTCACGCCCCGTGGCCCACCCGGTAGAACCGTTTGAGCAGCTGCTGCTCCAGCGCCTCCATCCGCTCCGCCTCGGCGTCGTTCTCGTGGTCCATGCCGAGGAGGTGCAACAGCCCGTGGACGACCAGCAACGCCACTTCGTCCTCGAACGGCACCTCGTGCTCCTCGGCGTTGCGGGCCGCCACGACGGGGCAGATCACGACGTCACCGAGCAACAGGAGCGCGCCCTGCTCGGAGGAGGTCCCCGGCCCGGTGCCGCCGAAGTCCGGTGAGCGGCCGGACGGGCCCGGCTCGTCCTCGATGGGGAACGAGAGCACGTCGGTGGGGCCGCTCTTCCCGAGGAACTGCTCGTTCAGCGCCGCGATGGCGTCCTCGTCGACGAACAGCAGTGACACCTCGGTCTCGCCCTTGACCCCACGCGCCACCAGGACCTGGCGCGCCAACTCGGCCCAACGGGCCACGTCCATCGGATGAGCCTGCTGCTCATCGGCGGCGAACACGTCGATCGTCACTGCGTGGTTCCCGCCCGCCCTTCTGCCACGTCGTACGCGTCGACGATGTCGGCCACGATCTTGTGGCGGACCACGTCACGCCGGGTGAGGTGGACGAACGCGATGTCGTCGATCCCACCCAGCACCGGTTCGAGCCCGACCAGTCCCGAGCGGCCGCCCGGCACGTCGATCTGGGTGACGTCACCGGTCACCACGCACTTGGAGCCGAACCCGATACGGGTCAGGAACATCTTCATCTGCTCGGGCGTGGTGTTCTGCGCCTCGTCGAGGATGATGAACGAGCTGTTGAGCGTCCGGCCCCGCATGAAGGCGAGCGGTGCCACCTCAATGGTCCCGCGGTCGAGCAGGCGCTGCGCGCCCTCGGGCTCGAGCAAGTCGTAGAGCGCGTCGTAGAGCGGGCGCAGGTAGGGATCGACCTTGGCCATGAGGTCGCCGGGCAGGAAGCCGAGCCGCTCCCCCGCCTCGACGGCCGGACGGGTGAGGATGATGCGCGCCACCTGGCGGGACTGCAGCGCGTGGACCGCCTGGGCGACGGCGAGGTACGACTTGCCCGTGCCGGCCGGGCCGATCCCGAACGTGATGATGTTCTGCGAAATGGCGTCGACGTAGCGCTTCTGCCCGGCCGTGTTCGGCCGCACGGTCTTGCCACCGGCCGCCCGCACCACCTCGGACCGCAGGACCTCGCTGGGGCGGATGTCCTCGCGGACCATGTCGATCGTGCGGGCCAGGGTCGACGAGTCGAGGTCCCGCCCGGACTGGGCCATGAGGATGAGCTCGTCGAAGAGCCGGACCACGATCTCCGCCGAGGGGCCCTCGACGGAGATCCGGTTGCCCTGCACGACGATCTGGTCGCCGGAGAAGGCCTGCTCTATCTGGCGCAGGTGCTCGTCGCGGGTGCCGAGCAGCCCGGCCATCAGGTGGTTGCCGGGGACGAAGCACTCGGCGCGCAGTGTCGTGGTCATGTGGTGGTCATGCGGCGGTCATGCGGCGGCGAAGTGTCCCTTGAGCGGCTCGCCCCCGAGCACGTGGAGATGGAGGTGCGGGACCGAGTTCATGGCGTCGGGCCCGACGTTGAAGATGAGGCGGTACCCGCGGTCCGGCCCGGCCACCCCGGCGGCCTCCGCCACGGCCCGGGCCGCCACGAGCATGTCGGCCAGCACCGGGCCGTCCTCGGGCGCGACGGCCGCGGCGTCGTCGATGTGACGGCGCGGCACCACCAGCACGTGGAGCGGCGCCGCGGGGTTGATGTCCTTGAAGGCGACGGTGGTCTCCGTCTCGTGCACCGTCTCGGAGGGGATGTCGCCCGCCACGATCCTGCAGAAGAGGCAGTCGGTCATGACCTGGGGCGCCCGTGCCTCTCCTCCGGACCGATCACGCGCCCGAACTTACCGGCCGCCGGGGCGCCTCCGTGACCATGGTCGACCGTCACCGCGTCACCCCGGTGCCCCGCCGGTCCCGGGCGACCCGTCCGCTGCGGCGACGGTGCCCGTACGCAGGGAGGCGAGCAGCGCCCCGGCGATGACGGCGGCGGTCTCGGCTCGCAGCACGCTCAGGCCGAACCCCACCGTGGGGAGCCCGGAGGCGAGCTCCTCGGAGCTCCACACACCTTCGGGCCCGACCGCCACCACGCGCTGGGACACCGTCGGCCGGTCGCCGCTCAGCTGGGCCAGCACCACCTCGCCGGCACCTCCGAGGCCTCCGAGGTCGGCGAAGCGCACGGTGTCGGACACGTCGGGCAACCAGACCCGCCGGCACTGGGCCGACGCCTCGCGCGCCACCCGGCGCAGCCGCTCCACCGTCGCCTCCCCGCGGGCGCCGGTCCACCGGACCACGCTGCGCTCGCTGAGCAGCGGCACGATGCGGTCGATGCCCAGCTCGGTCAGCTTCTGCACCACCCATTCGGGGCGCTCCCCCTTGACCGGCGCGAAGGCCACGGTGAGGGGCGGCTCGGGGCGGGGCTCGAACTGCACGGCACCGTCGCCGCCGGGACCGGCGGCCGTAGCGCACGGCTCCAGGTCGGCTCCACCGCGCCAGGCGGCGCGGGCCCATCGGCCCAGCCCGTCGGCCGCGATGACCTCCTCGCCCGGACGCAGGCGCAGCACCCGCCCCAGATGGTGGACGTCCTCCTCGGCGAGGACGGGGCGGGCCGGATCGGTCACGAAGACCTGGGCCGCCGCCGCGGCCCGCACCGCGATGGCGGCGTAGGCGGGCTGGACGGCGCTAGCCAAAGGCGGAGCGGATGCGGGAGAAGACACCCTCGCCGCTCGTGGTGCCGGGCGGCGAGACGCCCTCGCCGCGCAGGGCGGCGAAATGACGCAGGAGCTCGTCCTGCTCGGGCGTGAGGTCGCCGGGCGTCTCCACCAGCACGTGGACGAAGAGGTCGCCGCGGCCGCGGCCGCGCAGGTGCGGCACCCCGAGACCCCGGACGCGCTCGACATGGCCGTGCTGGGTGCCCGGCCCGACCGTCAGGTGCTGGGGACCGTCGAGCGACTCGACGTCGGTCTCGGTCCCGAGCGCGGCCTGCGCCACGCCGATGGTGAGCGTCGTGTGCAGGTTGTCGCCCTGGCGCTCGAAGCGCTCGTCGGAGGCCACGGAGAGGTGCACGAAGAGCGAGCCGCTCGGGCCGCCCCGCTGGCCCGCCGCCCCACGGTCGGCCAGGCGCAGGGTCAGGCCGTCCTCCACGCCGGCCGGCACCTCCACGGTGAACGTGCTCTCCTCCATGCGACGGCCCTCGCCGCGGCAGTCGGCGCAGGGGTTCGGGATCATTTCGCCGGTGCCGCTGCAACGCGGGCAGGCCGCGCTGGTGACCACCTGACCCAGCAACGACTGGCGCACCCGGCGCAGCTCGCCGCTGCCCTGGCAGTCGATGCAGGTGACGGGGTCGGTCCCGGGCGCGGTGCCCCGGCCGGCGCAGGTCCCACACATCGCCGGCAACCGGACCGAGATCTCCTTCTGGCAGCCGAAGACGGCCTCGGCGAACTCGAGGTCGAGGATGGCTTCGAGGTTTTCGCCCCGAGGCGGGCCCGAGCGCTGCGTGGCGCCCTGGGCGCCGAAGGGGTTGCCCCCGAAGAACGCCTCGAAAATGTCGCCCATCCCCGCCCCGCCGAAACCCGAGAAGGGGTCGCCGGCCGCCGCCCTGGGCCCGTCCGCGCCGAACATGTCGTACTGGCGGCGGCGCTCGGGGTCCTTCAGGGTCTCGTAGGCACGGTTTACGAGCTTGAACTGCTCCTCGTTGACCTCCGCTGCGGCACCGGCGTGGCGGTCGGGGTGCAGCTCCCGGGCCAGGTTCCGGTAGGCACGCTTGATCTCGTCGTCGGTGGCGCTACGGGTCACGCCGAGGATGGCGTAATAGTCCTCTCCAGCCATCGTCAGCCGGTGCTCCTTTGCCTGCCCGAGGGGGGAGAGAGCCCTTGGTCGCCCTCGCTCAGCGCCTTACTGAGCTTCTTAGAGACTATGGCCACCGCGGCCAAAGCCTGGTCGTAATGCATCCTCGTCGGTCCCAGCACCCCGACCGTGCCGGCCCGTTCGCCGTCGACTTCGTAGGGCGCCACCACGACCGAACAGTCGGCCAGGGGAGCTAGCCCGTGCTCGGTGCCTATGGCCACGGTGAGGCCCCGGTCGAGCACGTCCTTAAGCAGGGTGACCAGGACGTACTGCTGTTCGAGGATGCCGAGGACCGACCTTATGGTGCTGACCGCCTCGAAGGCGGTGGCCATGCGGGCGGCTCCCCCGACGAAAACGTGGCTCGTGCCGACCTCAGGCTCGGGCCCCCGCAAGGCCTGGAGGGCGGTGGAGGCCAGCGTGTCCACGGCGGTGTCGCCGGTGGGGCCGGGGTCCCCGGTCTTGTCGAGAGTGGCCCCGACTTGGAACGAGGCGGCGGCAGCCGAAGCCCGCTCCACCTGGGCATCGGTCAGTTCGACGGGCAGTTCGAGGGCTCGTCGCTCCACGGCGCCGTTGCCGAGCACGGCCACGGCCAGGACAACGTGGGCGGTTAGTTTCACCAGCTGCAGGGACCGGACCCGGCCCGGCTCGGGCGCGCTCGGGGCCACGACGACGGCGGCGTAGTCGGTGACGCTGGAGAGCAGGCCGCTCGTCTCTGCCAGCATGCGTTCGATCTCACCGTGGGCCCGGGCGAAAAACATCCGTACGAGCTCGGCTTGGGGCGCGCCCAGCGGGGCGGGGCCGGAGAGCGAGTCCACGAAGAAGCGGTAGCCCTTGTCGGTCGGCACCCGCCCGGCGCTCGAGTGGGGCTGGAAAAGGTAGCCGTCCTGCTCCAGCACGGCCATCTCGTTGCGGACGGTGGCGGGCGACACGCTGAGGTCGCCCAGCTGCGCGACGTACGCCGAACTAACCGGTTGCGCGGTCTTGATGTGGCATTCCACCACGGCACGCAATATGGCGGCTTTGCGGTCGTCCAGCATCTCTAGCACTCAAGGTTACCGAGTGCCAGAGGTACACCTGTGACGCAGGGCTCCCACCTGGTAGGACACGAGCGACAGTAGGGGCGGGGGTGCCGGGCCAGAGCACGCCCTATACTGCTAGGCGGCGTGACGACTGGTGACGGTTGCATTTCTGCCGCCGGTCCTGTCGTCATCGTCGACTGAGCCCGCCCAACGGCCTCCACCCCGGTGACCTACCGTGCCGAAGCGCGACCTCGACAGGTGTCGGTCTGGTCCGGCCAGATAATCCTGAGTAAAATAGTCATAATTCGGCATTCGCAACTTGGAGGTACGGTGCCCAAGCAGCTCATTAGCCCCCACGGCGGGGCGCTCGTCGACTTATCCGTCACGCCTGACCGGGCGGCTGAGCTGAAGGCACAGTCTCGCAACTGGCCCTCGTGGGACCTGCTCCCGCGCCAGATCTGCGACTTCGAACTCCTGGCCAATGGTGGCTTCTCGCCTCTGCGCGGCTTTCTCGGCCAGGAGGACTACGAGGGTGTCTGCGAGCGCATGCGCTTGGCCGATGGCATGCTGTGGCCCATCCCTGTCACCTTGGACATAACCGAGGAAAGGGCGGCCGAGATCGGCGTCGGCGGCAGTCTGGCCCTGCGCGACCCTGAGGGCGTGATGCTGGGCGCCCTCCATGTCAGCGAGCTATACCGGCCCGATAGGGACCAGGAGTCCAAGCTGGTCTTCGGCACCACCGACAGGGCCCACCCGGGCGCCGCCTACCTGCTCGACCGGTCGGGCCCGGTGTACGTGTCCGGTCAGCTCGAGGTGCTGGTCGCCCCTGCTCACTACGACTACAAGACGCTGCGGCTGAGCCCGGTGCAG
>PMPX01000151.1 GCA_003169235.1 Acidimicrobiaceae bacterium | reverse complement strand
ATGGTGTTGGCTTTGACGCCGGGAATTCCGATCCGGGTGCCGGTGCCATTGACCAGGCTGACGCCCTCTCCATTGGGCAGGGCCGTGGTGCCGAGGTTGTCCGTGCCCACGTCGTTCCCGTCGAGCGTCTCGTTGACCGATGGCGTGGTCGTGGTGCCGATCTGCACGCCGACTCCGTTGTAGGAAATCTCGTTGTTCGGCCCGAGGGTGTCCCCGTTGCCGTCGAGGACAACCCCGAAGTTGTCCGCCGACGTGGGCGTCGATTTGCCGTCGGCGAGCGGGCCGATGATGTTCCCGCTGATCGTGGTGCTCGTCGGGACCAGGGACGTCACACCGGAGCCGGGGAGTTGTGTCGTGGTGCCGGGGCCGTAGGACACGGTCGAGTTGGTCCGTACGCTGACCCCGGTCGTCTGCCCGGTGATCACGTTCTTACCTGCTCCGGCGATGCCGATCGTCGTGTTGGTCGACCCGGCCGCGACGACTCCGGTCGGGCTTCCGAGCGCGTCGCTCTCGACCCTGGTTCCGGTGATGTCCGTTCCGATCAGGTTGCCCGCCACAGTGGTGTTGGTGACCTGCGTCCCGTTGATCTGAATCTGGCTGTTAATGCTGCCCGAGATGACGTTTCCGTCGCTGGCCGTCGTCCCGCCGATGGTGTTGCCCGACGCTCGGCCGATGACAGCCACCCCGGACGGATCCTCGTTCCAATATGACGATGTGCTCCCGAGGGGCGGGGGTAGGGCGGTGCCACCGGAGAGCAATCCGATGATGTTCCCCTGGACCGAGTTGTTGTTGGCGCCGTTGGTGATGCCCCCGATGGCCACCCCCGAAGTCCCTGTGGTGGGCGCCAGATCGCCGTTGAGCGCCGAGTAGCCGTCGATGACGTTCCCCGGCGCTTGACCCGGCGTGCCCGTCGGCCACCGATACTGTTGTCGGAGGCGTCGTAGATGTAGACAGGCTCCACGTCGCCGGCCCAGCTGCTCCCGGTCGGGTCGGTGCCCAGATAGTTGCCCTGGACACTGTTGCCGGTCGACGCGGTGCCCCTGATGCCCACCCCTGTGGTGGTATTGGAGATCACGTTGCGGTCGGCGGTGGCGTCCCCGCCCACCGTGTTGTTGGGCGAGTTCACGACCAGCACCCCCGTGCCCACGGGTGTGCTCGACGTGTTGCTGTTCAAGCCGATGATGTTGCCGGCGACGGTGTCCCCGCCATCGGTCGCGTCGACCTGGATCCCGGTGTTGACGTTCTCGATGTCGAACCCCTTGATCGTGTCGTTCGCGCCGGAGACCTCCAGGCCTATCCCCGTCGTGCCGTTGAGGGCGCTCCCGTCAATGGTGAGAAAACCACCGGCCACCGTCGAGGCGTCGATCGTCGTACCCGCCGCAGTCAGGTCGTCGAGCGGAGTGGACGGACTGATCGTCGGCGTCACCCCCGGAGGGAGGTCGAAGGTGATCGCCTCGCCGTCGTTCATGGCGTTGGCCGCCTCGATGGCCGCACGCAAGGTACATTCCGGCACCTGGGTGGCCGAGCTATTGGCAACCGTATGGCCGGTGTCACAGTTGCCGCTCGCCGGAGTGGCGGCCGGGGCGTCCCCGGTCGAGTTCACCACCGGTGGAGGGGGCGTCGACACACCTTGGGTGATCGACCCGATGTTGCCGGCACTGTCCGTCACCGTCAATGTGACCTGGTAGGTACCACCCGTGCTGAACAGGTGGGTCGGACTCACGCCCGTGGCGGTGGTGCCATCACCGAAATCCCACGAGTAGTTGGTGATGGTGTTCCCACCGAAGGCCGTCGACGTCGAGCCGTCGAAGGCGTAGTTGAGGGGCCCCCCCGAGAGGTCCTGCTGAAAGGTGAACGCGGCGGTGGGGTCGGGCGCCGACACGGTCCCGATCGTGAATTCGGCTTCGGTGGTGGCCGACCACTCGTACGCCACCGGGGAGTCGGGTGGTTGATCGAGTTGGCCCATGGCGATAATCGGAACGCCTGGCGGCGGGGGCTCCGAGGTGATGACGGTCGACGACGCCTCGAAGAAGCTGGCCGACCCGTCCACGGCCGAGGTGAGATCACTCAGGTAACACGCTGTCTCGCCGGGCGGGAGGTTGATGATGGGTCCCGAAGGCGGTGTCGTGCAGCTGGCGCCGTTCCAACCGGGAAGACCAGCCCAGCAATCGACGAATGGCCCGGTTGCCGGGCTGCCGCATTCCTCCAACGGCGACTGCGCGTACGCAGTGATCGACCCGCCCTCGGCCACGTTGGTCCCGCTCAGGCTCACAACGACGTCGGAGTTGCTCCAGAGGCAGGTAAAGACCCCGTCGACCGTTTGGGTCGTACCATCGGGACAGGTGGGAAGCGAAGGTGCGATGGAGTCAGCCGAAGCCGACGGTGCGGCCACGACGAGAGCTGACACGACGGACCCGAACACGAGTGCAACGGAAAGGCCCAGAAGGGTGAGGGCACGAGCGAGCCCCCGTCGCGCTGCTGGACCTCGAGACCTCGTCACAGTCTTCCCTGCCCGTCGTTGCACACTGGACTCTCGTTCCCCGGCGCCTGCCTCGTTGGACCCGCGAACGTTCCCAGCTCGAGATCGACACCGCCGTCGCCTGAGCGCATCATGACACGGTGCACCAACAGTCCGCCAACAGCGCTGTGGCGACTTGCGCCTCGGCGAGCTCAGGGCCTGTCGGAACCCGCTCTGCGGAGGCCGTCGAGCAGTCGGTCCGCTTCGGCGCCGAAACACGTGGGTCCCAGACGATCGGCCAGGACGAGCGCTCCACGGAACGCCGCTTCGGCGCCGGCTCTGTCACCGGCGGCGTCGAGCAGCATCCCGAGGGCGGTGTCGATCGGCCCGTACGAGCACGAGCCGCCCCAGGCCAACCGCCCACTGTACGGCCTCAGCGCGTTGACCAGGTCGGCTTGCATGGACGGGGTGCTGTCCATCGTGGCCGCCCGGGCGAGCACCACGGTCATCGCCGTCCAGGTGAAGTCGCCGGGCAGTCGGAGCGAGCCGGCCCCCCAGAACGAGGCCAGCTCCTCGAGTGCCAGGGCGGGCCGGTCGGACTGGGCCGCGGAGAGAGCCGGCGCAGCCCGCCAGGCATGAACTCCGGGCTGCTCGACGGTCAGGCCCCGGAGTTCGTCGACGAGCTTGCCGACGCGGCCCTGATCGATCCGGATGGCCAGCAGCTGGGCCCCGTAGGTGGCCATGACCCGGGAAGGGGCCACAGCGCCCGCCGAGGGCAGGCTGGCGTCGATCAGTCGCTCGGCCTCGTCCAGATCGCCGTGCAGATGGGCGACGCCCGCCTCCATCCACTGCGTCTCCCACTGCCGCGTCGGTTCCCCGAGCACGTCGGCCTTCCAGCCTGCTCAGTCGGTCACCGGGTGCCAGTCCCACCTCGCCCAGCGCGGTGGGGGCCGTTGCGGCCACCTGCAACGCGGCGCGACGGTTTCCCACCACGGCACGGCCGGGGCCGCGCCACGACCTCTCCGCTCACCGCGCTGACCACCTAAAAGCGCAGGTAGGTCCGGCCTTTCACCACGAATCGTCCGAGGTCGATGTCCCGCTCCCGGCCCCGGGTGCTCCGCGGTCGCGCCGGGTGGACGCCGGTCCACCCGGGTGTGCCAACATGCCGCCATGGTTGCCAACGGCCCGATGCTGCGCCTCCTGCCGCGCCTCGACGACGACGTCGCCTTCTACTGGACCTCGGGTGAGGACGGCGTGCTGCGGCTGCTGCACTGCAACGCCTGCGGGTTCTTCATCCACCCACCGGGCCCGGTCTGCCCGCGCTGCCTGTCGCGTGACGTGGCGCCCGAGGCGGTCAGCGGGCGCGGTCACGTCGAGACGTTCACCGTCAACCACCAGCAGTGGATCCCCGGGAGCGACCCCTACATCATCGCCTGGGTCTCCATCGACGAGCAGCCCGACGTACGGCTCACCACGAACCTGATCGACGTCGAGCCCGAGGACGTGCGCATCGGCATGCCGGTGCGCGTCGTCTTCGAGCAGGCGGAGGACGTGTGGCTCCCGCTCTTCACGCCCGAGGGCGCGTCGTGAGCCCGCCGCCCGTCGAGGAGCCTCTGGAGCGGCGCGCCGTCATCTCGGGCATCGGGCAGTCCGCCGTGGGCCGCCGCCTCGGGCGCTCCGACCTCGACCTGACCGTGGAGGCGGCGCTGGACGCCATCGCCGACGCCGGGCTCAGCCGCGACGACATCGACGGCCTGTCGACCTACCCGGGCATGGGCGCCGGCACGCCGGGCTTCGGCGGTCCGCCCTCGCCGGAGGTCCAGGACGCCCTGGGCCTGTCGCTGAACTGGCACGACGGCGGTGGCGAGGGGCCGGGCCAGATGCGCGCCGTCATGGCGGCCGCGCTCGCCGTGGCGGCCGGCCTGGCCCGCCACGTCCTGGTCTACCGGACCGTGACCGAGGGCACCGCCCAGGGCGCCGGGGGCCGGCAGGGCATCGGCGGGTCCGGCGGCGGGGGCGGCGGCGTGCCCCGCTTCGGAAGCTTCATGCAGTGGTCGCTCCCCTTCGGCGCCGTGTCGGCCGCCAACTGGATCGCCATGGTCGGGCAGCGTCGCGTGCACGAGTTCGGGTTGACCCGCGAGCAGCTGGGGCAGATCGCCGTCAACGGCCGGCGCAACGCCGCGCTGAACCCCAAGGCGATCTACTCCGACCCCCTGTCGCTCGACGACTACCTGGCGGCTCGCATCATCACCACGCCCCTGTGCCTCTTCGACTGCGACGCGCCGTGCGACGGGTCGACGGCCGTCATCGTCTCGCACCGCGACGTCGCCGACGATCTCGACCACCCGGCCGTCCAGATCAACGCGCTCGGCACGGCGCTGCGCGGGCGCCCGAGCTGGGACCAGTTCGACGACATGACCTCCATGGCGGCCCGCGACGCCGCGGCATCCATGTGGGAGCGCACCGACCTGAAGCCGGGCGACGTCGACACGGCGCAGCTCTACGACGGCTTCTCGGTGCTGACCATCGTCTGGCTCGAAGCGCTCGGGTTCTGCGGGCGCGGCGAGAGCGGGCCGTTCATTGAGGGCGGGGGCGCCATCGCGCGCGACGGCCTCCTCCCGCTCAACACGGCCGGCGGCCAGCTCTCGGGTGGCCGCCTGCACGGGTTCGGCCTGATCCACGAGGCCTGCGTCCAGCTGCGCGGCGAGGGTGGCGAGCGCCAGGTGGTGCGGCCCGGCGGGCGTGTGCCCGAGGTGGCCGCGGTGGCCAACGGCGGTGGGCCCATCGCCGGCACCATGCTGTTGACCCGCGGCGTCCGCTGAGCAGCGGGCCCGGGCGGGCTTCCGACACCCCTCCAGTCCGACACCCCTCCGACGCGGTGTGACGGGCCGCTCGGCTCGGGCTGCCCGGGGGCGCGACGCCGAACCCGTGGCCGCTCGGGGTGGGGTCAGCCGGGCTTCGTGCCGGCCAGGTGGTGCGCGGCGCGTGCCGCCAGCGCCACCAGGGTGAGCGTCGGTCCGTACCCGCTCGAAGTGACGAACACGGAGGAGTCGGCCACGACCACGTTGTCGAGCGAGTGCACCCGGCCCCACTTGTCGACGACGGAGGTGTCGGGGTTGTCGCCCATGCGAGCCGTCCCGATCACGTGACGGCTCTCGGGCACCGGCGTGGCGCCGATGCCGTGGTACGACACGCCCGGTGACGAGGTGTGGAGGACCCACTCGGCCCCCATCTCCTCGAGCACCGACTGGAGGATCTTCCCGTGGTACTTCGACGCCGCCAGCTCGTGGCGGCCCGGCTCGTAGGTCACCCGTGCCACCGGGACGCCGCGCACGTCGCGGATGGACGGGCTCAGGTCGACCGTGTTGGTGGCGTAGGGCAGGTCCTCCCCCTGCATGATGAAGGCCCACATGTGCTCGCGCAGGTTGGAGTCGCGCATCACCTGCGCATGGCCGCGGCCCCACGGCGAGTGACGGGCCTCCATGATGGGGAGGCCGCCGCCGCTGTGCTCGACCAGGCCACCCCGGAACCACGGCAGCCCCGCGCCGAGGGCAGCCTCACGTGAGCGCTCGTCCTGCACCATGGCGTCGTCGTGCACGTGGGTGACGGCCCGTCCCTTCTCCGGGTGCAGGCGCACGTCCGGGAAGTGCCCGACCACGATCGTCTGGAAGTGGCACATCAGGTGGCGACCGAGGGCGGGGTGCTCCACGCCGGAGAGGAGGAGGATGCGCGGGGTCTCGATCGCACCGCCGGCGACGATGACGAGCTTGGCGTCCATGGTGCGGGTGATCCCGTCCGGGCCGATGAACTCGACGCCGGTGGCCCGGCGGCCCTCCGTCACGATCCGGCTGACGTAGGTCTCGGCCATGAGCTCGGCCCGGCCGGTGGCCATGGCCCGGGTGAGCAGGGCCACCGGGTCGCCCTTGGCGTGAATGGGGCAGCCGAAGAACGCGCAGAAGCCGCAGTTGTTGCAGGCCGGCCGCCCGTCGTAGGCGATGCTGTTGGCCGCCGTCGGCGCCTCGTAGGGGTGGAGACCGAGCTTCTCGGCCGCGGCCGCCGAGAGGACCGCGCCGAACATCGGCGCCCCCGGTGGCATCGGGTAGGGGCCCGACCGCCAGGCGGCGAACGGGTTGGCACCGGCGCGGCCGGCCACTCCGATGGCCCGCTCCACCTCGGCGTAGTACGGCTCCAGCTCGTCGTAGTCGATCGGCCAGTCGTCGACCGCCGCGTCCTCCTGCGGCCCGTGGGTGGAGAAGAGCCGGAAGTCCTCCTCGCGAAAGCGCGGCACCTTGCCGTCGGCATGGGTCCCGCCACCCCCAACCGTCGTGGGGATGGAGTTCACCTCACCGACGTGGGTGTGCTCGCCCTCCGCTGCATTGCGCCGGAACGCGCGCGGCTCAATCAGCGGGTCGGGCCCGAGGAAGTAGCGCGAGATGAACTTGATCTCGTCGTTGGAGTAGTCGGCGGACGGCTTGGTCAGGTCGTCGGGGTCGAGGAGGTGGTTCCGGCCCTTCTCCATGATGACGACCGACCACCCGGCCCGCGTCAGCACCTCCGCCGCGGTGGCACCGCCCGGTCCGGACCCGATGATGACGGCGTCGGCGCTCATGGTTGGGACACCTCCGCGTCGCTGTAGCCCCGCGGCTGCACGTCGCCCTCATACCCGATGTAGGACCACCCGATGCCGTCACGGTTGCCCCCGTACTCGGGCGGGCCGTACATGCCCTCGCAGCAGTGCTCCCACAGGAGATCGAGGAAGGCCTCGTCGGCCCGTAGCCGGCGGCGCTGCTCCGACCCGTCGACCCCGGCGAAGTCCGCGCCGAGCGCGGCGAGGCCATCGCGGTAGCGCTGCTGGAGCCCCACCACCGGGCCGTTGAACTCCCGCTCGGGGAGCCCCTGGGACCCCTCGAGCCGGGTGCGCCAGGCCAGCTCGTCCAGGGCGGTGAGGCGGTGGAAGGTGGCGAAGCCGGCCGCGCCGCCCTTCCGCCCCGAGGTCGGTCCCCCGGCCCAGATGCGGGGCGGGTCGAACGTGAAGGCACCGAGGAAGATGTCGATGTACTCGGCGACGCCCGCCTCCTCGGCTCCGGGTGCCCCCTGGTCGGAGGGCATCATTTGGGCACACGCCGCCCGCAGGGTGGCGTACTCCTGCTCGCTCAGCCAGACGGGCACCGGGCAAACGTAGCGTGCCGTGGACCCCGTTTGCTGACACGGCTGTCAGGTTCGGGCCGGGGACTCCCCCTCGTCGGCGCCGTGGTCCGCGTCCGGTCGGGCGGCGCCCGCCTCGGGGACGAAGGGAACGTCCTCGGGGAGGGCGCCGATGCGGTGGGCGAACCACACCAGCGCCCGCTCGCTCTCGTCGAGCACCTCGGTCACGATGTTGCCCGTCTCGCTCGCCCCCAGGTCCACCAGCTGGCACCAATTCACGAACAGGCGGTAGCCGGGGCCACGGTAGTGCCGCCCCGCCATCCTGACCGGCACGGCCGGCATGCGGAGCACCCAGGCCACCAGCCCACCGGCGATCTCCGGCAGGGCCGAGCGGTGGCGGACGATGTCCGAGTACTGCCCGGTGACCACGTCGACCATGTTCTCGAGCGCCTCGGACCCCGGTTCGAAGTACTCGGAGTGCGCCTGGACCTGGGCATGGTCCGGTGCGTTGGTGCTCAGCCGGATCCCGCCGAAGGTCGGGGAGCTGGGAGCCGTCCCGAACACGCCCAGCTCGGCGATGACGTCACCCGGCGCCTGCTCCGAGAAGAAGTGCGACTGCTCGAGATGGAGGTCCCGGAGGTCGTCGACGGTCATGCCCGGGCTGCCCGCCACCAGCACGTCGGTGCACCGCAGTCCGCAATCGGCCAGGGCCGCACCGGTCACGATGGACCCGAAGCTGTGGGCGACCACCGCCAGCGTCTGCTCGGGGCGCAGCGAGAGCGAGTCCACGAACGCCGTCAGGGCGCTCCCGGCCGCGACGAGGTCCTCGCTGCACTCGATCGACCCCGCCGCGGCCGCCAGGATGTCGACCGGGTTGTCGTACCCCTTCCACAACACGACCGCGCTGGACTCGGCCTCGTCGTAGAGGTTCTGGGCGTCGGGGATCCAGTCGTCGCACAGGTTCGAGCCGTCGCCGACACCGGGAACCATCACCGCAACGTGACGGGCGCTCTCCATGTCGCCGAACAGCACCGCGTAGTGCTGCAGCTGCGGCCGGTAGAGGAGAACCTGCCCCCCGGAGGACACGAGCGTCTGGAGCAGGCGGACGCGGTCTTCGTCGCCTTCGGCGGTCGCGCCGGCAAGATCCATCTCCACCGCGACGAGGTTGTTCGCCGCACGACGGCTCAACGAGTCCATTCCGGGCACGCAATAGGTTACGTCCCCACCATGGTGCAATCGCGCTGCCTCGTCTTCTCGGCATGGGTGAGGCACTCGCCGTCCTCGCGGCCCTGTTGTTCGCGCTTGGCACCGTGCTGCAGTCGCGACGCCTCGCCGGCCGCGTGAACCTCGTCGACTCGCACCGGCGCGCCGGCGCCGGTCGGCTTCTTCACGGGCCGCTCCACGCCGCGTGACATCGCCACCCTCTTGGTCGGGTTCGCCGTCGGCACGCTCGTGACGGTGCTCTCCGTCCAGCACCGCCGCCGTGAGGCCTCCCGGGGCGCGCCGCCCGGCGGTCCGTCAGCGGGGTAGCCCGAGGATCCTCCCGGCGATGATGTCGCGCTGCACCTGTGACGTCCCGCCGGCGATGCCGGCCGCCTTGCTCCACAGCCACTGGCGGGCCCACGGCCCGGCCTCGGCCGAGGAGGGGTCGCGTCCGGTGACCAGGAGCCCGGCGTCGGAGAGGCCCTGGGTCATGGTGGTCCAGGTGAGCTTGATCCAGCTCGACTCCGGACCGGGCTCCTCGCCGCGGCCGAGGCGCGTCAGGGTACGCAGGTTGTGCAGGCGGAGCACACCGAGGTCGACGTAGGAGCGGGCGAGCGCGTCGGCGACGAGCGGGTCGTCCAGCCCGCCGTTGTCCCTCGCCTCGTCGTAGAGCCGGGCGAGGTAGGTCTCGTGGACGACCTGCTCCTTGAACGGGAAGTTCGTCCCCCGCTCGTGCGCCAGCGTGGACCCGGCCACGGTCCAGCCCTGGCCCTCGGTCCCCACGACATGCTCCGCCGGCACGAAGACGTCGGTCAGGAAGACCTCGTTGAACTCCGCGTCGCCCGTCATCTGCACGAGGGGGCGCACGTCGACGCCGGGGTCCGACATGTCGACGATCAGCGCGGTGATGCCCTGCTGCGGGCGCGCCGCCTCCGGGTCGGTGCGCGCCAGGCACAGGCCCCACGAGGCGAACTGGGCGTACGACGTCCACACCTTTCGACCGGTCACGAGGTACCCCCCGTCGACCGGGGTGGCGCGCGTGGAGAGGGAGGCGAGGTCGCTCCCGGCGTCGGGCTCGCTGAAGAGCTGGCACCAGATCTCCTCGGCCGAGAGGATCGGTGGCAGGTAGCGCAGGCGCTGGTCCTCGGTCCCGTGCGCCAGCAGGGTCGGGCCCACCAGGTTGATGCCCACCCGGTTCACCGGTTGTGGCGCCTGCGAGCGGGCGTACTCGCTCTGGTACAGCGCGACCTGGACGGGCGTCGCGCTGCGCCCCCCGTACGCGCTCGGCCAGTGGACGCCCACCCAGCGGTCCGCCGCCAGGGTGGCCTGCCACGCACGCCCCCATGCCACCTCGTCGGCCAGGTCCACGAACGCGGGTGGACGGTGCGGGTGACCGGCGAGCCAGTCGCGGAACGAGGACGCGAACTCCTCGTCCTCCTCCCTCAGCGAGAGGTCCATGGCGGCTCCGTCGACGGCGCTGACATCGGCGTCACCCTACTGGGGTACGGATAGGGTGCCCTCCCGTGACGGCCCGACTCCGACCGACCTGGGTGCCCCGCCTGGCCCGCAGCTACCGGCGTCCCGGGGGGCCCTGGGACGTCCCGACGCTCGACGCGCTGATCTCCGCCCACGGCGGCGAGGTGGTCGACGGCGACACCCGGCTCTCGGCCGCCCAGGCCGACGCGCTGGTGGCCTCGGTGGCGGGCGGGCTGCGGGAGCGTGGCGTGACGCCGGGCGACGCCGTCGCCTGGCAGGTGCCCAACAGCCTCGCCGCCGCGGTGCTGACCCGCGCCTGCTGGCGCATCGGGGCCGTGGCCGCACCCGTCCTGCACTCCTTCGGGTCCGCCGACGTGGCGGCGGCCCTCGGGCAGATCGACCCGGCGCTCGTGGTCGAGCTGGCGCCCGACGCCATCTCCGACCCCACCGCGCTGGCCGACGCCCTCGGGGGGGCACCGGTCGGAGCCGGCGCCTGCCCCAGCCGGCCGGCCGACGTGGCGCTGGTCCTCTTCACCTCCGGCTCCACGGGCGTGCCCAAGGCGGTGCTCCACACGCAGCGCGGCTTGAGCTGGAAGGCCACCCTGATGGCGGGCGTGCACGGCCTCGGGCCGAAGGACGCCGTGCTCATGCCGGCCCCGATGGCCCACATCTCCGGACTGCTCAACGGGGTGCTCGTGCCGGGCGCGGCGGGCCTGCGATCGGTCCTGGTCCGTCGCTTCGACCCCGAGCAGGCGCTGGCGCTCGTGGCCCGGGAGAGGATCTCGTTCCTGGCCGGGCCGCCGACCTTCTTCATCGCCATGGCCCGCGCCCTCGCCGAGGGCCCCGGGGTCGACGTCTCGTCGGTGCGGCTCGTCTCGAGCGGTGGCGCCTCGGTGACCCCGGCGTTCGTCGAGGACACCGCGCGCACCTTCGACTGCCGGGTGAAGCGCACCTACGGCTCCACCGAGGCGCCGACGGTGACCACGAGCAGGGACGACGACTCCTTCGAGCAGGCGCGCGACACGGACGGCCGGGCCGTCGGGGAGGTGGAGCTGCGGGTCTCGGATCCGGAGACCGGCGCGCCGCGGGCCACCGGGACCTCCGGCGAATTGTGGGTCCGCGGGCCCGAGATGTTCGCCGGCTACGCCGACGCCGCCCAGACGGCTGCGGTCATCGCTCGGGGCGGGTGGTTCCGGACCGGGGACCTGGCGACGGTCGACGCGGACGGGTGGGTGCGGATCGTGGGCCGGCTCAAGGACGTGATCATTCGTGGCGGCGAGAACATCTCCGCCTCCGAGATCGAGGCGGCGCTCGAGGCCCACCCCGACGTCCGCCACGCGGTGGCGGTCGGCTACCCCGACCCGCTGATGGGCGAGCGGGTGGCGGCGTACGTCGAGTCCGGCGCATCGTTCGACCTCGAGGAGTGCCGGCGCTGGTTCGCCAGCCGTGGCATGGCGACCTTCAAGACGCCCGAGCGGGTGGAGCAGCTCGAACGCCTGCCCCTCCTGGGGTCGGGCAAGGCCGACCGCGCCGAGTTGCGCCGCCGGGCCGCCGCCACCTGACCGGCAGATCCGAGGGTGCCGTGCACGATGCGCGGTCCCCTTCACCCGGGAGGACCCGAAGTAGCGTCTGGCGCGTGCCTCGCCGCAACCTGGTCCCCTTCGCGCTGCTGGGCGTCCTCGGCGTCCTGACCCTGCTGCTCGCCCTGCTCGGCGCCTCGTCCGCGCCGAGCGGCGCCACCCTCTCCGTGCAGAACGCCTCGACCAGGACGTTCGGCTCCCCCACCGGGTCGAACTCGTTCGCCATGGACATCGTCAGCACGCTCTCCGGCGGCTCGGCGACCGGGACGCTGACCCAGGTGCGCCAGGTCGGCTACGTCCCCCCGGACCGCATGGCCGTCTACCAGGTGGTCGGCACCCGCACCAAGCTCCTGGCGGTGCTGAACCAGTCCGCCATCACCTGCGCTTTCAGCGCGTACACCGCCATCGTGGGCGGCTCGGTGCCGTGGACCGGGAGCGGCGCCACCACCTACACCCGGACCGAGAGCCTCGCCGACTACACCGGTCGCATTCCGCGCACGTCATCGGCGTCGTGCACCCCGCAGGCGACGTCGGTGCAGGGACAGGTCCACGAGAAGGCGGTCATCCGCTCGGGCTACCTCGTCGGGGTGCGCGTGACCGTGGACGTGCCGGCGCAGCGGCTGGGCAACGGCCAGCAGGAGGCGCACGAGGCCGAGGGGCAGGCGCTGGTGCTGCTGCAGATCAACGGCGTCGCCGTGCGCAACCTCGGCTCGTAGCGGGCACGCCACCTCCGCGCGCCGCCCGGCACACCTAGGACAGGGCCTGCCCCGAGTCCAGCCGCTCGCGCAGCATGGCCGCGATGCGGTCGCGGTGGAAGGCGGCATCACCGAAGCTGACCTGGTCGAGCTGGGCCCGCTTGACGTAGAGGTGCATGTCGTGCTCCCAGGTGAAGCCGATGCCGCCGTGCACCTGCAGCCCGGTGCTCATCACGCGCCGCGACGCGTCCGAGCACCACGCCTTGGCCATGCTCGCCGACAGCGAGCGGTCGCGGTCGGCGGCTGCGGCGCACCACGCCGCGTAGTACACCGTCGAGCGCATGCCCTCGACGTCGACGAGCGCGTCGGCCAGCATGTGCTTGACGGCCTGGAACGACCCGATGGGCTTGCCGAACTGCACCCGGTCCTTGGCGTACTCGACGGTCATCGACAGCACTCGGTCGGCCGCACCGAGCATCTCGGCACTGGCGAGCGTGGCGGCCCGGTCCACCACCAGCGCCGCGGCGTCGGCGCCGCCCAGGGCGCGGGCGAGCGTGCCGTCGAATTCCAGGATGCCCAGCTCGCGCGTCCGATCCATGGCCGACACGGGCTCGGGGCGTCCCTCGGTGCGCAGGTCGACGCCGTAGACGCCCCCGGCAGTGACGACCACCGCCACGTCGGCCGACGGGGCGTAGGCCGTGGGAGTCGAGCGGCCGCTCAGCCGGACCTCGCCGCCCGAACCCGCCGGCGCCACCGAGATCCCGTCGGTGGGGGCGAAGGGAACACAGCCCACGGCCGCGCCCTCGCTCAGCGCCTCGCGCCACTCCTTGGTCCCCGCATCACCCCGCGCCTCGGCCGAGCACAGCGCACCCAGGGCCACGACGGAGGCCAGGAACGGCGCGGCGACCAGGCGGCGCCCGATCTCCTCGCACAGGACGGCGAGCTCGCCCATGCCGAGACCCCGTCCCCCCTCGTCGGCGGGCACCTCGATGGCGAGCCAACCCTGGTCGGCCATGGCCGACCACACGCCGGCGTCGTAGCCGTGGGGGACGTCCGCACCGGCCTCGCCCGTTCCCCCGCGCTCGTCGGACTGCACCTCGCCCGTGCCCGTGCCCGTGCCCGCGCCCGCGCCCGCGCCCGGCAGGGTCCCCACCACCGCACCGGCGCCCACCCTCGCCCTGAGCGCGTCGTGGCCCGCCATCCGGTCCAGCAGCGTGGCCGCCGCGCCGCGTAGGTCCTGCTGATCGGTCGAGAGGTCGAAGTCCACGGCGGCGCAGTCTACGGTGATCGCTGACGCAGGTGTCACCCCGACGGGTCGCTGTGCCATGCTGCGGCGGATGGATCTGCGCACCACCCCTGAGCAGGACATGCTGCGCGAGGCCTTCAGGGCCTGGCTGATGGAGCACCTCCCCTGGCCCTACGGCGTCGGGTTGCCGCCGCGCTTCGACGACCTCGCCGACACCGTCGCGTTCGGGCGCCGCTGGCAGGCCGACCTGGCCGCCGACGGCTGGGTCGGCATCACGTGGCCCGAGGAGTACGGCGGCCGAGGCCTGGGCGCGCTGGAGAACTACGTCGTGATCGAGGAGCTGGCACGGGCACGGGCGCCCGAGCTCGTCGGCCGCATCGGCATCAACCTGGTGGGCCCCACCCTCCTGGCCCACGGCACGGCCGAGCAGAAGGAGCGCTTCCTGCCCCTGATCCTCTCGGCCACCGAGCTGTGGTGCCAGCTCTTCAGCGAGCCCGACGCCGGGAGCGACCTGGCGTCGCTGACCACCCGCGCCGTGCCGGTCGAGGGCGGGTACCGCGTCACCGGCCGCAAGGTCTGGACCTCCTACGCGCAGTTCGCCGACTGGGGCCTGTGCCTCACCCGCACCGATCCCGCAGCGCCGAAGCGCCAGCAGGGCATCACGGCGCTCATCATCGACATGCACGCCGACGGGGTGGGTGTGCACCCGCTGGTGCAGTCGACCGGGGAGGCCGAGTTCAACGAGGTCGAGCTGGACGACGTCTTCGTGCCCGACGAGCGACGGGTGGGCGACGAGGGCGCCGGGTGGACCGTGGCCGGCTCCACACTGGCGCACGAGCGCGGGATCAACCCCCGCCAGCTCGTGATCCACTCGCAGCTCATCGAGGAGCTCCTGCGCCTGGCCCAGGCCAACGGGAGCTTCGACGACTGGCGCCTGCGCCAGCAGCTGGCCCAGGCCGCGACCGAGGTGCGGCTCTTCCAGCTCCACAACTGGCGCTCGCTCACCCGCCTGTCCAAGGGTGAGGCGCCCGGCCCGGAGGGCAGCGCCCTCAAGCTGTACTGGAGCGAGATGTCCAAGCGGCTCCACCAGACGGCGCTCGACGTCCTCGGGCCCGCCTCACCGCTGTGGGAGGGCGCGCCCGGGAACCCGGACGACGGTGCATGGCAGCGCTCGTGGCTGTACTACCAGGCCTCCTCCATCTTCGCCGGCACCAACGAGATCCAGCGGACGCTGGTGGGCGAGCGCGTCCTGGGCCTGCCCAGGGGTTGAACGGCACGAGGGGTCGAGCGCCCGGCGGCGGAGAGCGGGGCGCGGCGCGGCAGGATGGGTGACACAGGGAGGACGGGAGAGATGGGAGCGATGGCAGAAGGCTTCGAGACGATCCGCTACGAGACCGACGGCGCGGTGGCCACCATCACGATGAACCGCCCCGACGTCGCCAACGCGCAGGACTCCAGGCTCATCGACGAGATCGACGCCGCCTTCGACCTGGCGGACGCCGACGACGCCGTGCGCGTGGTGATCCTCGCCGGCGAGGGAAAGCACTTCTCCTCCGGCCATGACCTCAAGGCGCTGGTCAGTGGCGACGGGGACGATCCGTGGGTCGCCCTGCGCGACACCCCGGAGGGCAAGTTCCATCACGAGAAGACGATGTACTTCGAGCGCTGCCTGCGCATCCACGACTTCCGCAAGCCGACCATCGCCGCCGTGCAGGGCAGCTGCGTCGCCGCCGGGCTCATGCTCGCCGCCATGTGCGATCTCATCGTCGCCGCCGACGACGCCGTCTTCTCCAACCCGGTGCTCCGCCTGACCGGCGCCGGTGTCGAGCTCCTGGTGGAGCCCTGGGAGATCGGGATCCGCAAGGCGAAGGAGTTCCTCTTCACCGGGGACACCATCGACGCGCAGGAGGCGTGGCGCCTCGGCCTGGTCAACCGGGTCGTGCCGCGGGACGAGCTCACGGCGAAGGTGCGCGAGCTGGCCGACCGGGTCGCCCTCGTCCCTCCGGTCACGGCACAGACGGTCAAGGACACCATCAACCACACGGCCGACCTGATGGGCAAGCGAGACGCCCTCAAGTACCACTTCATGGCGCACCACTGGGTCCACAACTCGGCCACGGCCCTGGACGCCCTGGCGGCGCGCAAGGCGAAGGGGTCGATGCGGGCCGTCATGGCCGAGCGGGACAAGGGCGTCACGGAACCGGGCACATGACCGACCCGACGCCGGGGCCGCTCAGCGGCATCAGGGTGGTCGACGTCGGCACCCGCATCTCCGCGCCGTTCTGCGCCGGGCTGCTCGGCGAGCTCGGGGCCGACGTGATCAAGGTCGAGCTCCCGGGCCAGGGCGACTTCATGCGCACCATGGGCCCGTTCGTCCCGGTCGACGACGGGCCGGACTACTCGCTGTCGTGGGCCGTCGAGGGCCGGGGGCGGCGGGGGGTCACCTGCGACCTGCGGCGGCCGGAGGGGCGCGACCTCTTCAAGCGCCTGGTGGCCACCGCCGACGTTCTCTGCGAGAACTTCCGCCCGGGCACCATGGAGCGCTGGGGACTCGGCCCCGAGGACCTGCCCGACGACCTGGTCTACGTGCGGATCAGCGTGTTCGGGCAGAGCGGGCCCTACGCGCCCCGTCCCGGTCTCGACCGGCTGGGCATCGCGTTCGGCGGCCTCCTCCACCTCACCGGCGACCCCGACCGGCCGCCGGTGCGGCCCGGCCTGAGCATCTCGGACTACCTCACCGGCGTGTTCGCCGCGTTCGCCGCCGTCTCGGCCCTCTACGGACGTGACGCCGGCGTGCGAGGGAGCAGGGGTGACGGCGAAGTGATCGACGCGCCCCTGTACGCGTCCATCCTGCGCATCCTGGAGTGGACCCTGGCCGGCTACGACCGGCTGGGCGTCGTGCGCGAGCGCGAGGGCAACCGGCTGTCGCACTCGGCGCCCCTCGACAACTACCTGTCCGCCGACGGCTCCTTCGTCTGCATCGTCGCGGCGTCCGACGCCAACTTCTCACGCCTGTGCGCCGCCATGGGCCGGCCGGAGCTGACCAGCGACCCGAGGTTCGTCACGCTGGCCGATCGGGCCGCCCGCGCCGACGAGATCAACGGCGTGGTCGCCGCATGGACCGCGTCGCTGACCGCGGAGGAGATCACGGCGCGCTGCGTCGAGCACGACGTGCCCGTCGGCACCGCCTACAGCGCCGCCGACATATTCGCCGACCCCCACATGACCGCCCGGGGCGACCTCGTGTCCATCGACGACCCCGTCATCGGGCCGGTGCGCCAGCAGGCCCCGTTCCCCCGGCTGGCCAAGCGCCCGACGCCGGTCCCCACGGGGGCACCCCGGCTCGGCGAGCACAACCGTGAGGTGTGGTGCGACCTGGTGGGGCTGAGCGAGGCCGAGCTGGCCGAGCTGGGCGAGCGCGGGGTGCTCTGAACGTCCGGCGGGCTGACCGGGGCCCTCGGGGATGCGGCCCGGCTCAGCTGACGAGGCGGCCCAGGTAGGAGGCGCCGCCGAAGGTGAAGATCCCGCCGTCCGCCGCGGCCAGCCAGTAGCCGTTGGTCGCGTTGTCCGGAGCCATGCCCACGACCGGGGCCACCAGGGCGAGGCTGCCCGTCGATCCGTCGAAGGGTGCCAGCCCGAAGGTGAAGATGCCGCCGTCGGAGGC
>PMPX01000364.1 GCA_003169235.1 Acidimicrobiaceae bacterium | reverse complement strand
TGGCGCTGGTCCCGTTCGGCATTGTGGCCGCCCTCACCGTCTGGGCGCTGGTGGCTACCGGCTCTCTTCTCCACGTCTTCGCCGACGCGTCGGCGACTCCCGCGACGACCGCGACGGTCCGCACGGCAACCGTCATCGCCCTGGCCTTCTGTGCCGGCGCCGCCGCCATCGTGTGGATCCGGCCTCACCTGCGCACCGTGCAGTGGGTGCCGCTGGCCGCGGTCTTCGTGGCGCTGGACCTCGGGTTGATGGCGCTCACGAGCCAGGTGTCCGTCNNAACATCATCGCCGGCCTGCCCTCGGTCTCCGGCTATGCATCCATCGTCAACGGCAACTACGAGACGGTCACCCACACCCACGAGCAGGGCGACCTGGACATCGGGCAGCTGGCCTCGGGCACGCTGGACCGGCTGGACCTCCGCGAGGTGGTCACGGTGCCGGAGTACTTCCTCGTGCCGCTCGAGTCGGCGCCCACCTCCCTCGGCGACCTCCACCAGGCCTCGGAGGGCTTCGGCAGCGACCCCGCGCTGCCCCGGGGTTACGGGGCCGAGTTCAACGACACCGCCTACCCCTTCTACCCGGGGCCCCGGTCCGGCCTGCACGCGGGACAGGGCGCCTCGTGGTTCTTCGGCGAGTTGCTCCGGCCCGATTCGGCCACCCTGGTCCTGAAGCACCCGGCCGGTTCCGGCTCCCTCGTCACCTTCGGGACGCTGTCCGCGGACGGGTCGACCCGCTGGGGCGCCCCGGTCCGCGTGACCGCGGGGTCCGACACCGTGACGGGACAGCTGTCAGGAGTCAGTGCCGCAGGCGTGTCGGTCCGTGTCCTCACCGGTTCCCTGCCTTCCTACGTGCCGGTGGTGACGGTGGCCGGCCGTCCCTACGAGCTCGGTGGCTCCCTCTCCGCGGCCATCGTGCCCGGACCGTGGAAGCTGGCCGGCGTGGCGCAGGGCTATGCGGTGTTCACCCTGCAGAAGCCGCCCACGCCGATTTCGGCCACCACGGCCGACGGCCGGACGCTTCCCGTCGAGGTCATCTCGAGCACGACGAAGTCGGAGGAGGTCCGCGTCGACACGCCGGCGGCGGCCACGGTCCTTCGCTCCGTCGCCTGGGACTCGGGATGGCGGGGCACCGTCTCGGTCGACGGGGGGAAGGCGCGGAGCATCCCGCTCGACTCGGTCGATCTGGTCCAGCAGGTGCGCATCCCGGCGGGGAACGACCTGGTGACGTTCCACTACGAGCCGCGGCACCTGTTGCTGGCGAGCATCCTCAGCCTGGGTGCCTCGGGCTTCCTCGTGATCCTGCTCGGCGTGTGGCTGGTGCGCCGGCGGCGCCCGACGGCCGAGGTGCCGGCCACGGGACCGTCCGAGGCGGCCGCGACCGACCAGCCGGAACCGGTCAGCTGAGGGAGGTCGCTCTCTCAGCAGTACGGATGGGCGAGCGACAGCAGGAACTCCCCGTCCTCTGCGCCCCACATCTCCTCGACCACGAAGCCGGCGTCGGAGAGCTCGCGTTCGACCCGTTCGGGAGTGAACTTGGCGCTGATCTCGGTCAGCAGGTCCTCTCCCTCGTCGAAGCGGACGGTGATGCCGGCGCCGGCCAGGGAGACCTCCGCCGCACCCTCGGCGCGCAGCCGCATCTCGATCCACTGGTGCTCCTCGTTCCAGAGCGCCACGTGACGGAAATTGTCGGGATCGAAGTCGGCGCCCAGCTGCTCGTTGAGGACGTGCAGCACGTTGCGGTTGAAGTCGGCCGTGACGCCCGCAGCGTCGTCGTAGGCCGCCACCAGGCGCCCCGGGTCCTTGACCAGATCCGTGCCGAGGAGCAGCGAGTCCTCACTCGACATCGTGCAGTTGAGGTCGAAGAGGAATCGGGCCCGCTGCGCCGGGTCCAGGTTGCCGATCGTCCCGCCGAGGAAGGCGACCATCCGCCGTCCGTCGGAGGGGATCTGGGCCAGATGCTGGTGGAAGTCGCCGATGACCAGGTGGATGTCCAGCGCTTCGTATTCCTGGGACAGGGTCGTCGCGGCACTCCGGAGGAACTCGTCGCTCACGTCGAAGGGGACGTAGCGCGTCAGCACGCCGGCCTGCTCGAGGGCGGTGAGGAGCACGCGCGTCTTGTCGCACGCACCGGCACCGAGCTCGACGAGCGTGTCCGCCTTCGACAGCCCGGCGATCGCGGCCGCGTGGGCTTCGAGCAGCGCCCGCTCCGCCCTGGTGGGGTAGTACTCGGGGAGTTGGGTGATCTCCTCGAAGAGACGGCTGCCCCGCTCGTCGTAGAACCACACTGGCGGGATGGACTTCGTGTCGCCCTGCAGCCCCTGCAGCGCATCGGCCCGCATCTGGTTCCGCACCTCCTCGGGGGAGAGGTGCACGTCGATGGTGTACGCCATGGTTCAGGGATCCCGCGCCAGTCGCACCCCGCCGAACATCCAGCGGGCGCCGGGCGGGAAGAAGTTGCGGTAGGTGGTCCGGACGTGGCCGCCCGGCGTCGCGCAGCAACCGCCGCGCAGCACGTACTGGCTCACCATGAACTTGCCGTTGTACTC
>PMPX01000010.1 GCA_003169235.1 Acidimicrobiaceae bacterium | reverse complement strand
CTCATGCGAAAGATTCTACATATATATCTTGACATGTCAAGTTAGATGGTATTGAGTACCACATGTAAATCTCAACATGTAGGAGGAACCATGACAACCCCGACCCCTGAACAGATCCATTCCCGGCGCTGGGCCACCCTCGGCGTCCTCTGCCTGTCGCTCCTCGTGGTGGTGGTGGACGGCTCCATCGTCAATGTGGCGCTGCCCACGTTGGTGCGCCACCTGCACGCCTCGACGAGCGCACTGCAATGGGTCGTCGATGCGTACACCCTGGCCGTGGCCGGGCTGCTGCTCACGTTGGGCAGCCTCGGTGACCGCATCGGACGGCACCGGACCCTGGCCGGCGGCCTGATCGTCTTCGCGCTGGGTTCGGCGCTGGCAGCCATGTCCACCTCGGCAACTGAGCTCATCGCCTGCCGCGTGGTCATGGGGATCGGCGCGGCGGCCGTCATGCCCGCAACCCTGTCCATCTTGACCAACGTGTTCACGGTTCCCTCCGAGCGGGCCAAGGCCATCGCCATGTGGTCGTCGGTCGCCGGTCTGGGGGTCGTGGTCGGCCCGACGCTCGGTGGATGGCTCCTCGAGCACTTCGCCTGGGGCTCGATTTTCATGGTCAACCTGCCGATCGTCGCCGTGGCACTCGTCGCCGGACGCCTGGTCGTCCCACCGTCGGCGAACCCGCACCCGCGGGCGCTCGACCCGGTCGGCGCGCTGCTGTCCATGGCCGGGATCCTCGCCGTGGTCTACGCCATCATCGAGGCCCCGTCGCATGGCTGGCTCAGCTCCGTCACTCTCGGCACCGCCACCGTGGGCATCGCGTTGCTCGTGGGCTTCGGAGCCTTCGAGCTGCACAGCACGCATCAGATGGTCGACCTGCGCATCTTCTCCAACGCGCGGTTCAGCGCAGCCAGCTTCGCCGTGACCATGATCTTCTTGGCCCTCTTCGGCTGGCTGTTCCTCTTCACCCAGCAGCTGCAGTTCGTCCTCGGCTACTCCGCCCTGGCGGCCGGCGTGCGCTGCCTTCCCTTCGCGCTAACCATGGGCGTGGCCTCTGCGCTTTCGGCCAAGGCGGCGGCCCGGGCCGGCACCAAGGTGGTCGTCACAGTCGGTCTGGCGCTGATGGCGGTCGGCTTCGGATTGCTCTCGACGGCAAACGTCCACAGCGGCTACCCCATGCTCATGGTGGCCAGCATCTTCGTTGCGGCCGGGATGGGTCTGGCCATGGCTCCGGCCACCGAGTCGATCATGGGCTCGCTGCCTCGGACCCAGGCCGGAGTGGGCTCGGCCGTCAACGACACGACCCGGTTCGTCGGCGGCGCACTCGGAGTGGCGCTCACTGGTTCGGTCGCCTCCTCAGTCTTCACCAGCCAGCTCCACCCCGTGCTCACCCACGTGCCCGCTCGTTACGTCGTCGAAGCGAAGAGCTCCATCGGTGGTGCCGTCACCGTCGGGCAGCACGCACCGGGGTCCTTCGGTCAATTCATTGTGGACTTGGCCCGCCAGGCGTTCATTGCCGGATCAGACCGGGCGATGCTCGTCGCCGTTGTGGCCGCCGTCGCCGGTTCGCTGGTGGCCGCCCGGTTCCTGCCGGCCCGAGCGACGGCGTCGGCCACTGAGCCGGCCACAGAGATCGAGCGCGTGGGTTACGAAGCAGCCAGCCCCGTCATGACCACCATGGCTTCGGCCACCGTCAGCTAGCCAACAAGAACCAACGACATCAAGAGGAGAAACAATCATGACGATCTCAATCATTGAAGAGGGCACCTCGACGGTCACCTTGGTCAACGTCTTCACCGTTGACCCGAAGGACCAACAGCGACTCGTCGAGCACTGGCAGCAGGCGACCGAAAAGGTGATCCGTCACCTCCCGGGCTTCATCTCAGCGAATGTGCACCGGAGCCTCGACCGCACCAAGGTGATCAACTACGCCCAGTGGGAGAGCCAGGAAGCGTTCGACGCCATGCGGCGCAACACCGAGGCGGCAGGACATCTCAGGGAGCTTGGTCAGATCGGGACCCCAGCACCCGTCGTGTGCGAGGTGGTGTCGGGCTACCACGTCTGACGCCGAGTGGAGTTCGATCTGAGTATTTGGGTCGGAGCCAAGCAAGATGGCCCAACCTCTGGTTGGGCCTTCTTGCGCGTGGTGGGTCGACATCGAAAGCGCGTAATATGGGTCTCTGAGCTGGGGCTCACGGCTGAAAGGACGTCTCGGGCGCCACGACGAGACATGGGTTTACTGAGTGCTCTCCAATCTCCGGACCGAGTGGATGGCGGCGGAGGATGGCCCATGGCTCAGTGGTCGTTCCGTACCGCTCGGATCAATGCTTCATCGCCCACGGCACTGGCGCTTGCGAGAGTTGCATGCGCCCGTAACGGCCCGATCTGGATACCCTCACAGCGACGCGACCTCTGCCTCACTCCGAATCCACTCGGGGATATTCCAGAACCCGCAAGGGCGCAGTCTTGGGGCAGGCCTCGGGGGGTACTGGATCCGCGGAAGGCTCGGCGTGGCGGCCAGGTACGTCAGCAGGCGCGCCCGTGGAAGGGCTCGTCGCCCCTCCACCGCGTATCAGCTCGATGCAGGCTTGGATCGACGGCTCTGGCGCCGCCTATCGAGTAAATCCGGCGTGAAGATCGTTGTACGTGAGGTCAGGTACAAGTCCAGGCGGGAGATTGGCCTTCAGGTTCTCGTCAAAGAACTTCTTCTGGTCCGCCTCGGACTCCCAGATCTCGATGATGCGCATCCCGCCGGCGGGACTGCGGCCTCCGGCGTGAGACATGAAGCCGTTCGCCGAACGCAGCAACGGCATCAGCGGCTCCAACATCGAGGCGTAGGTCCCCTCGTCCATGTTCGGCTGTTCAGCAATCATGAGTACAGGCATCGGTGTTGCCTCCTTCGGTCTGTTCTTCGAGGAGGCGTCCTTCGCGGCTCCTCACCGAGTACAACTGCGCCCGGACGCAAAGGTCGTCGCGCTTCCAGAAATTCCTGGTCTCACTGCGGCGCCCTCAGACTGATGCCCAACCGGTGGAGCTCTGGACTGGCCGGGCTTTCCCTGGTCGGGAGGGGCGTCTCAGTCTCTGGACGGCATCCTGGTGGCAAGGTTTTCACGACGAAAGGTTCGGGGACTTGGCGGGATCGCGCAGCTGCCGTCTGGCACCGCAGGTGTACGGCGGGCTCGATCGAGTCCCGCCGCGTGTGAATCGCCTAGTCGCTGATCGGTTCGGGAGTCGGAGGGAGTCCGAAGACCGGGAAGAGAGCCGAGTCGAGGAAGGCGTAGATCGCAGTAACGCGACCTCCGGCGATCTCAAGCACGTGGATCTCGAACGGTTCGAGCGCCCCCGAGATGCCGGTCGGCCGGTACACGGCCAGCGCTGGACACCCATTGGCCGCGACCTCGATGACCCGGTCGCGGTCGCCCTCGACCTCGAGGGCGACCAGGAACCGGCGGATGTCGGGGATGCCCCGCAGCCACAGCTCGTAGGGCGGCATGCTGAGGGTCGCGTCCTCGTGCAGTAGCGCCACCAGCGAGTCGACGTCGTAGCGCTCGAACGCCTCGATGTAGCGGTGCAGGAGTTCACGGTCGGCCTCCGTCGGCTCCGTTGGTACGGCATCGATGTTGACCGTCTCTAGGGCGCTTCGGGCCCGTCGCAGGGTGCTGTTCACAGCGTCCTCGCTGGTCTCGAGCAGCGTCGCTACTTCGTGAGCCCGCCAGCTCAGGACGTCGCGGAGAATCAGAACTGCCCGCTGCCGGGGCACGAGGTGTTGGAGAGCGGCGATGAACGCCAGTCGGATCGACTCTCGGGATCCCGCGACGTCAGCCGGGTCCCCGCCCGGAGATGACACCAGGTGGTCGGGGATCGGCTGCACCCAAGTCGCCTCCGGTCGAGCGGTGCCGAGAGCGAGCCCCTGGGAGGGCTCCCATCGCCGACCGCTGCTAGCCGGCGCGAGGTCCATGGGCAGAGCGCGCCGCCCCCGACCCTTCAGCATGTCCAGGCAGACGTTGGTGGCGATCCGGTACAGCCACGGCCGCAACCCAGCCCGGTCCTCGAACCGGCCAAGGCTCCGCCATGCCCGCACGAGTGTGTCCTGCACCGCGTCTTCGGCGTCCTGGGGGGACCCGAGCATCCGGTAGCAATAGGCGGTCAACTGGCGGCGGTAGGGCTCGAGGTCGCTCAGCTCCGGGTCGACGACAGTGGTCACGGCAGTGCTCAGGTTAGGTGCAACCCAAGAGTGCTCCCGCCATCCGTTGGCTGGCAACCCACTCGAAGCTCTGACCCTCTTGCAGGTGTTGACCCCGCCCGCAGTCGGCCCGATAGGCACGCTCCCGGTGGCACGACCCCAGCCGCACGCACTTCGATGGTGTGAACAAGTCACAGTCAAGAGACAGTGCGGTGAGTTCACCTTCGCCGGGCCAGGGAACAGTTCAATTGGTCGCCTCCGGTCTGTAGGGAGCTCTTCCCGTTACCATTTCCCTAAAATGGACAGATCAGAGTATTCAAATCACTGGCGGATCGGCGACATTGTGGTGACCAGTGTGGTCGAACAGTCTTTCGATTGGTCTGCACCGGGGTTCTTGTTCCCGGACGCCACGAACGAAGTGGTGCAGCGACATCGCTGGCTCGTCCCGGACTACGCCGATTCCGAGGGCAACATCAACGGGTCAGTTCAAGCGCTGGTGATTGATCAGGCAGAGCGTCGGATCCTCGTCGACCCCTGTGTCGGGAACGGGCGAAGTCGGTTTCTACCGAACTGGCACATGCAGGAGTTCGACTTCATGGACCGCTTCGCTGGCGCGGGATTCACTCCAGAGTCAGTGGACATCGTGCTTCACACCCACCTTCATGCCGACCATGTTGGCTGGGACACCTACCTGCAGGATGGTGTCTGGACGCCGACGTTCCCCGCAGCGAGATACGTGTATGTCCGTGACGAACTCGAGTGGCATAAGGAGTCATGGGATCCCGACAGGCGTGAGGTGTGGCAGGACGCCATATCACCAGTGTTCGACGCCGGCCTGGCCGATGTCGTCGAGTGCGACCACGACGTGGGCGGAGGGATCTCGTTGGCACCGTCACCGGGACACACGGGGGGGCACGTCTCGGTTTGGCTCAGGTCGCACGGTCAGGTGGGCCTCGTAACCGGTGATTTCATGCATCATCCACTTCAGTTCGCAGAACCGGGCCTTCGCGAGATCGCTGACGACAATGTCGAATTGGCTCGAGGGACTCGCCGCAGCATGATCTCGCAGGCATCGCAGCTCCATGCGCTGCTCATCGGCACTCACTTTGCCTTTCGCTCCGGTGGTCGAGTCGTGCCCAGCGGGGAGGGTTGGCAATTCAACCCCGACTGAGCCCGTCCCGGCAGGCCGGCCCAAGGACCACTCGAGTCCCTGACCTGCTTGCAGGTGTTCACCCGCCTTGGACCGGCGATCAGGGCACCGTGGCAGCGGTGCAACCCTCGCCCGAACGGCACTTATCTTCAGTGTCTAATGGGGTCTTTGATGTAGTCGGCGTGGGAATACCACGAATCGGTCAGAATGTTTATTGCTGACCGATGAATGAATCCGCGGGTCCTGCAACGTCCAACCGTATGAAACCACTGACGTGCGCTCGGTGGAGCAGACGCGGAGTGCAGCGGCAGAGAGAAAGAGAGGACTGGTCCATGGCAGAGGAAAGCAAGCCGGTCGAAGTGTCACGCAGAATCGAAGCACCGGCGGCCGCCATCTTTGAGATCCTGGCGAATCCGCAACGCCACATGGATTTCGACGGGTCCGGCATGCTCCGGGGAGCCGTCCTCGACCGCTCCATCTCCGAGGTGGGCGACACCTTCACCATGAAGATGCATCGGCTCGGAGACGACTACCTCATGATCAACTATGTGGTGGAGTTCGAGCCAGATCGCTGCATATTTTGGGAACCGGCTCCCGGAGACCCTTCCCGGGCCGAAGGTGATGATCCATCCAAGGTCGGCATTCCTGCGGGCTACCGCTGGGGCTACATC
>PMPX01000363.1 GCA_003169235.1 Acidimicrobiaceae bacterium | reverse complement strand
CACCGCCACTCTCGGCACGGGCTGGACTAGAGCCGGAAGGACGACCGCTCGCCCGATCGGGGAACCTAGTCGGCGGCTGGGTCGCCGGTAGCTGTAATCGACTGCACCAGAGACCACGTCGATGCCCGATCGGACGTGGGCGGCAAACTGACGGCGCCAGTCGACTTTGGGCTCGAGGTAGGCACGGGCCCACCGCTCGAGACCGGCGGGGACGTTCCCGCCGGACTTGACGGAGCTGCGGATGTCTTGGGCGACCTGCTGCCGGATGAGTTCCGATTCGAGTTCGTCGACAACACTCCCATCCCCGGGGATGTCCCAGCTGCGCGGGACACCATGCGCACCCGACCCGCATTCCGCAAAAGGCAGATCACCCCGCGATTCCAGCAGGGCGAAGTACGTCTCTGCCAGCTCTCCACTCGGGAGCCCGAAAGCTTCCGGATCGAGGCCGCCAGCCGGTAAGGGGAGATCCCGGAGATCGTCATTGATCTCGAAGTCGGCCGCGACGTTAAAGCGGGATTGCTCCCTGGTCTCGACCCCTAGCGCGTTCGCACGGTCGGAATGATCACGAATGAGATGATGAACCTCATGGATCAATACTGATCCAATCTCTTCGATGGTCCAGTCATCGAACACCTTTGGGTCGATGTAGAGACGCCAGTGTCGATCCGTGCCCATCGTGCCCAGACCTGGCAGATCTGTAGGGGACATGGCAAAGATGGCCGTCGCCAGGTATGGGGCCTGGTTCGCCGCCCAGAGCCTCGCGCCAGCCAAGGCCTCCGCGTTCTTCTTCACCTCCCAACTACAACACATCCTTCATCCTCGCCCGTACGGCCTGGATCGCTCGAACTCTGCGCGTGGTAGTCCCCTGACCCACCCTCGGTCCGTGCGAAGTCAGTTCCTGGTTATGCACGATGCCCGATGCGCCGTGAATTGTGCACTTTGCTGGGCATGCTCGGTAAATCGGGGATTCGAACCCCTATGCGCTACCCAAGCGCTCACCATGGAGCCTTATCACACCTTCGATTCTGGCTTTGCCCCCAGACGGGCTGGAACTCGCTCTTCGTTCTTCCCTACCAACTCCACGCGCTGTTGATTACGTCAGGCCTCCTGCAGCTCGGTGGTCCAATTGACCTCCTGGACTCGGGCGTCGAGCTCACGGACACGACGCGCGATGTCCGACGCCTGCTGACGCAGGTTCTTGACGTCGAGATCGCTCATGAGCTTGAGCTCGGACCGGGTGGCCCGCATGTAGCCGGCCTGCTGCTGGGCACCCGAGGCCGCATCGGCCGACGCCTTCAGCACCGAGAACCGCAGTCGGAGCACGTCGCGCTCGGCCAAGGCGTCGGTGACGGTCCTGCCGTCTGCCATCACGGTGCCCGAGTTGGTCCGGTTGATGTTGCGGATCAGATCCTCGAGCTCGTCGAGCACCGTCGACGCCATCGACACGAGCTCGCGCGCGTCCTCCGGCGGGTTCTCACCCTCCTGGTAGCGGGCGCTCACCTGGATGCGCTGCTTGAGCTCAGCCAGGGTCCTGTTGCGGTCGGCACGTAGCAGCAGTGCCTCAGCCAACTTCATTGTTCTTCCTCCTTCGTTCAGAGTTCTGTTGCGTGTGATCGGAGCCCTACGTCCCCTTGAGATTCACCACCTGGTGCAGCTCGTGGACCACCTCGACCAGGTCGGCCTGGTCGGCCATGAC
This sequence comes from Acidimicrobiaceae bacterium, assembly GCA_003169235.1. Classification (GTDB taxonomy): domain Bacteria; phylum Actinomycetota; class Acidimicrobiia; order Acidimicrobiales; family RAAP-2; genus Bog-473. The sequence goes on along the minus strand of PMPX01000363.1, from coordinate 816 downwards.
CTGGGCGATCGGCTTGTAGGCGTCCGGGTGCTCGTCGACCAACTGCTCGGCAAGGCTGTCGTCCCACGCCCGGCCCGCCATGGCGCTGCGGAGCGCCTCGGTGCTCAGCTGGCGGAACGCCGCCTTGCGACCGAGCCGCCGGCCGGCACCGTGCGAGCTCGACTGGTACGACGCTTCGCTGCCCTTGCCGCGGACGATGAACGACGACGCGCCCATTGACCCCGGGATGACGCCCATGTCCGAGCGCCCAGCGCGAATCGCGCCCTTGCGGGTGATCCACACCTCCTGGCCCCGGTGGGTCTCCTTCACGGCGTAGTTGTGGTGGCAGTTGATCCGCGCGGTCTCGAGCGCATGCGGCACCGCCGCACGCAACGCCGTCAACGCGGCGTCCATCATCTGCTCGCGGTTGCCCCAGGCGTAGCGCTGGGCCCAGAGCATGTCCGCCACGTAGGCGTCGAACTCTGGGCGACCCTCGGCCAGCCAGGCGAGGTCGCGGTCCTCGAGGACAGAACCCTCCTCCTGGGCCACCAGGCGTGCGGTCTTGATGTGCGCCGTCGCCAGCTGGTTGCCGATGCCACGGCTGCCCGAGTGCAGCACGATCCAGACGCGGTCGCGCTCGTCCAGGCAGACCTCGACGAAGTGGTTACCCGAGCCGAGGGTGCCGAACTGGTCGGTCACCTTGGCGACCTGCTTGTCGGACAGCGTCGACGCTCCGGTGTACTCCGGGACGGAGACGGCCCGGGCGTCACGCTCCGCCCGCGTCGCGAGCGCGTGACCCCGGCCGACACCGGCCGGCACCGCCCGCTCGACATTGCC
>PMPX01000062.1 GCA_003169235.1 Acidimicrobiaceae bacterium | reverse complement strand
CCGGCTCCGGCTCCGGCTCCGGTGTCCGCCGGCAACGGCGAGCTCGTCGGCGCGGGCGCCGGCGTGCTGTCGAACGGGCACACGAACCGATCGTCTGGAGACGGGAGCGCGGGTCCGCTGCTCGAGGTGAAGGACCTGACGGTCCGCTACGGCGGGGTCGTCGCAGTGGACAAGGTGAGCTTCAGCGTGGAGCAGGGACAGATCGTGGGACTGATCGGCCCCAACGGCGCCGGCAAGACGACCACGATCGACGCCCTGTGTGGATTCCATGGCTACGAGGGTTCGGTCCTGCTGGGCGGGCGGGACGTCGCCGGCTACTCACCGCACCGACGCGCCGTGCTGGGGCTCGCCCGCACGTTCCAGCTGGCCGGCGTCGCCGACGACCTCACCGTCGAGGAGAACGTCCAGGTCGGCCAGCACATGGCGACCACCCATGACGGGACGACCCTGACGAGGATCCTCGACGAGCTGGGCCTCGTCGAGATGCGAGACCTGCAGGTCTCGATGCTCTCGCAGGGTCAACGCCAGCTCGTCTCGGTGGCCCGCGCCCTGGCTGGTGAACCCCGCCTGCTCCTGCTCGACGAGCCGGCGGCGGGTCTCGACAGCACCGAGAGCCTGTGGCTGGCCGAGCGGCTGCGGGGCGTCCGCGACACCGGCGTCACGATCCTGCTGGTCGACCACGACATGAGCCTGGTCCTGAACCTGTGCGACGCCATCGATGTGCTCGACTTCGGAGCGCTGATCGCGACGGGGACGCCCGAACAGATCCGGACCAACGAGCAGGTCTCCACGGCGTATCTCGGCGCCACGCACCAGCGGCTAGTGGCGTCGTGACCGGCACGGCCACGAGCGAGCTTCCCGACCTACCCCGGGAGGGGCCGGCCGACGACGTACCTGTCCTCGAGTGCAAGGGCCTTGACGTCGGCTACGGCAAGTTGACGGTGGCCCGGGACATCACGTTCGCGCTGCAACCCAGGAAGGTCCTCACCATCCTCGGGCCGAACGGCGCCGGCAAGACCACGCTGTTGATGACGCTGGCCGGCTTCCTGGCACCCCGCGGCGGCACCATCACCCTCAACGGGGAGCAGGTCAAAGGGTCGTCACCCCGCCGGGTGAACCAGGCCGGCCTGGTCCTGGTCCCCGACTTCCGTGCCCTCTTCACCGAGCTGACCCCGATTCAGAACCTGAAGCTCGCCGCCCCCCGGGGTACCGATCTGGAGCCGGTGCTCACGCTGTTCCCCGCACTGCAGCGGCGCGAGAAGCTCAGGGTTGCCGACCTCTCCGGCGGGGAGCAGCAGATGCTGGCGATCGCCCGAGCGCTCGTCCAGTCGCCGAAGCTCCTGCTCATCGACGAGATGTCCATGGGGCTGGCGCCAGTGGCGGTGGAGGCGCTGATGCCGGTCATCCGGCGGGTAGCCGACGAGCACGGTGCCTCGGTGATCATGGTGGAGCAGCATGTGCAGCTGGCGCTCGAAGTAGCCGACGAGGCGATGGTGCTGGTGCACGGCAGCGTCGTCCTGTCCGGGTCGGCAGAGACGTACCGCGACGACACCAGCGCGGTCGAGTCCGCCTACATGAGCGGGTCGGTCTCTTCGGGCTGAGCTCCGGCGGCGGTCCACCCGACCACGTCCTCCACGTCGAAGTAGATCACTCCAGCGAACGAGGTATCCCGGTATTGGACGTACTTCCGGCGCAGTGTGCTGTCACTCTCCCGGAGAAGACCCTCATCCACCTGGTCGCTCGACCGACGAGCGAGGTGTGCGCGTACCCAGCACAGCTGCGACCAGTCGTCCATGCTCCATCGGTCACAGAGCAGGGTCGCCCTGGTGTCGCGGTCGAGGTTCTTCAACCGACCCAGCTCCGTCGTGCCCTTCTGCTTCACCCTGTCGACCGGCGTGACGATCTGCTCGGAGACGACAGCGAAGCAGACGGGGACCGCATCGATCGCTCCGTGGGCGTTCGTCGTGCACAGCACCCCGTGCTCGGCCGAGCGCAGCGCACTCCAACACTCGTCGTCAGTCAGTCGCACCGTTCGGGTACTCCTCCTCTGCCGCGAAGCGCTCCCAAGCCGACTCCTGCGTCACGCCGAGCCAACCGGCCCCGACGTCGTGGATCCATTCGTCCACCGTGAGCACGTCAGCCTGGCGGGCGAAGACCTTGTCGAGGAGAACCCGGTGGACCTCCTCGTCGGCGTCGGCACAGGCATCGCGCAGGACGACCAGCCCGTAGTCGAGGTCGGCCGCCTCACGCAGCGTCGAAAGCACCACACCGCTGGTGGCGATCCCGGCCAGGACGAGGGTGCGGACACCCTGTGATCGCAGCACCACCTCGAGATCGCTGCCCGCGAAGGCGCTCACACGCTTCTTGGTGACCACCACGTCACCGCGCTGCGGCGCCACCGAGGCGTGGATCTGCGCGCCCGGCGCGTCCTCGAGAAACGCCGCCGAGCCCGCCAGCGCGGAGAAGACGCGGTTGTGCGGGTCGACCTCGGGGGCGTCGGGTCGGAAGGCGACGCGCACGTAGATGACCAGGAATTCGTTGCCCCGGGCAACCGCGGCGGCCCGCCCGGTTGCCGCCAACAACGGGCCGGCGGCGTCCGCGATCCGCTCCACGATGGAGGCCTGCACGTCCATGATCAACAGCGCGGTATCGGGCAAGGGACACATTCTGGCCCGGAACGCGCACGGGGGTGGGCCCACCGAAGAGGGCCCACCCCCGCCGCACTC
>PMPX01000028.1 GCA_003169235.1 Acidimicrobiaceae bacterium | reverse complement strand
CGGTGGCGGCGTTCGACGGCCAGGTCGGGCAGGCCCCCTACGCCGCCTCCAAGGGCGGCATCGTGGGTATGACCCTGCCCATCGCCCGAGACCTCTCGGCCGTGGGTGTCCGGGTCAACACCATCGCCCCGGGCCTCATCGATACGCCGATCTACGGAACCGGCGAGCGGGCCGAGCAGTTCAAGGCCCATCTGGGCGAGTCGGTGCTCTTCCCTAAGCGGCTCGGGACGGCCGAGGAGCTGGCGTACACGGTCATCGAATGCCTGACCAACCCCTACCTGAACGGCGAGACCATCCGCGTCGACGGCGGGATCAGGCTCCCGCCCAAGTAGGGCGGCCAAGCATGGGAGGAACCACCATGGAGGCAGTCCTCACCGAGAAGCGTGGTCGGGTGCTGCTCGTCACCCTGAACCGCCCCGAGGCCATGAACGCCGTGGACGGCGCCCTGGCGGCGGGGCTGGCCACCGCCATGGAGCGCCTGGACGGCGAGCCGGGGGTGACCGTCGGGGTGATCGCCGGGGCGGGCCGGGGGTTCTCGGCCGGGATGGACCTGAAGGCCTTCGCCCGGGGCGAGGACGTGGATCCGTTCGCCCGGTTCCTCCGGGAGGGGGCCAGGAAACCGCTGATCGCCGCCATCGAGGGCTTCGCCTTAGCCGGCGGCCTCGAACTGGCCCTGGCCTGTGACCTGCTAGTGGCGGCCCGCGGTGCCCGGCTGGGGATCCCCGAGGTGGGGGTCGGGCTCTTCGCCGCCGGTGGCGGCCTGCTGCGGCTGCCCAACCGGGTCGGACACTCCAAGGCCATGGAGATGGCCCTGACCGGGGACCCGCTCACGGCCGAGGAGGCGGCCTCCCTCGGCCTGCTGGCCCGGCTGACCGTCCCCGGGGAGGCCCTGGACGCCGCCCTCGAGCTGGCCGAGCGCATCGCCCGCAACGCTCCGCTGGCTGTCGCCGCCTCCAAGGAGCTGATCGACGCCGCCCAGCGCCTGACGGCCCAGGAGTTCTGGGCTTTCCAGCAGCCACTCAAGGCCAGCGTGTTCACCTCGAGCGACGCCGCCGAGGGGCCCCGGGCGTTCGCAGAGAAGCGGGCCCCCGTGTGGTCGGGCACCTGAGCGCTGGACGGCCTCAGACCGGTGGCGGCGCCCGGGACGCCGGAGCATCTCAGGCGTTGGCCCGGTCGCCGTGCGGCGGCACGGGCGAGTGATCAGGCGCGGCCGACCAGCAGCCCGTTGCGGATGAGCTCGCTGAACTCGGCGATGGCCTGGCTCCAGGTGGTGCCGGCCCGGGCCAGGACGTCGGGACGCCGGATGCGATCCACGCAGGCGTCGAGGATCTCAGCGATGAGCGGGGCGTGGAACTGGCGGAAGCTGCCGTCCTCAATCCCACTGGTGACCAGGTCGCCCAGCACGTCGAGGGCAATCTGCAGGTGGCGGTCGTAGAGCTGCTTCGTCGGCATATACGCCTCGACGTCCTCGGTGAAGGCGGCCCGCACCGGTCGGAAGGTCGTGATGCTGCGATTGAGGTAGGCGGCGACGGCGTCCCCGGCGTCCTCGCACGCGGACGCCTCGGCGTAGGCCTGCTTGCCCATGTGGTTGAAGAGCCGGTCAACCACAATGAGAACCAGCTCCTCCTTGCTCGGAGCGATGCTGTAGAGGGTGCGACGGGAGCAGCGCAGCCGCTCCACTAGGTCGCCGATGGTGAGGTGGCGGAAGCCGTCCTCCAAGAACACTTTCTGCAGGCCGTCGAGGATCTCGGCCTGGCGTGGCGACCAGCGTCGGCCGGCCGAGAGCTGCTGGTGGGCCACGTTGACGTACTCGTCCAGCATCAGGTCGGTCGCCCCCACCGTCACCGGTTCCCTCACGGCCTTCCCCCACCGAAGCGGTCGCCGTCCGAGCCGCTCACACGCGCTCGATGATGGTCGCGGTGGCCATGCCGCCACCTGTGCACATGGCGATGAGGGCGGTCGAAGCGTCGCGCCGCTCAAGCTCGTCGAGGGCGGTTTCGATGAGCATCGGTCCGGTCCCGCCGATGGGGTGTCCAAGGGCGATGGCCCCCCCGTTGACGTTGACCGCCTCGGGGTCGAGCTCCAGGTCGGCCATAGCCTTCAGGACCACGGCGGCGAAAGCCTCGTTGATCTCCCACAGGTCGATATCTGCGGCCGTCATGCCGGCCCGCTCAAGACAGAGGCGGGCGGCGACCGAAGGCGCCGTCAGCATGATCACCGGTTCGGCACCGGCCGCCGTCCCCATCACCAGCCGGGCCCGCGCCTCGAGGCCGTGTGCCCGGGCGTAGTCGGGTGAGGCCAGCAGCATGGCTGAGGCGCCGTCCACCACGCCCGAGGAGTTGCCGGCGTGGTGTACGTGGTCGATGGCGGCGATCTCGGGGTAGACCTGGCGGCACATCTCGTCGAAGCTGACCGGATAGGGGTCGACCACGGTGGTGCCCATGACCTCGAATGCCGGCGGGAGCTTGGCCAGCCCCTCGGCCGTGGTATCGGGCCTCGGGTACTCGTCGTGATCCAGGGCAACCGAGCCGTCGGGGTTGTTGACGGCGATGACGCTGCGGTCGAACCGGCCGGTGGCCATGGCCTTGGCCGCCCGTTGCTGGCTGGTGAGGGCAAAGCGGTCGCAGTCCGCGCGGTCGATGCCCTCGAGGGTGGCTAGCAGGTCGGCCGAGATGCCCTGGGGTACGAAGGGGTACACCTCGCGCAGCTCGTGGTTGTTGCCGTCGAGCACGGCCATCCCTTCGCCCGGCTGGGCCGGGGCGAAGCGAGACATCGATTCGACGCCGCCTGCCACCACAAGGTCCTGGAAGCCGGCCCGAATGCCCATGGCTGCCATGTTCACTGCCTGCTGGCCCGAGCCGCAAAATCGGTGGAGCGTGAGCCCCGGCGCCTCGACCGGCCACCCGGCGGCCAGCACCGACAGTCGGGCTATGCAGCCGCCGTGGTCCCCGGCGTTTGTGGCGTTGCCGACTAGCACGTCGTCCACGTCGGAAGGCTCGAAGCCCTGGCGCTCCTCGAGCGCCTGCAGGCACTGGGCCATCAGCACCTGGGGGTGCAAGTGGTGCAGGGATCCGGTCGAGCGGCCCTTGCCGCGCGGCGTTCGCACACCGTCAATAATCAGCGCGTCCATCGGTCCCTCTCGTGGCCGGTCCCCATCAGCTGTCGCGTGTCCCGGGTGTGCGGACCAGGTCCGCCCGGCCTCCGGGACCTGAGCCGCAGCCATCCGCGTGGAACGATGTGGGAATCATAGGCTCGGTTCTGGTACCGGTCAAAGCGTTCCACACCAGTCCGGCTTGATGCAGGAGTTGTTGGCAGCGGGGGTGGCGGCACGGAAGTGGCCGCCGCGGCGGGCTCGGCTCCCAACTGGCCCGGGCCGCTACGGTCCGGCCCTCGACGACCAGGATCTGGCAGTTCAGGTACGAGCCCTGCTCGGAGACGAGGAAGCGACCACGCGGCGACGTCGCTCGAAACCCGACCGGCGCACGGCACCGCTCTGGGCGGCGCCTCCTCGCGGCCGTCCTAGTAGTTGGCCGAGGTGCTTCGGTCACGATGAGGCCTTGGGCGATGGATTTACTCACTTCGGTGTGGCCTCATCCAGGTGCATGGGAAGACAGTTCCACTCGGGATGGGCTGATTCCCTTGACAAAGGGATAGGGCGCGAGTCGCGTGACTGAATGCGTTGTAGGTCAAAGTGGTATGTGGCATAGTACCGGGCCTGGTGCGGTTGTTGATTACCGAGGTGCGAGATTGAAGGAGCCTGCATGCGAGTCACCGATGTCGACGTCCATGTGGTCTCGGTGCCGTTCGTCCACCCTGAGACCTGGCGCTTCGGGCGGATGTGGGGTCTCACCAACGCCATCGTCGAGGTGCACACCGAAGAAGGCATCACCGGGATCGGGGAGGTGCCAGGCAGCCCCTTGATCTCGTTGGTGCGTGACGCGCTTGAGGCGACGTCGGGATGGATTGTGGGGGAGGATCCGTTCCGGATCTCCGCGTTCCTGCGACGTGCGTCGATGCGCGGCTGGCACCACTACCCCTACCTCGGCAACGCGGCGGCCGCCGGGATCGAGATGGCGCTCTGGGACATCTGCGGGAAGGCGCTCGGGTGTCCGGTCCACCAGTTCTTCGGGGGCCTCGACACCGAGCTCGTTCCTTTCTATTGGTACATCTGGGTGGAGGACCGCACGACCGAGACCGCCCGCAAGCAGGCGGCCGAGGGCGTGGCCCGCGGATTCAAGACGATGTACATCAAGATTGGCTTCGACCTTGAGAACGATCTCGCGCTGGCCCGAGCCATCAAGGACGAGGTGGGTGAGCACATCGCGGTGCGCGTCGATGCCAACGAGGCGTGGTCCGCCTTCGAGGCGGTCGAGGCGCTGCGGCTGTTCGAAGACGTCGGCGTCGAGTTCGTCGAGCAGCCGGTCAACATGCACGACATCGGCGGCCTGGCCGACCTGCGGGCCAAGTCCCGGGTGCGCATCGGGGCCAACCAGTCGGCCTGGCTGCCGTGGCAGGTGCCCGAGGTGCTGGCCCGCCGTGCCGCCGACGTGGTGGTGACCGACCCGCACCAGCTCGGTGGGCTCATCCCGTTCCGTGACGCCGCCGCCCAGTGCGAGCTCGCCGGGCTACCGATCGTGAAGCATGCCTTCGCCGATCTCGGGGTGACCACCGTGGCCACCGCCCATGTGCTCGGCACGTTGGCCTCACCGCCGCTCGGCCACCAGCAGTTCGTGACCATCTTGGCCCACGACATCCTGGCCGAGCCGGTCGAGTTCGAAGACGGTGCGCTGCGGGTGCCGACCGGCCCCGGTCTCGGCATCGAACTCGACCACGAGGCGATCGCCTTCTACGAGCAGGTCTACCGCGACTACGGGGAGTTTGAGGGCTACGGCCCCATCACCCCCGCCTCCCCGCTCCCGCCCGACCTGCGCGTGCCCAACCGCTGAGCTCCTCGTGCAGACCTTCGGTCCCGACGACCTCAAGTACGTCTACAGCCCCGACCATACGCCGATCGGCTCGGTCGGTGCAGACGAGCAGTTCGTGGTCGAGACCGCCGACTGCTTCACCGGCAAGTTCTTGGACCCTGGCGATTTCAACGAGGAGACCGCCGCCTGGGTGGAGGCGAACCTCGACGGGGTGACGGGCCCGATACATGTTGTTGGCGCGCTGGCCGGCGGGGCGGTCGAGATCACCCTGCACGAGGTCAACGTCACCACACCGGGTGTGGTGGTGGTGAGCCGCTGCGAGGCTCTCTCGCCGACCGACTGGTGGCACGAGGAGGACCACGCCGTTTCTCTCGAGGTCGAGGGTGGCCGTATCCAACTGCGTGACGGATGGTCGGTTCCCGTCGCCCCTCTGATCGGCTGCGTGGCGACCGCCCCGGGGCGCGAGACGGTGCTCTCGCGCCATGAGGGCCCTTACGGCGGGAACCTCGACTGCAACCAGATCACCGCCGGTGCCACCGTCATCCTGCCGGTCGGGGTCGACGGTGCGTACCTGTACTTCGGCGACGCCAAGGCGGCCATGGGCGACGGTGAGGTCACCGCCGCCCCAGAGGTGGGGACGCGCATCGTCGCCTCGGCGCGCCCGGTGCCGAGGCCCCCGACCATGGGCTCGCCGCGGGTGCGCAGCGACAGCCAGCTCACCGCCATCGTGTCGGGGATCTCCCTGGCCGACGCCTGCCGGGACGCCTTCCGTGAGCTGAAAGGTTGGATCGAAGAGGAGTGGAGCCTGTCATCGGACGAGGCGGCCGTGCTCATGGGGATCGGGGCGCACTGCGGCGTGGGCCAGGTCTCGAACCTGCTGCACACCGGAAAGTGCTCGATCGCCCGCTCGCTCGAGCCGCCTTCCTGACCGTCCCTGCCCACGTCCTGCTTCGGACGGCGTAACATGTCACACATCACCAGGAGGTGAGCGTGGAACGGAAACCGTGGCAGGGCATCCTGGTGGCGAGCGCGCTGCCCTTCACCGCCGATCTCGAGGTCGACTACGACCGCTTCGCCGAGCACGTCGCCTGGCTGGCCGAGTCCGGCTGCGAGGGTCTCACCCCCAACGGATCGCTCGGGGAGTACCAGACCCTGGAGGCCGACGAGCGCGCCCGGGTGGTCGAGACCGCCATCGCCGCCGCCCCTCCCGGATTCGACGTGATCCCGGGCGTCGCCGCCTACGGCTGGCGCGAGGCGGTGCGCTGGACCGAGCACGCGGCGGGTGCCGGTGCGAGCGCGGTCCTCGCCCTGCCGCCCAACAACTACCGGGCCGACGAACGCGCCGTGGTCGAGCACTACCGGGCCATCGCCGCAGTCGGGCTCCCGGTCGTCGCCTACAACAACCCGCTCGACACGAAGGTCGACCTCCTCCCCGAGCTGCTCGGACGCCTGAGCGACGAGGGGCTCATCGTGGCGGTCAAGGAATTCGCCGGCGACCCGCGCCGTGCCTACGCCATTTCTGAGCTCGCACCCGAGCTCGACGTGCTCATCGGCTCGGACGACACCGTCTTGGAAGTCGCCCTCGCCGGGGGCACCGGCTGGGTGTCGGGGTACACGAACGCCTTCCCGCGCGCCTGTGTCCACCTGTACCGGGCGTCCATGGCCGGTGACGTCGACCATGCCCTCCCCCTCTACCGCCGGCTGCATGCGCTGCTGCGCTGGGACTCGAAGGTCGAGTTCGTCCAGGCCATCAAGCTCAGCATGGACATCGTCGGCCGCTACGGCGGGCCGTGCCGGCCGCCGCGCACACCGCTCACCACCGAGCAGGAACGCAGCGTCCGCGAGCTCACCGAGAAGGCGCTGGCCGATGGCCTCGCCTGAGTACGCGTGAGCACCGACGTGCTCCGTTCCATCTCGCCGCAGGACCCTACCGATGTGGTGACCGAACGTGCCGTGGCGAGCGACGCGGCGCTGGCCGACGTCTTCGCCGGGGCCTGGGCGGCGCAGCGCATGTGGTGGGCCGGGGGAGCGGCTGCGCGAGCCGCGGCCCTCAGTGCGGCAGCCGCCGCCCTGAGCGCTCGGCGCAGCGACGCGATCGAGCTGGTGGTGCGCGAGGTCGGCAAGCCCCTGATCGAAGCGACCGGTGAGGTGGCGCGGTCGGTCGCCATCCTCAACTACTACGCGCAGGCCTGTTTCGCGGCCACCGGCGCGCAGCTGCCGCCCTCGGCGAAGGGCCTCCTCTACAGCGACCGCCGCCCGCACGGGGTGGCCGGGCTCATCACGCCGTGGAACTTCCCCCTTGCCATCCCGCTGTGGAAGGCCGCCCCCGCACTGGCTGCGGGCAACGCCGTGGTGCTCAAGCCCTCGCCCGACGCCATGGCGTGTGCCGACATGCTCGCCGAGCTCTTCGCCCCGCTCCTCCCCGAGGGTCTGTTCTCCGTCGTCCACGGCGCCGGACCAACCGGCGAGGCCGTCGTGGCCCGAGCGGATGTGGTGTCGTTCACCGGCTCGGCGAAGGTTGGCGCGGCGGTGGCATCGGCTGCGGTCTCACGAGGTGTGGTGGTGCAGTGCGAGATGGGCGGCCAGAACGCCGCCATCGTCCTCCCCGACGCCGACCCGTTCTCCACCGCGGCGATGATCGCCGGGGCGGCCATGGGCTATGCCGGGCAGAAGTGCACCGCCACTCGCCGGGTCATCGTGGTGGGCCCCAACGATGCCTTCGTCGAGCAGCTGGGCGAAGCGGTCGCCGATCTCCGGGTCGGCGACCCGGCCGATGCCGCCACGGTGGTCGGACCGGTGATCAACGAGCCGGCCCACAGCAAGCTCACGGCCGCCTTCGAGAGTGCCCGCAACGACGGCGGCAAGGTGCTGGCCGGCGGCCACCTGCTCGATCGCCGTGGCTGGTTCGTCGAGCCGACCCTGGTCGCCGGCCTTTCGCCCGACCACGAGCTGGCCCAGGAGGAGACGTTCGGGCCGCTCGCCCTGGTGCTGCACGCCGACGACGTCGCCCATGCCGTAGAGATCTCCAACGCGGTCCGCTTCGGTCTCGTGACGTCGGTCCACGGGCGCGACCTCGATGCCGTGCTCTCGGCGGTGCGCGACATCGACACCGGGCTCATCAAGATCAACGCACCGACTGCCGGGGTCGACTTCTACGCGCCGTTCGGCGGGGAGAAGGATTCGAGCATCGGCCAGCGCGAGCAGGGCACCGCCGCCCTCGACTTCTACAGCTCGACGCGCACCGTCACCATCGCCCCGCACGCTCCTTCGTCGTAGCCTTCGACGCACCTACGGCGTCCTCTGGGGCTCGTCGCTGCTCGGGTGCGGTCGTCTGATCTTCGACGCCGTGGTGCGGACGGTCAGGAGCGCTTCGCTTTCCCCCCGTCGAAAAGCTCCCGCTAGCTCGACTCGGTGATCTCGACGTCGAAGCGGCGTGCCGCCGAGCGGATCCTCTTCCAGGCGGCATCGCGCTCCGCGTCGCTCACGCCCTCTACCTGATCGAACCGGGCGATGGCGTTGCGCACGTGCTTGGCGTCCACCAACGGCTCCTTGCGCTCCTTCGGGAAGGCGAACTCGTCGTTGGAGAGGCGGTTCGTCTCGCTCGTCGAGAGCCCGGGGGAGCGCCGTGGTGCGGCGCGACCACCGCGTCGGTCCGCCTGGGCCTTGCGGGCCTTCTCCAGGATGTGACGGGCTGCGGTCTTCTGCTTCTCGGTAGCCATGTCCGCGCGGTTCCCCATTGGGGAACCGCTGAAACGGAGAGAAGTCCTGACCGCACCGTGCGCAGGCCCGCGCCGCACGGGGCCCGGAACGCTCAGCGCTCGTCGCGACCCACCCAAAGCCCACGGGTGTGGAGGATGTGGCGGCCCATGAGCTCACGCGTGCCTTCGACGTCCCGGCGCCGCAATGCGTCCAAGAGCTCGTGGTGCTCGTGGGCTGAGGCGGCGAGGCGGCCCGAGCGGACCAGGTCGTCGAGGCCGAAGAGCCGGGTCTGACGGCGGAGCCGGTCGACGAACTCGGTGAGCCTCGGGTTCTCGAGCGTGGAGATCAGCTCCACGTGGAAGCGCCGGTCGGCGTCGAGGTAGCCGATGAGGTCACCTCGGGCCGCTGCCGCCTCGATCTCGTCGGCGACCGCGGCCAGTGCGTCGAGGCGCTCGGTGGTGATGGTGGCGGCCACCTGGGCGGTGCTCGGCACCTCCAAGAGGAAGCGGATCTGGGAGATCTGGTCGAGGTCGGCCTCGGACATCTCGGCCACCCGGAATCCGCGGTTGCGCACCACCTCGACGAAGCCGTCCTTCACCAGGTCCAACATGGCCTCGCGCACCGGTGTCGCGGAGACCCCGAAGCGCTCGGCCAAGGCGGGAGCCGAGTAGATCTCGCCGGGCTGGAGCTCGCCGGCGACGAGTGCCGCTTCGAGGGCACGGCTCACCTGCTCGCGCAGGCTGCCCGCGTGGATCGCCGAGATGTGGCTCCCTGCGGTGCCGGTCGTCATCGCCGTCATGGGTTGCTCCTCCTCGCCCGCCAACCGACGCTACAGGGCCGATGGAGAGTTCTCATGATGGAAACACGCACCGATTGACCCTTTTCGTGTTATGTACCATGCTACATGGCACGGTGAAATTGTACTGGACCACAGAGGGGGAGGCCATGCGAGAGAACGGTCGCACTGCGGAGGTGTCCCGGTGAGTGAGCTGACCACCCCACCCGCAACGTCGGGCCAACGAGGTGCCGAGCCCACCCTCATCAAGGACGGGGTCGGCCTCGGCGGTTCGGTCGTCTTCGCCATGGCGGGGGCCGCCCCCGGCCAGACCATCGCCGTCACCTTGGCCCTGTTGGTCTCGGCCGCCGCCTACGGCACCATCCTGCCGATGATCATCACGACGGCGGGGCTGCTCTGCATCGCCCTCGCCTTCCAGCGCCTCAACATGTGGCGCCAGAACGCCGGGGCCACCTTCGAGTGGGTGGCGCGTGCCTTCAACCCCTACGTCGGCTTCATGACCGGCTGGCTGATGCTCATCGCCTTCGGTGGCTTCGTCCTCATCGACGTGATCACCATCGGCCCGAGCGTGCTCAGCCTCATCGGCGTCTCGCCCAACAACCAGTTCGCCGGGGCGGCCGCCATCGTCATCATCGGGGGCCTCCTCACCATGACCGCCGTCGTCGGCCTGCGCCCGAGCGCCCGGCTGCAGATGACCGTCGCCATCCTGGAGTACTCGATCCTCACGGTCTTCATCGTCTGGGCCTTCATCGCCGTCTACATCGTCCACTCGGCGGGAACGGTCTCGCCCAACCTGCACTGGCTGAGCCTCTCCGGGACGGGGGCGGGATCGTTCTCGGCCGCCATGGTGATCGCCGTGGCCGCGGTCGCCGGCTGGGACGGTGGCATCTACATCAACGAGGAGACCGCGCGACCTGAGCGCAACCCGGGCCTCGGCGCGGTCATCGGCGTGGCACTCCTCGGCGTGCTCTTCATCACCATGTTCGCCACCTTCCAAGGGGTCGGGCCCTACCACGAGCTCCAGGCCAACGCCTCGAACGCCGGGGCGTGGGTGGGCCAGCGCCTGGGCGGGACCGGCGGGGAGAAGGCCATGGCCTTCGCGGTGGTGATCTCGGTGCTCGCCACCACCCAGGTGGCCATCATCGGCACCTCGCGCCTGCTCTTCTCCATGTCGCGTGACAAGGTGCTCCCGAAGCGCCTCGGCGTCATCCACGAGCGCTACCGCACCCCCGCCTTCACCACGCTCATCCTCGGGGCCCTGGTCATCATCTTCGGGGTCGTCGACATCTACCAGTCATCGGTGGCGACGGCCATCAGTGACCTGGTGACGGTGAGCGGCTTCTTGTACTCGATGTTCTACGCCATCACCGCCCTGGCGGCCTCCTTCTACTACCGGCGCATCATCTTGAAGTCACCGAAGGACACGCTCCTGTTGGGCGTGCTCCCGCTGGCCGGTGCGGCACTGCTGCTGTGGGTGGCGGTCAAGGCGGCCCAAGCCCTCACCGGTGCAGAAGCCGGCATCCTCATCGCCCTCGGCGTCGTCGGCATACTGCTCATGCTGGTCGCCTCCATCTGGCGCAAGGCCCCGATCTTCTCGGTCAAGATGGAGGCGGCGAAATCGGACGCAGCCACCGTGCACGTCGGCGTGGACTGATCCCGCGACCGACCTCAGTCAGTAGAACCAGGGAGCACCGGATGCAGAGCTTGGACGGGCAGGTCGCGGTGATCACCGGCGGGGCGAAGGGCATCGGCCTCGGCATCGCCACGGTGCTGCGGGCTGAAGGAGCCGACGTGGTGCTCGCCGACACCGACCTCGCCGCCGCCGAGGCCTCGGCAGCCGGTCTCGGCGCCGACCACGCGCTGGCGGTTCCGACCGATGTGACCGAGCGCGACTCGGTCGCGTCGATGGCGGCGGCCGCCGTCGAGCGGTTCGGCCGCATCGACATCCTCGTCAACAATGCGGGCGTCGACCTGATGCTGCCGGTGCCCGGGGGTGACCTGGGCACCGTCCGGGAGGTCTTCGACGTCAATTTCTTCTCCACCGTGGCCGGCACCCTGACGGTCGTCCCGGGCATGATCGAGCGCGGCTGGGGCGCGATCGTCAACGTGTCCTCCGACACGGCGCGCGCCCCCGAGCCGAAGCAGGGCGCCTATGCCGCGTCCAAGGCGGCCATCTCGGCCTTCAGCGAGTCGGTCGCGCACGAGGTCGCCGGCCACGGGGTCCACGTGCACGTCCTGTATCCCGCCTGGGTGCCCACGGCCATGGGCCTTTCGGGCAACGAGGACGGTGGTTCCCTCCCGCCCAAGATGGTGCGTCGGACCGAGGTGCAGGTGGCGCGGCTGGTGGCCGACCGCCTGGGCGGCCCGCACCTCGACATCAACGCCGCCCGCCTGCCCCTGCTGGCACCGATCGCCCGGACGCTGGCGCCGCTCTCGTACCAGAGGGCGATGCGGCGGATGGCCACCACCTCGGGGGCCACCACCTAAAAGTAGATGATCTCCTTGGCCCGCTCGGTGACCTCGTCGAGATCGCCGGTCCAGGCCCCGGTCGAGAGGTACTTCCAGCCACCGTCGGCCGAGACCACCACGATGGACGCCTCCTCCCCGGGTGGCAGCGACGCCGCGCACTTGACCGCACCGGCCAGCGCCGCCCCCGTCGAGATGCCGGCGAAGATGCCGACCTCGGTCAGGCGGCGCGTCCACTCGATCGACTCCCGGGGTCGTACCACCGTCTTGCGGTTGAGCAGCTCGGCGCCCCCGAGGTCCTCGAAGATGGGCGGGATGTAGCCGTCGTCGAGGTTGCGCAGCCCGTCGACCATCTCCCCCGCCGGAGGCTCGACGGCGCAGATCTGCACCTTGTCCCCGAGCTTCTCGCGCAGGAAGCGCCCGACGCCGAGCAGCGTGCCCGACGTCCCGAGCCCGGCGACGAAGTGCGTCACGTCCGGGCAGTCACGCAGGATCTCGGGGCCGGTGCCCTCGTAGTGCGCCCGGGGATTGGCCGGGTTGCCGTACTGGTAAAGGAAGACCCATTCGGGATGCTCCACCGCCAGCTCCCGGGCCATGCGCACGGCGCCGTTCGAGCCCTCCGTGCCGGGGGACTCGATGATCTCGGCGCCCCACAGCTCGAGGAGCTGGCGGCGCTCCACCGACACGTTGGTCGGCATGACCGCCTTGAGCGTGTAGCCCCTGACCCGGCACACCAGGGCCAGGCCGATGCCGGTGTTGCCCGACGTCGGCTCCATGAGGACCTGGTCCGGCTTGCCGGGCACCAGCACGCCGGAACGCTCGGCGTCCTCAATGAGCGACAGTGCGACGCGGTCCTTCACCGAGCCGCCGGGGTTCTGCCCCTCCAGCTTCATGAGGATGCGCGCCGAGGGGTTCGGGCTCAGCGCGCTGATGTCGACCATCGGCGTGTTGCCGATCATCTCGAGCACCGACGGGTACAGCGTCATCGCAGGCTTCCCGACCCCGGTCCTCAGCCTCCGGCCACGGCCGGGAGGATCGACACCTCGGTGCCGTCCTTGACGGGCGTGTCGAGGCCCTCGAGGTAGCGCACGTCGTCGTCGTCGACGTAGATGTTCACGAACTTGTGCAGGGCACCGTCGTCGGTGATCACCTGGCCCGACATGCCCGGGTACTCGGCGACCAGCGTGGAGAGGACCTCGCCGATGGTGGCGCCTTCGACGCTGACCACGGCCGCACCCCCGGCGTGGCTGCGCAGGACGGTCGGTAGACGGACTTCGACGGCCACGGGGCCTCCTCGCTCTGTGCCCCGGGTGCCCGCGGGCTGCCCCCGGGGCCGGTCAGGGTGATTGTTGACTGATCCGGTAACGATTCTACAAGGAGCCGGCGCAACCGCCCTACCCGGGCGCCTCGAGGCCCGGGACGCCGAGCCCGGGGACCTCCACGGGCTCCTCGGTGATCTGCCCGTCCCGGATCAGGTAGCTGCGCACCACGGGGTGCGTGTCCCGCAGCGAGACGAGCACGTAGTGCCAGCCCGGGTCGGTCGCCTGCGCCACGTCGGTCGGCGACGGGTAGGCGTCGGTGTGGGTGTGGGAGTGGAAGACGCCCATGATGTCGGCCCCCAGCGCCTGGGCGGCGCGGTCCACCCGCAGCATCTCCTTGGGGTCGATCTCGTAGACCATGGCCGAGGCGGCCGCATTGGGGGTGACGAAGAGGTGGGCCGCCTCGTCGCCCCCGTAGGGCCCGACCAGGAGGCCGCACGCCTCGTCGGGCAGCCCGGCCAGGCAATGGGCGACCATCTCCATGTAGAGGGCGCGGGACAGGCGGAGCACCGCAGAAGGGTACCCTCGGACCCTCATGGCCAGGGCGAAGAAGCAGATCGCCAAGCGGGCGGCCGCCCGCGAGGACCGCAGCGGCGACCGCACCGTCGCCACCAACCGCCGCGCCCGGCGGGAGTACGAGTTTCTCGAGACCTTCGAGGCGGGCATCGTGCTGCAGGGCTCGGAGGTCAAGTCGCTCCGGGAGGGCAAGGCCCAGCTGAGCGAGGCCTACGCCCGGGTGGACGGCGGCGAGCTGTGGCTCTTCCAGCTGCACATCCCCCCGTGGAGCTTCGCCACCGGAGTTGGCGCCCACGATCCGGACCGCAAACGGAAGCTCCTGGTGCACCGGGCCCAGATCGACGAGCTGATGGGCAAGACCCAGCAGCAGTCGCTGACCCTGATCCCGGTGTCGCTCTACTTCAAGGACGGCAAGGCGAAGGTCCAGCTGGCCCTGGCCAAGGGACGCCGCCTCTACGACAAGCGCAACGTGATCATGGCCCGGGACGCCGAGCGGGAAGCCGCCCGGGCCAGCAAGGAGATGGGTCGCTGGAGCGGCGCGTAGGCCTACCGGGCCCAGCCGTCGAGCGACCGGGCCAGAAGCCCGTAGAATAGAGAGGCTGACCAGGGTGGTCGGCAACCCAGACATGGGGGTGATTGGTTTCGACTTCGGTCGTCAAGGTAGGAGAAGCGAGCCGTGGTCTCCGGAACCACGTTAAAGAGCCGGAACCAAAAACAAACGCCGAGCCTCAGCTCGCGATCGCTGCTTAAGTAGCGACGTCCAGCCGGTCCCCGCCCTACGGATCGGATCTTGGGCGTCATTCAGTAGGGCTTACTCAGTGCCTCACACCAACTGAACACTGAGGAAATCTGGCTTGGTTACGGGGTGGCACTGCCGCCGGCAGAAGTGTCACCCCCGACAATTTGATGCCGGCTGCGCTCGGAGAAGGCCTACTGCGGCTCCGGAGGACGCGGGTTCGATTCCCGCCACCTCCAAGNNCGGAACGCCCTTGGAGGTGCGCCGACACCTCGCAGGACACAACCAGGACACGAAAAGGCACGGAACCGTGTCCTGGCGCCGGCGTCCTCGTCTGTCGCCGACGACCTCGGACCGGTGGATCGAGCCCTCGTCTTGATCAGGTAGAGGAACTGCTCACAGTTCCCCCACCGATTCTCGGGGGACTTCGAGAGCTCGGAGCCAGAGTTCGAAGGAGCTTCGGTCCGTGGGGCCCGGCGCCGACGGCCGCTGGAGGCCGGAGGCGCCGAATGCCCCCTCCACCGAAAATTTCTTTCGAGAAATTTTTGTGTCCCGCTGTGTCTCGCTGGTACCCGCTGTGTCTCGTTGGCACTCGCTGGGTACCGCTGAATACCACTTCCGACCTGGTACGTTGTCACACCCAGGCTCCACGGTGGCCGGTCATGGATTCCGACGACCACGCCATGCTCGAAGCCCTCGTGCGCCACGGGAAGCGCCACCAGCTCGACGACTTCTTGGCCCAAGGCGATCGCTGCGGCTGGTGCCGCCACCCGATCCGGCTCCGGGGCTTCGTCGTCTCCGGTCCCGCCGGCGAGGAGACCGTGACCTTCTCGAGCTCCTCGCTCCCCGACGGCGTCGTCCTCAAGGCCTGCGGTTCGCGCTCCGAGGTGCGCTGCCCGTCATGCGCCGCGATCTACCGGGGGGATTCCCGCCACCTCGTCCGGGCCGGGCTCGAGGGCGGCAAGGGAGTCGACGAGGCGATTGCCCTGCACCCGGCCGTGTTCCTCACCCTGACTGCCCCGAGCTTCGGTGCCGTCCATGCGACGTCAGCTGTGTCCCCGTGTCACGCCGGCCATCCCCGGGCCCGTTGTGCTCACGGACGGCCGCTGGCGTGTCCCCGTCGCCACGAGCGAGGAGACGAGCTGGTCGGGACTCCCCTCTGCCCCGATTGCTACGACTACGAGGGCGCCGTGCTCCAGAACGCCCTCAATTCCGAGCTGTGGCGGCGCACGATGATCTACACCGAGCGCCAGCTCGCCGCCGTGCTGGATCGCACGCAGGCGGACGCACGTCGTGTCGCCCGGCTTTCATTCTGCCGGGTGGCCGAGTTCCAGCGCCGTGGTGTCGTGCACCTGCACGCCATCGTGCGGGCCGACGGCCCCGAGGGCTCTGTGCCTCCGGTCGACGCCGGACAGCTCGCCCGAGCCTGCCTGCAGGCGGCCGGCACCATCACCGTCAGCAACCCGAACGCGAGTGCCACCTGGGGTCGGCAGATCGACGTACAGGTCCTCGAGCACGGCGACGAGCGGGCCCGCCGGGTGGCCACCTACGTCGCCAAGTACGCCACGAAGACCTCGAGCGACGACCCTCGCCTCGACGCTCCCGTCCGTTCGTTCGAAGATCTGTGCCGCCGAGAGTTGCCGACCCATCTACACCGCATGGTGGCCACGGCGCTCGATCTCGGTGCGGATCCCGCGCTCAGTGAACTCAACCTCGCCCGGCACGCCCACCGCCTCGGGTACGGCGGGCACTTCCTCACCAAGTCACGCCGCTACTCGACGACGTTCGGCGCCCTGCGCGACGCACGAGTCCAGTGGCGCGAGGCCCGCCGGCTCGGCGATGACGGGCCGGAAGACCAAACGTCGGAGGGTCATTGGCACGCAGTCGGGGCGGGCTGGACCGACAGGGGCGAATCGCTCTTCGCCGCCCACCAACAGCGACAGCGGACCGAGGACAAGAGAGAAGCGGAGTTGGCGTGGTACACCCGGTCGGAGTAGCCCGCTGCTCAGAGGCCAAACCGCCGCAGGCGGTGCGGCAGGGCTTTGTCGTCGTGCCACCTACGAGCTCGAGCAGGCACCTATGAGCTCCATCGACAAGCGGCCCAACGGCCGCTGGCGTGCCCGCTATCGGGACAAGACCGGCCGCTCGCACTCCAAGACATTCGACCGCAGGACTGACGCCCAGAGCAATCTCGACGACGTCGGCCACGACATGCGTCGGGGCCAGTGGATCGATCCGAAGTCGACGTCGAGGAGTTCATCACCCACCTCCTCGGGCAGGGTCTGTCGCCGAAGTACACCAGGGACTGCGTCTCCGTCCTGTCGCTCGTCCTCAAGAGTGCGGTGCGGGCCAACGTGCGCAAGGACAACCCGGCCGCCGACCACAACATCCCGATACCCCGCCGCAAGCTGCACGAGGGCGACGTGCTCAGCATGGAGCAGATCCACCAGCTGGTCGCTCACGTCAAGGACCCCTACAAGCCGGCGGTCTGGCTGCTCATGCTGGCGGGACTCCGACCGGCCGAGCTGTGCGGGCTGCGGGTGTGCGACGTCGACTTCGTCAAGCACGTCATCCATGTGAGCCAGACCGTGCTGCCCGTGCACTCCTTCGACAGCGAGGGCTTCGGGCTCGTCATCGGGCCGCCCAAGACATCCGCCGGGGACCGGCGCATCCCCATTCCGGCCTGGCTCTGCGACGACCTGGCGGCGATGGTGGCCGCCCGCCGGCGAGCGAACGGTGGAGAACGCAGCTCGGGACACAGAGGCGAGTTCTTGTTCCAGACCCGCTACGGCAACCCACTCAACCGGGACAAGCTGCGCGAGAAAGTCGTCCGGCCCGCCCTTCGGGAAGCTGGACTCCCCGAGACGTTCCGCACCTACGACCTGCGACACTCGCACGCCTCGGTGATGATCGACCTTGGCGTCAATCTCCTCGCTCTGGCCCAGCGGATGGGACACAGCGACCCGGCCATGACGCTTCGCCTCTACGGCCACCTCTTCGAAGGGACGCAGGTGCAGCTGAGCGAGAAGATCGACGAGCTCCGGGCGGCGACCGAGCCCAAGGACGGAACCGTCGTGCAACTCAGGGCACGGTCAAACGAGTCGCCGTAAGCCAAGGCGTCATGGAGCCGTCTGCGTCTCAGTGCACTTGCGCCACGTCGATGATGTCGACGAATTCTCCGTCGAACACTCGGCGATAGAACACGGTGACGCCGTCAGTAGCAGGGATCTCCGCATAGCGAACCTCGTAGTGCGGCGGATCGGATAACTCAGGGAAAGGAACGCTCGGTGCACGCCACGGCGCCGTGTCGAGCTCCGAAACCCAGGCGGCGATGCGCTGCCAAGTCGAGTACGGCGGGTTCTCACGCTCGGCCCATTCCTCCAGGGCCCGGGTGTCTCGCAGGGGCACCTTCAGGCTGAACGGATGATGCCGGAGCCGTACTTGTCGTCGAGCTCCTTGAGCTTTCGGCGAAGATCGAGGAGGTACTGCTCATTGCCGATCAATCGGGCAGCCGCCGCGTGGCTGGCCTCGTACCACTGCTCGACCAGGGCACGAACGGAGTCCTCGTCGCCGGCCAGCCAGGCTTGAGTGGGCGTCCGTCCACCGAGCTCTTCGTAGCCGACGAGGTTCCACCACTTGGTCTGTTCAGCCGAGGTCAAGCCAATCTCTCCGAGGAGATGGTTCAGCGCCGCAGCCTGGCGTTGCTGCTCAATGGCCGAAGGGGGGTTTGGACCGTCTGGCACAAGTCCGATTGTACGCCCGGCGACCCAGAACACGGAGCGTCCTCCCGTGGCGGGGTGATCGGACGGAGAACAGGCCCGCGGGAGGCAGGGTGCACCCCAAGCCGGCGTCAATGTATGGGGATAGCCCTGACCGCTCCCTCCTTCGGCGTGTGCTCTCGGCAACAGACCCACTTGAAGGTCACCGGACCTAGTCTTCGCCGTGCCGATTGTCCGGTGTCGGGTCGAACGTCAGTGTGAGCACCGCGTAACTGTGGACTGGTCACCCCTCTCCGCTGAAATCGAAGGGGGGTGGCTACCCCTTCCCTGGACGCTGCGGGTAGCACCCTTGCCGTCCTTGGCAGCACCGACCATCATCCCCACCATGTATAGGGGCGGGGTCTGGGCCTAATGACGGTGGCTTGGTACTGGTGGCGGATCACCTGGCGGGCGTCGTGGCGTCCGGCGCTGATAGTGGTTCTGCTCACCGGCTTGTTGGGCGCCGTGTCGATGGCTGCCCTGGCTGGGGCCCGTCGGACCGAGTCGGCCTATGGGCGCTACTTGCAGTCGATCCACGCCAGCGACGTGATGGTCAACATCCCCTCTACGAACACTGCACTGATCGCCACGGTAGAGCACCTGCCGGGCGCACGCTCCAGCGCGGCCTTCGCCGGACTCGACGCCAATCCGGTGGTGCGCGGCCGGGTCGACGACTCCTTCCTCACCAACTCGGTCGAGAGCAGCGTGGATGGTGCGTTCTACCGCCAGGACACGCTGACCGTGCTGTCCGGGCGGCTGCCCCATCCGGCCTCCATCAACGAGATCGCCCTGACACCTGGCATAGCCAGGCTTTTCGGAGTGGGTGTGGGCGGCACCGTCCACTACCGGCTCTACGACGGGAGCTCGTACAGCCCGGAGGTACTGGGCTCGGCCGCTTTTCGGGTCACTGGGATCGTCGAGGCCCCGCCGGCGCTCGTCGACCAGTTCGATCAGCAAGAAGGCGCCTTTTTGTCCCGGGCGGCCACATCTCGGTTCGGGCGGGAGATCTCCTACTCATGGGTGGGGCTTCGACTGCACAGGGGAAGTGCAGGCCTGCCGGCGCTCCAAACCTCCCTGGAGCGCCTGGCCACCAAGGTCGGCCACGGCTACGCCTTCAACGTCCGAAGGCTGGACACGGTGCACCGCCAGGTTCAGGACGCCATCCGTCCCCAGGCCGTCGCCCTGGCAGTGTTCGGCGGACTGGCGGCCTTGGCTCTTCTAATACTGGTCAGCCAGAGTGTGGCCCAATGGCTCCAGCGCTCTGCCGAGTCACTGAGTAGCCTCCGGGCGCTCGGTCTCACCCGCCGAGGTGCAGCACTGACCTACGCACTTGGTCCCGCCCTGGCCGTCGTGGCCGGGGTGGTGCTTGCGATGGCGGTCGCGGTCACACTCTCACCCTTGGCCCCCTTGGAGCCGGTGCGGCAGTTTGATCCCGTGCATGGCGCGCAGTTCGACACCACGGTCCTGGTGGGCGGCGCGCTCGTCCTGGGTGTGGCCCTGCTAGGTGTCTTAGCCTGGATGGCCTGGCAAGGGGCCCGGCCTCGCCTTGATACGAGGATGCCATCCCCCTCAGGGGTCGCCCAGGCCGCCGACGCCGCCGGCCTGCCCCAGGTGGTCGCCCTGGGCATCCGGTTCGCCCTGGAGCCTCCGGCGGGCGGCCGCAAGTCAGCGGTGCGGGCCAACCTGGTCGGGACTGTGACCGCCATCATCGCAGTGGTCACTGCGGCCGTGTTCGGCGCCAGTCTCGACGGGTTGGTCTCCCACCCAAATCGATATGGGTGGAACTGGGAGGTCCTCATCCAGAACCAAGCGGGCTATGGCAGCTTCTTGACCTCCGCGAGTCCGGCCACATTTCACGGTGGCGACGGGAATCTCGACCGACTGATCGACGCTCAGCGCGGTGTGACGGGATGGTCGACATTTGGCTTCACCCAGCTCCTGATCGATGGTCGAACCGTGCCCGTGCTCGGACTGACCACCCACCGCGGTTCCGTTGAGCCGCCAACGGTGAGCGGGAGTCCTCTTGATGCGTCCGAGCGCTACCGACTGGGGACGCGTCCGGAGAAAGTATCCAACCAGATCGAGCTAGGAGCGGTGACCCTGCGCCAGCTAGGCAAGCACGTGGGGGACACCGTGACGGTGGACGCCGCTCGGACGACACGTCGACTGACCATCGTTGGGATCGTGACACTGCCGTCTATCGGGGTGGGCCTGACCGATCACGTCGATTTGGGCACCGGAGCCATGCTCTCCGAGGCCACGCTGCTCTCAGTCGAGGGCCTGCACTCTTTCAGCACGTCCACCAACGAGGCCATCTCCGCCCTTCCCTCAACCGTGGCCATCGATCTGGCCCCCGGGGTCCGGCCGCGATCTGTGGTGCGGCCCATCGTCCAGGCCGATCCCGGGGGCACACCCGGGGGCGTGTACCAGGTGCCACGCGTTTTGGGCGCATCCATCGTCAATGCCAACCAAATGAGTGGGCAGCCGCTGGCCCTCGCCCTGGCCCTGGGTGTCGCCGCGTTGGTCTCCCTATCAGCGGCGGTGGCGGCGAGCGTCCGACGCCGCCGCCGGGAGCTGGCCGTCCTCCAAGCTCTCGGCCTCATCCGAGTTCAGCTGCGCGGCATTGTCGTCTGGCAGACGCTTACGCTGCTGCTGGTCGCCGTAGTCGTCGGGCTGCCGCTCGGCATCGTCGCCGGGCGCTGGACCTGGACCGGCTTCGCCACGTCGCTTGGCGTGGTACCGATCACCGTCGTCCCCCTGATCTCACTTGTCGTGGGGCTGGTGGTCTTGGTGGCCGCCGGGGTGCTCCTCACGGCGCTGCCGAGGTTCTACTCCAAGGGAGCCAGCACCGCGTCGGCACTGCGCGCGGAATGAATGCGCGCAATCTCTTACCAAGAAAGAGGCGATGGGCTGCCTCAAGCGCTACGTCGTAGCGGGCACCCTGCCCCCGAGTGCCGGTATGGGGCACCCTCGATGACTCTTTCTTGCACTACAAAGACGGATCCGAAATGCCCTTCCTCGGTGCGACACGAATAGGACACGGGCGGCACGAACCAGCGAGTGCCAGTGCGTGCCAACGAGTACTAACGAGTACCTCTCCGTCTCACCGAAATGGCAGGTAGATTCGAAACGATGGCGTTGACGTGCGCTTTTACAAATCCGGCTACCACGGTTCGATTCCCGCCACCTCCAAGGGCGCTCACGCGAGATCGTGAGGGCCGTTGGAGGTGCACCGATGCCTTCGTACAGTCCAAGGATTTGGCGCGCCCACTCAATGGCGTCGCTCACCCGGATTCCTGACGGTTGGGGTCGTGTCCAGAGTTCCAGATTCTCCGGTCGGTTGTCGTTACCCTGGAACGGCAGGAGAAGGACCGCACCAGACACACCCGCCGGACTGGCAACCGTCGCCACAGCGAACGATGCCGCCACTGCGGCGACGTAGACCCAGATCCCCGTCAGCACCCGCTCAAAGTAGTAGCTGTCCTGATCATCTTCGGAGGGTATCCCCGAAGACCGGGACGCGATTCTCATGGCAGTCTTCACGACGGACGAACAACAGATCGGACCAGCCGGGTTGGGCTCCGGACAAGGGGGCGTCTCCTCCAAATCTCCCTGAGCGTGGCCGGCCCGAGTCTGTAAGGATTGACGACGGAGTCACCAAGGCGGTCTCCGCCCGGGGGTAGAAGACGAGGGGGTACATCCTGGGAATAATGACCAGGGAGTAACCCATGAGATTGACCACGCTTATGAAGTTGGCGATGGGGTCCGGAGCCGCAGTTCTGGGTCTGGCAGTCGCCCCGGCCGCGACGGCCTCTGCCACTCTAGCGACTTTCGTGCCGTGTGCGAGCGGCGCAGCCGGACTGGTCGCCGCCATCAACGCGGCGAACGGCAGCGGGGGTGGAGCGATCAGCCTCGCCTGGGGATGCACCTATGCCCTCACGACCCCCGACAACGGCGAGAACGGCCTGCCGGTCGTCACACACCCGATCAAGGTGTACGGCAACAACGCCACGATCACCGGGTCGAACGCAGTCCGTATCTTCGAGGTCGACGGCCCGGGCGGGAATCTGACGGTTCAGAACGTGACCCTGACCGGCGGATCGGCCTCCGACTTCGGCGGCGCGATCTTCAATTCGGGAGGCACGGTTACTGTCAATCAGAGCGTGGTGACGGGTAACTCCGCCGTCACCGCCGGGGGCGGCATCGCGAACGCCACCTTCGGTCCGACCACGGCGACGCTGGCCGTCAACGGCAGCCTGGTGACGAACAACACCAGTCCAGGGACCGGCAATGGCGACGGCGTCGGTGGTGGCATCGCCAACGTCCAGGGCAATGCCACGCTCAACTTCACCCGGGTGGCGAACAACTTCGCCGGTGGCCCCGCTGGGGGCGGCGTCGCCAACGGCAACTACATCGGTGCGTCTGGTCCCACCAGTACCCTCACGCTCAACTTCAGCCAGGTGAACAACAACACGGCGCCGATTGCCGGTGGCGGGGGCATCCAGAACCTCGCCGGGAACGTCCTGCTCAACGTCAGCCAGGTCAACGGCAATACCTCACTCAACGGCGGAGGCATCTCGAGCGGCAACGGCAATGGAGGCGCCCCTGGCGGTGCGCCTCCGGGCACGAGCTCGCTCACGGTCTTCTTCAGCCAAGTGAATGGCAACACGTCCACCGCGCCCGTCCCGGCACCGGGATCGGGTCCTCCGATTGCGGCGGGTGGCATCGCCAACGGCGGCAACGCCCTCATCACCGGCAGCGAGGTCGAGAACAACACGGCCTCCGCCACTAGCGGGGCCGGCCTCGTGAACCACGGAACGATGACCATCAACTGGTCTGAGGTGAACCACAACACGGCCGCCGGGAAGGGTGCGACGGCATCGGGTGGTGGCATCTTGAACGTTGACATCGGCCCACTCACCGGCGCACCGGTCAGTGGCATCCTGACCATCAACTGGAGCCAAGTGAACGGGAACAGCGCCGGTGGCTACGGGGGAGGAATCCTCAACGGGTTGCCCAATCCCAAGGCGCCGATCACAGGCACGCTCACCATTAGTCACAGCCAGGTGAACGGCAACACCGCCACCCTGGGTGGCGGTGGCATCTACAGCGTGACGGGCGGTGCGGTATCGCTGACGTCCACGTCCGTCAACGGGAACCACCCGGACAACTGCGAGCCGTTGGCCAGCATCGCCGGGTGCACCGGTTGATCGCAGCTCAGTCGGGCTTGACCCGGCTTTGGTGACAAACGGAGCGGCGTCCTCCTTGCAGAAAGGGCGCCGCTCCGTCGCGGTCGGGCCAGCGCAACAGAGACTCGGAGTGGGTGCCCCCGAATAGTGACAATGCTCGGCAGGGTCCACCGCTGAGCCACGGCACGCATGTTCTTCCGGCGAAGAGGACTTGATCATCGGGAAGCTCGCGCCGAGCTGGTACCGAGTACCGAAGGATGGGCCCAGGAGCGCGCGAGATTGGAGCAAGATTGCCCTAGCCATGCCCGACGACCTTGCGGCCCCAGGAGGAGCCTCGGACACGAAGGCGCCTGCACCGGGGGTGAGCGCCGCGGCGGCACGCAGACCCCGCCGACGCGACATCCAGGGGCTACGGGCCGTAGCGATCCTCGCCGTTGTCGCCTATCACGCTGGCCTGCCCATTCCCGGAGGCTACGTCGGCGTTGACGTCTTCTTCGTGATCTCGGGCTACCTGATCACCCAGCTCCTCTGGGACGAGGTCGCCGGAGGAGGGCGGCTCTCGTTCAGTCGCTTCTACGCCCGCCGGGCCCGCCGTCTCCTGCCGTCGGCTGTGCTGGTCATTGTGGTCACGGTCGCCGTGTCCGTTGCCGTACTGGGCCCGCTCGAGGCGACCGCCGTCGCCAAGGACGCCGTGGCGTGTGCCCTCTATGTCGGCAATTACCGGTTCGCCTTCCAGGCCACCAACTACCTCGACTCGCAGGGGCCTGTGTCGCCCCTGCAGAACTACTGGTCGCTCGGTGTCGAGGAGCAGTTCTACCTGCTGTGGCCCGCGCTGCTGCTCGGCGCCACTGTCCTCGCCGGCAACATCGGCGTCGCGCGCCACGCCCGTCACCGCGCGAAACGGCTCTCAGCGCCGGACCGATCCCGCTGGGCCGTGATCGGAGCGCTCACGGTCGTCGCCGTCCTCTCCTTCCGGCTTTGCGTGCACCTCACCTCCACGGACGAGCCGTGGGCCTTCTTCTCGCTGCCGACCAGGGCGTGGGAACTGGCCGTGGGCGGCCTCCTCGCGCTCGCGGCCCCCTTCAGTCGCCGGCTCCCGGGGTGGGCGCTGGCGGCGATCGGCTGGGCCGGCCTCGGCGCGGTGGCGTGGTCGTTCGCGGCCTATGGCCCCCAGACGCCGTTCCCGGGCACGGCGGCACTGGTCCCGGTCGCGGGAGCCGGGGCAGCCCTGTTCGCCGGCACGCGCCACCTGCGGGCCGGGCCGGCACACCTCCTGGGCCTCCGCCCCTTCCAGCCGATCGGCACCGTGTCCTACACGTGGTACCTGTGGCACTGGCCGGCGCTGATCCTCGCGCCCGCCATCGTGGGCCACGCTCTCGGGCTGACCCAGAACGTGGGCGTCTGCTTCCTCAGCCTGGTGCTCGCCGCGGTGACCACCGTTGTGCTCGAGCAGCCGCTGCGTCGATCCCGCTGGCTCTCGACCCGGTCGGTGCGCAGCCTCGTCACCGGCGGCGCCCTCAGCCTCGGCGCCGCCTGCGTGGCTGTTCTCGTCGTGGCCGAAATCCCACCGCCCGCCGGGAGCGGTCACGCGGCGGCAGCCCGGCTGGTCACCCACCCCGCCAACCGGCGCTCGACGACGTCGACGACCATTCCGTCGGCGCAGGCGACCGCTGCCTCGCTCGACGCCCAGGCCAACAAGGTCGCGCAGGATTCCCTCAACGACCCCGACGTCCCCGCCAACCTCACGCCGTTGCTGGCCGACGCCGCGGCCGATGCGCCGGTGCCCGAGAATGACGGGTGCTTCGACAACTTCACCGACACGACCGTGCACCCCTGCCTTTACGGGGACACGACCTCCTCACGCACTGTCGTACTCTTCGGCGACTCGCACGCTCTGCAGTGGTTCCCGGCCATCGACAACATCGCCAACGAGGAGCACGACGCCCTGGTGGTCGCGGCAAAGGCGACGTGCCCGCCCATCGACATCACCGTCTTCAGCCCGGCCCTCGGGCGGGACTACACCGAATGCAACCAGTGGCGCGCCGCCGAGCTCCAGCGCATGTCGACGCTGCGACCTGCGGTCGTCATCCTCGGCTTCTCCCGTGAGTACGGCATCGCCGACGACCACGTGGTCGTGGACGGTGAGGCCTGGCTGTCGGGACTCAGCGAAATGATCAACACCATCGAACAGACCAGCGGAGCACGCGTCGTCCTCATGGGCGACGACCCCTACCCCCAGCAGAACACGCCTGACTGCCTCAGCCGGCACCTGACATTCACACCCGACTGCGACATCCCCAAGCACTACCCCTTCTACAACCCGGAAGGGATCCCACAGGAACAGACGGTCACCGCCACCACGGGCGCCGGCTATGTGGACACGGACCCGTGGTTCTGCATCTCGAACACCTGCACGGTGATCATGGGCAACATGCTCGTCTACCGCGACGACAACCACATCACCGCGACCTTCGCCAACTGGCTGACCCCCGTGGTCGCCGCAAACATGGAAGTCGCCACCGACGGCGCGTTCTGAATCCGTCGCCCTCATGGTCCGGCCTCGTAAGGTGAACCTTCGTCATCCGCTCCCGGCCGCGGACGGTCGATGTCCGAGCGAGATCGAGGATTTGGCGGTTCGTCGGACTCTGGCAGGGAGCTGACTGGCCTCAGCGGACGACGATCGAGCCCAGGACGCGCCAGTTCGGATTGCCGGCATAGAGCAGGGCACGGATCCGGTAGTTCTCGAAGTTGCGGAACCCGAACCGATCCGCTTCATGCGCTCAATCAGGTTGTTGAGGGCCGCGGTGGGTCCGTGGGACACCTCACCCACCGATCCATTGCGATTCGACCGGGTGTGGCCCTCAGCCACTCGCCAAACTAGGGTTGCGCTGAAGCGCTGCCAAGGCATGATGCTGCCCAGGCTGGGTTGCCCACCCCAGAGTGGCCAGCGACCGAAGAGAGCACGGGGGTGGGATGTCCGGATTCCGACGCCTGGGTCTGGTGAGCGCCGCTTCAGTTCTTGCGGTGGTGGGGATAAACCTCTCGCTGCCGGTGACCTTGTCCGCTGAGAGGACGTCGCCGGCGACGGCGGCACCGGTGGCGTCGGCTCCCGTGGTTCCAAACGCCGTGTNNCGCCGTGACCGCTCGCTGGTTGAGTAAGCCCGATGGGGGAACGTGGGTAGTGAGTGGCGCTCAGCTGGCCCTACGGTCCGTTGAACCACTCCATGATGTCGTGGTCCACCTCATGGCGGAGGGTCCCGTCTCGGTCACCGGGCCACACGCTCTACGCATCGGGAACCTCTCGGCAAGTGGGCGGACGATTTCGATTCCGGTGATCACCCGCCGTAGCGGGGTTGGGGTGGCCAAGGCTTTGATCTCGGCACGCGATGCCGTCGGGCAACCGGTCGGCGGCGAGGCAGATCTCCAGGTGGCAGCGGACGGCACCACCGTCGCCTACTCCACCCACAGCGCCCTCGACGCCAGCGTCGCCCTCCTCGAGACCCAGCGCGCCATTCTGGGCAAAGCCAGGTATCTACGCGATTTGGATCTTCTGCGGCGAGGCGGCCCGGCGGCTCAGATCTTCGGACCGGCGACTCTGGCCGCTGACGCCAACCCCTCGATCACGCCGGCCAACACCCCGATATCCGGCTCTGTCAATTACACGGCCAGCGACGGCTCGGTGCATCCCGCCCGAGACATCATGGTGCAAGTCTGGGATCAAGACGGTGTTTCATCTGGGGAAGACTCGCTGGTGGCGACCGTCTGGACCGATGCCGGAGGCTTCTACACCACTTCAGTATCGACCTTCAGGTCCGACGGAGTGACCAACCGCGCACTATACGTACGTGCGCTCGCCGAAGGTGACGTCGGCGGCGACAATTTCCCGGCGTTCATCGTTCATGCTCCGGGGCTTGCTACCGCGCAGTACATGCAAAGCACGGGTGCCGATGTTGCGGAGGGGCAACCGCTCACCATCAGTCTGACAGCGAACAACAGCGCGGCCAGCAACACGGCGTTCGACGTCGCTGACGCTTTGGAATCCGGGGTGCAGTTCACCCTTTTCCTTGACAGCTGCAATTGCCTCGGCACTCCACTCAATTACGGCCAAACCGTTGCCGGACCGCTCAGTGTCGAATTCCCGAGCTCTTCGGGAACCAGCCAGTTCCTGTACGACGCCAACCCTCCCTTGCTGCAGATCCTGCAATCCGACCAGTTCAACTGGGTCACCATCCTGCATGAATATGGCCATTCGATCGCTCGACAGCTGAAAATCGACGGCGCCCCCGGGGGTGTGAGCCACACCTTGGGCCAGAACCTCTCGGTGCCGCCCGCCATCTCACCGGCCAACAAACTCGCCGGATTGGAGACTGCCTGGAGCGAGGGGTTCGCGGACTTCTTCGCGGTGTATGTGGAGGAATTCGAAAGCGCCTACACCTTCCACATCCCCGGTGTCGTAGATGGGTCGATCGAGCAGTACGGCTACGACCTCAGTCTCAACAATGTCCAAGGGGTAAAGGTCTCCGACGGCGTCCACAGCTCTGCCCCCGTGGGCACGGTCATCCCCATCAATCCCACCGGAGAGGACAACGAATTGAGCGTGGCCCGCACGCTGTGGCAGTTCATCAAACAGCCTGACATCGCCCTGCCGGCCACCAAGCTCTTTTCCACTCTTCAGGCTGCGCAAGCAACCACGCTCTCGGCCGCCATTCCGGCGCTGATGCAGGCGGGCAACGCGGCGACGTTCGACGATGCCAACAACAGCAGTGCGACCGCGGTCGGGAATGCCAACGATTTCGCCTGTGTGCTTTCGGCCAATGCCGTAGCCCCGTTGATGATCACGCCAGCTGACGACACCCAGGTTGATCCGAACACCCCCATCAAGTTCAGCTGGAACCCGGGCGGGGCGGGAGCGATCTACCCGCTCGACCAGTTCACGGTTCAGTTCTGGAGCGCCGATTGGGACAAATTGGTCTTCCAGTCTCAGCCTCAGTCCACAACTTCCTACACACCCTCCCCCCCAGACTGGCAGACCATCGTGACCGGCAGCGACGCCAGCGGCGGGTTGGTTTCCTCGCTGAACGTGACCGTGAAGGGCACCAGCGCGGCGGATCCGTCCAGCGGCGCGGCGCCGACAGGGCCCTACAAGAGCTGCGCCACAACCCTCACCATCAACCGGCCACCCGCCGACCTGGCCGAACCCACAGACCTTGGCGGGAGTCTCTTCGGACGCTCGGTGGGTCTTTCCCAAGACGGCACGACTTCCGTCGTGGGGGCTCCCGGTCCATGTCTCGGCATCATCCAGACCACTTCGGGCTGCGGGCCGGGCACCGTGTCGCTCTACTCGCTCAATACCGCCACCGATCTGTGGAAACAGACTGCAGTCTTCAGTCCG
Source organism: Acidimicrobiaceae bacterium (assembly GCA_003169235.1). GTDB lineage: Bacteria > Actinomycetota > Acidimicrobiia > Acidimicrobiales > RAAP-2 > Bog-473. The sequence goes on along the minus strand of PMPX01000028.1, from coordinate 3,721 downwards.
GGCGATCTGGGCCTACCCGGCTGTACCGACAATTCCTGCCCGGGGGCCACTGTCATCGGGTCCAGCGTCGCGATTTCGGGCGACGGCATGACCGCGGCCGCGTCGGTGGCCATCGATCCTGATTCGACGCTGGCCTCATTCGGACCGAATTGGAATCTCGTTGTGGTCACGTTCGCCCTGGTCAACGGGGCGTGGACCGTGACCGGACAGCCCTATGGGGCACCCACGGAATCCACTCAGTACGTTCCCAACTCATCCGCCGCACCCTTCGAGACGGTGGCGCTCGATGACGTCGGTGATGAACTCCTGGTGGGAGACCAGTACCACCAGAATTCGAACCTCGAGGCGGGGTCCACCTCGTCCAATGCGATCCTCAGCGAAGGCGTGGCGTACTCCTTCACGAGTGCCGGGACCGGCGCGGCGACGGGCTTTATCTACACCAGGACTATCCCGGACCCGACCCAAGACCCCTATACCTCTCAAAATTGCGCCGCCGAGGACTGCAACACACTCTGGGACGAGACGTTTGCGTCCTCGATCGCACTTTCGGGTGACGGTAAGACCGCCATGGTGTCGGACCAGGGGAACTACACGCCGTGGCCCGCCACGCAGGTCGACACCAATGAGTCGGCTGACCTCTTCACCGCCTCGGTCGATCCGTCCAACGGCATCCGGACATGGGGGACGGTTCCTGACGTGCTGATGGGCGGCGACGTCGCCACCAGTTACACCGAAGAGGACGGATTGACGGCGTGCAACGGCCAACCTTGCATACCAGAAGACTTCGGGAGCAGCTTGGCCCTCTCCGACAACGGCCTCACGGCCTTCGTCGGTGACGCCAGCCACAACCTCGGCAGCGGATCCGTGTATGCGTTCACTCCCCCAGAGGGAGGGCCGCAGACCGCCTATGGCCAGGTGGCGGAGTTGACATCGTCTGACCCCAACGCGAGCGGTCTCGGTGCCTCCCTCGCCAGTTCGGCGTCCGGCAACGTTCTCGTCGTCGGGGCGCCCCACTCGTCCGACGGCGGGATGACCGGATCCGGCGATGCTCAGCTCTTCACCACAGGATCAAGTGGCTGGGTCAACGCCAACGAGACGTATGACTGGACGGCCGACGACGCGGCGAGTTACAACCTCTTCGGTTCGTCGGTGGCTCTCTCGGCCGATGGCTCCCGGACGATCGCCGGTGCACCCGGATCGCCGTTGTACACCTCCTATCTGGGCGGATACGACGGCGCGGTCTACACGCTGGACCCGCTCACCCCCACCAACGTCTCCCTCAGCGCCTCGACCCTGCTCCCCGAACCCAATGGTGCGGTGGAGGGCACGACGAACGAACAGACCGACATCACGGCCACGGTGGCCCCGGTGCCCTCCGGCGGCACCGTGGCCTTTCGCGACCCGTCCGGACCGATCGCCGGGTGTACCCAGGTGCCGGTCGATCCGCTGAGCGGAACGGCCGAGTGCCCGCTGACGCTCCCAGCGGACACCACTGTTGATCCTTCCACGGGGATCGACTCCCCTCTCGCCTACGCTGCCACCTATTCGGGATCCGGGACCTATACGGCCTCGCCTCCCGGAAGCCTCGATGTGACGGTCGTCCCGCCGCTCACCATCACCACCACCACCCTGCCGAACATTGCTGCGGGTTCCGAAGTGACAAGTGGCACGGTGACCCTGGCCGCGTCCGGCGGCATCGCCCCGTTGAGCTGGTCCATCGTCGCGGACTCCACCGACGGGTTGCCCTCCAGCATGGGACTCGGTCCCGATGGTTCGTTCTCCGGTGAGATTCCGACCCCGGGTTCGTACAGCTTCGACGTGGAGGTGACCGACAATTCGCCGATTCCCCAGGCGGCGCTCGAGAACCTGACCTGGGTCGTCACCGCCCCGAGCGGACCCTCACCTACCAAGGTCGTCTTGAGCCCCCTCGGTGCGGTTCCCTACGGCACCACGGCCCCCGCTCCGGTGACCGTGAGTGCCCTCGGCACCAATCCCCCCGCCGGTGACAAGGTCCTGGTCCAGGCCGCTCAAGGCAGTACGACGGTGGGCAGTTGCACCGCCACCCTCCCCGGCGGGAGCTCCGACAGCGCCTCGTGCGCCCTACCGGCGACCTTGCCGGTCGGTACGTACTCCGTCGTGGCCACGTTCGAAGGCGCCACCACCACCGGAGGTGACCCCGCCTTCAGCACCTCCGCCAGCCCGCCCCAGAACCTGACGGTGACGCCGATCTCGGCCGCCACCAGCATCAGCCCGTTGATCCCGGCGGATGTCGGGTCCCCGGCGCAGATCACGGTCACCGAGTCGACCGGCAGCAGCGTCCGACCGCCAGCCGGTGACACCGTGGCCGTCGTGGCCATGCAAGGGGCCACCGTGGCGGGCACGTGTAACGCGGTGCTCTCGGGTGCTCAACCCGACGCCGGGACCTGCAGCCTTGGGTCTGCACTCCCCATCGACAGCTACGACATCATCGCCCTCTTCGACAGCGACCCCGACTACGGGACCTCCGGCAGTTCGGCGACCCTCGTCGTCGTAGGCGGCACGACCACCGTGGTCGGAGTCAGCTCGCCCACGTCCAACTTCGGTGCAACGTTGACCTACTCGGCCACCGTTTCTTCATCGGCCGGCTCGCCAACCGGGACGGTGAGCTTCACCACCGGTTCGACCCTGCTGTGCACGACCCCGGCCCTCTCCAGCGGCCAGGCCAGCTGCAGCACCTCGGACACGCCGGTCGGGGTCGACCCGATCACGGCCACTTACAACGGCTCGTCCACCTTCGGCCAGAGCACCGGATCGGCCTCGGTCACCGTGAGCGTGGCCGAGCCGGCGGCGCCATCGGGTGCGATCACCTCGCAGAGCGCCCAGTCCACGAGCCCATCGGGGACTGCCGCCGCCTCCATCTCGGGTTTGAGTGCGACCGGCTCGGGCGCCGGGGCCTTGACCGTGGCCAGCTACGGCGCCAACCCCACGAGCGGCAACGTGGCCGTCACCAATGGCACGGGGGTCTACTACGACGTGGCCATCGGAGCTGGAAGCTCCTTTACCCAGGTAGTCATCGTTGAGTGCAATCTCGGAGCCAACGGCAACCAGATCGACTATTTCAACGGATCCACGTGGGTCCCCTTTTCCATGCAGAGCTTCAACTCGGGAACCGGTTGTGCGACGGCCACCGTCAACACCAGCACCACCCCGACCATGGCCGCCCTGACGGGCACCCCGATCGCGGCGGTCGACCAGCCCGAGGGAGATTTCACTCTCGGCATATCGCCGTCGACCGAGACCCTCAATGCCAATACGAGCGTCGTCTATTCGGTCGCAGTGCAGACAACGACCGGATTCGACCAACCGGTCTCCCTGAGCGTGAGTGGCCTGCCGTCAGGGGTCACCGCCCAGTTCGACCCGGCAACGGTGATTCCGAACGGGATCTCATCGATGATCCTCACGTCGGGCTCGAGTTACGTGGCCGGGACAAACAGCTTCCTGGTCACCGGCACCGGTGGCGGCATTACCCACACCCTGGGCGGTGGGGTCACGCTCGGGTTCGGGCTCGTGCCCCTCTGTTACGGAACGATCAGTGGCACCGTCACCGACTCGGTCACCGGGCTTCCCATTGCCGGTGTCGTCATCGGCTACAACGAGGACAGCGACAGCGTCCAAACCTCGTCCAGCGGTACGTACACCACACCGACCAACGTCAACCTCGGTGCGAACAGCGCCGCCACGG